>CAYTJG010000249.1:0-9819 GCA_964437865.1 uncultured Bifidobacteriaceae bacterium | reverse complement strand
TTTTCTCCGCTGCGCTCACGGTGTTTTGCATGAGCATGGCAATGGTCATGGGACCGACCCCGCCGGGATTGGGCGTGATTTTGCCCGCAATGGGCTGCACGTGCTTGAAATCCACGTCGCCGACCAGCCGGCTGCCCGACTTGGCCGCGGGATCCGCCACGCGATTGACGCCCACGTCGATGACCACGGCGCCGGGTTTGACCATGTCCGCTTTCAGAAATTCAGGCACGCCCAGGGCGGCCACGATGATATCCGCGCGACGGCAATGCGCGGCGATATCGCGGGTGGCCGAGTGGCAGATGGTGACGGTGCAATTGGCCGCCGGTCCCTTCTGGCACAGCATGGCGGCCAGGGGTTTGCCGACGAGCGTGCCGCGACCCAAGATGACCGCCTCCGCGCCCTCGGTTTTCACGCCCGAGCGCACGAGCAATTCCACGACGCCCGCCGGGGTGCAGGGAGCAAAGCCGGTCCGGTCGCCGAGCATCAGCTTGCCGACATTGACGGGATGGAAGCCATCCACATCCTTTTCCGGCAGGATGGTGGAACTGACCACGGCCTCGCGGATGGGCTTGGGCACGGGGGTTTGCACCAGGATGCCATGCATCCGCGAATCGGCGTTTAATTGTTGGATCAGCGCGAGCAGGTCGGCTTCGGGCGTCTGCGCGGGCAGCACGTGGGTTTGGGAGAAGATGCCCAGGGCGGCGCAGGTCTTCTCCTTCATGCCCACATACACCTTGGAAGCGGGGTCTTCACCCACGCGCACGAAAGCCAGCCCGGGGACGATACCCCGGGCTTTGAGCTGGGCGACGCGGGCGGTCAATTCCCGCTGGATTTGCGCCGCGATGGCGCGTCCGTCGATGAGGTTGTTCACGTTCAGATTCCCGACCGGTCCGGACTATGGGTTAAAGGACTTTACCGGCTTGAGGGGAACCTTGTCCGGTTGAGCGAGCACGTGAATTTCCTTGATCTTGATCACCGGGGTGTCTTTCCAGCGCACGTCCATGGCTTCCTCGCCGGTGACGGCGATATGCAGGCCGTTGTAGCGGGTCAGGTTGAGGTTGGTGGTGGAGGTATAGAGGTAATCGATGGCCTTGTCGTTGGCCGGGTCAAACAACTCGAAATAGGTGGGGGCCACGGGGCTGACCGAGTGACGGACGAAGCCTTCATGTGTGATGATGCGCGGCGGGGGCGGCGGCAAATTCGTATCGTTGTCGTCCGGGGCGAGCGTGGGCGTAGGCGTGGGGACTTCGGGCGTCACCACCGGGGTGGGGGCGGGTGTGGCGGCCGCGGTTTCCGGAGCCGGGGTCGGCGTCACGGGAGCCGGCGTGGGCGTGGGCGTCGGAGTGCTCACGGGCGGCGGCGTATTGGCGGGCGGGGCGATCACCGGGGTTTCGGCCACGGGCGTCGGCGTCGGAGCCGGAGCGGGCGTGGGCGTGGGATTCACGGCGGGCGGGGGCACGGTGCCATTTTCCACATTGGCCGCGAGGGCCGGGGCGGACGCGGTGGATTCCGCGCCGGCTTCCTGCTTGAGATAATGAGCGGCGACAAACGCAAAGGCGCTGGCGGGCGTTTCAATCTGCATCCAATCGCCCTTGGTGCTGACGGAGGTGACGGCCGCGCCCTTTTCAATGACGCCGAGCACGCTGAAGTTCTCGCCGGGGCCGCCGCGCAAATTCAATTTCTTGGCTGCCACCACGTTGTTGGTCTTGTCCACATACTTGGAATCCACCCAGACCTTGGTGCCGGCGGGGAGGGCGATCTTGGCCCATTGGGCGGGTTCGCCGGCCTTGGGCTTGTCCAAATTGATTTCGGCGAGGATGCTGACGGTATCGCCTTTTTTCACATGGCCCACGACTTCGCCTTGCAGGCCGGCCTGGCCGCGGAGGTTCACCGCTTCGGCCGTGATGGTGGCCGGACCGGGAACGAGGATGATGGGGCCGGCCGGCGCTTCGGCGGTTTTCTTTTCGCTGGCGAGTTTCTTGTCACCGGCTTGCTTGTCCGCGGCCTGGGCGACGATTTTCTTTTTGACGGCTTTTTTCACGCCCTTGGCGTGTTTCTTGGCCACGGTGTTGGTGCTGGCGCCGGTGGGTGCGCCGGTGGAAACAGTGGGGGGGGGGACCGGCGCGGCAGTGGCTGGCGCGGGAATTTGCGGCAGCGTGTTCGTATTCACTTGCGCCACGGCAGTCGTGGCGAGCATCGTTCCTAAAATCAACCAGCAGTTCGTTTTCATAAATCTGAAGTCAAAGTTTTTATCTCCACCGCGTTCAGCGTCCGCCATTTGCCCGGCTTCAATTCGCCGAGACGGATGCGCCCGATCTGCGTCCGCTGCAATTTTTTGACCGTGAGGGCTTGCGACTCAAAGAGTCGGCGCACCTCGCGGTTCTTGCCTTCGCCGAGTTCCAGTTCCACGACCGATCGGCTCCGCGTACCGGAAATCACCCGAGCGGCGAGCGCCTGCAGGCGTTCGCCTTCGTGGAAAATGCCCCGTTTAAACAACTGGAGCATGGCCGGCGTCACCTCGCCTTCCACGGTGGCCAAATACTTCTTGCGGACACCGTAACGCGGGTGGGTCAGGCGCAAGGCAAATTGTCCATCATTCGTCAGAAAAATCAATCCCTCGCTGTAGTAGTCCAGTCGACCGACCGATTGGACGGTGTTCCATTCCCGGGGGATCAGTTCGTAGATGGTGGGCCGGTTCAACTCATCCGCCCGCGAGCAGACGTACTTGGGGGGCTTGTTCAACGCCAGGTAAACCAACTTGCGCACCTGGACCGCCTTGCCGTCCACCGTCACGCGGTCGTGCTCGGAGTCCACCTTGCTGCCGAGCAGGCGCACGCACTGGCCGTTGACGGCGACCCGCCCAGCCAAAATATATTGCTCGCCCGTGCGGCGGGAGGCCACACCGGCGTCGGCGAGGAATTTTTGGAGGCGAACCACAAGGATTTGCGATGGTCGATTGCCGATTTACGCCCGGAGGCCGTGCCAAGCCGTCCGGTCGCCAACCGTCAACCGCAAATCGTCGATGGGTTCACGCTTCGGGCTTGGTCTTGCGCAGACCGGTGATCCGGTCGCCTTCCTTCCATTGACCACGCTTCTTGAGAAGCGCGGTGCGCTCAAAACGCTTGAGAACATTGCGCTTGCCGCCCAGGTTGGACGTTGCGCGGAGGCTGCGATGCTGTGACATAAATTATCTTAATCTCTTGTTAAAAGGGACAATCAGCATAGCAAAACCGCGGGCTGCCGCAATGTAAATCCCACGGGTGAGATTTAATCAAAAGTTCACGTGCTTTTAAGGGCCGCTTGGGCAACATTGGATATGATGGATCGTCATCCATATAGCGGGGTCCCGCGGCGGGGTGGGGCCGGCGGCGGGCGGGGCGCCTGGTGGCGCCTGCTGCTGGGCGGTGCCGTGTGGCTGGCCCTCGCGGGCGCCGCGGCGGCCGAGCCGGACGATGAAACGCCCGTTGAAGCCGATGTGGCCAGCGCGGCGGCGGGGGTGCTGGATGGCGCCCACCTCCTGCACCTGCCGGTGGACCCGGCGCTCTCCAGCCGGTTTCTCGACGGTTATCTGGACACGCTCGATGGCCAGCACCTGGTGCTGTTGCAATCGGACGTGGATGAATTTGGGTGGTTTCGTCCGGACTTGGCGCGGATGACGGCCACGGCAGGCGATACGTGGGCGGCGCACGTGATTTTTGCGCGCTACTTGAAGCGGCTGGCCGCGCAGGTGGATTTTGCCACCAATTTGCTCCAGACGGCCAATTTCGAGTTCGACGGTTCTGAGACGTGGCCGACCGACCGCCGGGAACTGCCGCGGCCGCGCGATCTGGCCGCAGCGGAGGCATTATGGCGAGACCAGGTGCGGGCGGATTATTTGCAGGAGAAGCTGGCGGGCCGGCCGCCGGCGGGCGTCGTGGCCCGGTTGACGCGGCGTTATGAACGACGGTTGCAGATGGCGCGGGAGTTCAATTACGACGAGGTGCTGGAGTTTTACCTGGACGCCTATGCCCATGCCTTTGACCCGCATTCGGATTATTTCGGTCACCAGGAAGCCCGTGAGTTCAACAGCGAATTGAATCTGTCCGTGGCGGGGATTGGCGGCTCGCTCGAGGCCAAGGGCGGCAATTGGGTGGTGGGTTCGCTGGTGCCGGGCGGTCCCGCCGCGCGGAGCGGCCGGCTGCACCCGGGTGACCGCATCGTGGCGGTGGCGCAGGGCGACGGCGAGCCCGAGGAGGTGACAGATCTGCCGTCCTGGCGAGTGGTGAATTTGCTGCGGGGGCCGGAGGGATCGGCGGTCAGCCTCACCATCGTGCCGGCGGGCCGGCGGAGCAGCGCCCGCGAGACCGTCTCCCTGGTGCGGGAAAACGTGAAGCTGGCGGACGAGCGCGCGCGGGCGGCGCTGATTGATTTGCCGTCCGGCCACGGCGCCCCCGGTCGGCTGGGCGTGATCAACCTGCCGCTGTTTTATGGCCTGGGCGACACCAATGTGGCCGGGGCCACGGCGGACACGGCCCGGCTCATCCAAAAGCTCAAGCAAGCGGGGGCCACGGGGTTGATTGTGGATTTGCGCCGCAATCCGGGTGGCTCGTTGGAGGAGGCGGTGAAGTTCACCGGCCTGTTCATCCCGGCCGGGCCGGTGGTGCAAACGCGTAATTCGAAGGGAACGCTGGAGGTTTTGCGATCCCCCGAGTCCAACGCGCTTTACACCGGTCCGCTGGTGGTCTTGACGAGCCGTTACAGCGCGTCGTCGTCTGAAATCGTGGCCGGTGCGTTACAGGATTACCGCCGGGCGGTGGTGGTGGGCGACAGCTCCACTTTTGGCAAGGGCACGGTGCAGACGCTGGTGCCATTGGAGAGCTTGCTGCACCGCGCCGGCGCCGGGTCCGTGAAGGTGACGGTGGCCAAACTCTATCGCCCCGGCGGCGACTCCACCCAAGCGAAAGGCGTGGTGCCGGACATGATTTTGCCCTCCCTGACGGACCTGCCGAGCGTGGGCGAAGTTCGGCTGCCGAATGCCTTGGCGTGGGATACGACGCCGGCCGCGGCTTATGCCAGATTTGACTTGGTGCAGCCGGTGCTCGCCGGCCTGCGCGAAAAATCGCAGGCGAGAGTGGCGGCCGATCCCTGGTTTCAACTGGTGCGCGAAGAACTGGCTGCCCTGGCGGCGGAAAACGGCAACGCAGCCTCGTTGAATGAATCGGTCCGACGGCAGGAGCTGGAGCGCTCCGGGCGTCTGGGCGAGGCATGGCACAAACTGGCGGCGGCCGATGCAGCCCGCGCCGGCAGCGGCTTCGAAATCACCTTTGTGAACGGAGCGGAGCTGTCCATGACCAGCAGCACCAACGCCATCGACGATGGAGAACTCCGGGAAGCTGAGAACATTCTGGCCGATTACATCCAGGCCTTGCCGACTGCCGCCTCCGCCGCGTTGGCCCGCCCGCCCATGGGGCATGCGGGAGCGATGACTTGGGAGGCGGGCGACGCGCCGGGGCTCAAGGGGCGGAGCGGAACGTGATGAGCCGGGGCGCGCGCCGCGGTGCTTGAAAAATAAAACGGCCGGAGTCGCCTCCGGCCGTCGGGGAATGGGGAAAATGGATCAGGGTTTCCAGATCATGTCCGCCACGGTCCGGTTGGCGGGAATGAACGGCACCACGTGGGTGGTATAGGGGGTGATGACGTCGAGCACGTACGGTTCGTTGGCGTCAAGCATGCGCTGGATGGCGGCGCCGAGATCGCGCTTGAACATCACGCGCTCGCATTTCACGCCGAAGGAATTGCAGACCGCGACGTAATCGGGATAAATCGAGGCGCGTTCCTTGGGATCGCCCAGGTAGGTATGGCCGCGGTTGCCGTGGTAGAACTTGTCCTCCCACTGCACGACCATGCCCAGGTGCTGGTTGTTCAGGATGATGGCCTTGGCGGCGATCTTCTCCACGTGCGCGGTGGCCAACTCCTGGATGTTCATCAGGAACGAGCCGTCGCCGTCGATGTCGATCACCTGTTTGTCGGGGTGGGCGACCTTGACGCCGAGCGCGGCGGGGTAGCCGTAACCCATGGAGCCGAGGCCGCCGCTGGTGACGAACTGGCGCGGGAACTGGTATTTGTACCATTGACCGGCCCACATTTGGTGCTGGCCCACGCCGGTGGTGATGTAAGCTTCGCCCTTCGTCAACTCATAGAGTTTCTCCACGACCATCTGTTGCAGGATGACTTCGCTTTCCTTGCCCTGCATGTGGTCCACCATGTGGTCGCTGTTGACAATTTCCGGGGTGATGCGGTACGAGAACGGGGCTTTCTTTTTCCATTCATCGATCCGGGCGAGCCACGCGGTGTGTTGCTTGGCCACCGGACGCGCGGCGATGAGCTTGTTCAACCGGGTCAGGGCGTCCTTGATGTCGCCCACCACCGGCAGGTGCGCCTTGCGGTTCTTGTTCAATTCCGAGGCGTCAATGTCGATATGCACGATCGTGCCGTGCTTGCAAAATTCGTCGAATTTGCCGGTCACGCGGTCGTCGAACCGCACGCCAAACGCCAGCAACAGGTCGGCGCCATCGTGCATCTTGACCGTGGGATCGTTGAAATCCTTGCGGTACTCGTACTCGCCGTTGACCGCCCAATTGGCATAAGCCGAACCGTGCATGCCCAGCCAGCGGAGCGAGAGGGGATGCGTTTCCGGGAAAGAGCCGATGCCCATCAGGGTGGTGGTCACGGGGATGTTGGTGGCCTCGGCAAACCGCTTCAGTTCCTCCGCCGCGCCGCTGCTGATGATGCCGCCGCCCACATACAAAACCGGCCGCTCGGCCTTTTCAATGAGCCCCACGATCTCGTTCAGCGCAATGTCGTCCGCCTTCAAGTCCGGCTGGTTGTAGCCGCGCAAATTGCGTTTGACCTCCTCCAGGGTGGGCCACACCGGCTGCGTTTTCTGCTGCTGGATGTTCTTGGGAAAATCGATCACCACCGGACCCGGCCGGCCCGATTGCGCAATGTAAAACGCCTCCTTCACAATGCGCGGAATGTCGTTGATATCGGTGATGAGGTAGCTGTGTTTGACGATCGGGAGGGTGACGCCGATGATGTCGGTTTCCTGGAAGGCGCTGCGGCCGATCATGGACTGGCTCACCTGGCCGGTGATGGCGATGAGCGGACAGGAATCCATGTACGCGTCGGCGATGGCGGTGACGAGGTTGGTGGCGCCGGGGCCGCTGGTGCTCATGCACACGCCGGCCTTGCCCGTGACGCGCGCGTAACCTTCCGCCGCGAACGAGCCGCCTTGTTCGTGGCGCGGCAGGATGGTGCGGATCTTCGACTTGGTGAGCGACTGGTGAATTTCCATGCTGGCGCCGCCGGGATAGGCAAAAATAACCTCCACCCCTTCGCGTTCCAGGGCTTGGACAAAGATGTCGCGGCCGAACATGGTTGGTCCCACCTCGGCGCGCGCCGGGGCGTGCTGTGACTTGGCTTTTGCGGATTCAACTGTTTTGCTCATATGATGATCAATCATTTTTGGCGGCGGGGCCGGGGATGACAAAAAACCCACGACCGTTGCCAGCCGTGGGTTTTTGTTAAATCGTCTCGTTCAACAAGCGCCACCGGCTTCGTCGGTTAGGACGAATACCAGTACGGCAGCCAGATTGACGATGTTCAACATTGCGGGAGTAATGTTAACCAAGTCGCGGAGACGGTCAAGCGCGAATATTGGCTTTTGCTTCGCCCATCACTCCCGCCAGCCCAGGCTGCAACCGGGTACCGAGCCCTGGGGCTGCGCCACGCGGAATGGCCCCGGCGAGGACGAGGGCAGGCGAAAGTCCCGGGCCGCCACATTGGCAAACTTCGGTTCCCACACGGCACCGCCTTGGTCGATGCCTAGTTCCGTCTGGAAATCCGCCAGCCGGGCATAGTTCCGATGGCGCGACCAAGTGGGGCCCCAGCCGATCAGACCCTGCCCCCGATCCGCATAGTATATATTGCCGATGAATTGCAAATGCAGGTCGCCCAGGTTCTGGGGATGTTCGGCCGTCTTGGGATCGGGCCAATGCCGGTTGTCCGGCCGGTCAAACCAGCCCCAGACCTGGGCGTCGCGATTCAAGACGATGAGGTTGTGCCGGATGATTTCGTCATGATTCCAGACCGGGACCTCCTCCCGCTGGCCGATCCGCGGCGTGGTGCGGGTCTGTTCCCGGAAATCAAACCCCTCGCGATTGCCCACGAGCAGGTTGCGCTCGATCACCGATTCCGGGCTGCTGGAGAGGGTGATGCCGGCTTGGGCGCCCCACGCGCCGGCCGACTCCGCAAAGCCGTTGCCGGTGACGACGTTGTCGTGCGCTTGCAGGCCGAAGGAAATTTCGTCAAAAATCCCGCCGTCTTCGTTGTCGGCCACCAGACAATTCTGCACCGTGCAATTTTCGTTGCCGATATCGAACCAGACGCCGCAGCCTCTATTGCGCAGGAAGCGGCAATGGTCCAGGACCGCGTCGCGGCACAACACCAACTTATTGCCGCCGGCTTCCCAGCCGCGACTAAAACCCTTGGTGTTGTTATTCTCCACCAGGCAATCGGTGAACCGGAGCCGGTGCGCGCCGTTGGCGCCGAAACCCAATTGGCCGTTGTCCCGAAACGTGCACCGGCGGACCACCAGATCCACCCCGGCCAGCGTGGCGCCACTGGCATTCATGTCCTCCACCACGCAATCCTCCAGCAGATCGTTGGTGCCGGATAAGACCACGGCGCCGTGCTGCGCCAGGTTGGCCGCCCAACGAAAATACAGGCCGGCCAGTTGCACGTGGCTGCCGGTCACCAGGGCAATCTCCGTTCGCGTGGCGCCTTCCACGTGGGTCTGGTTCAGATCGCGATTGCCGACGTCCCAGACCTGCAACACTTGGTTGGATACATCCACCCAGAAGCTGCCCGGCGCCAAATGGCCGGCCTCCAGCACCTGCCGCAGCAAATAGCCGTCCACCGTCACCTGTTCGCACCGGCCAATGAGCCGATGATATTCATCATCCGGGTGCGTCATGTTCGCGTTCCAGCCAATGAATCGGTGGGGCCAGGCGATCGTGTAGATATTCCGGGGACCATCCAATCGATGCCAGCCGGTGAGCGGGTCGGCGCCGGTGAGCACCACGTGCGCGCCGGGTGCCGCTTGGAAACGGATGGGTTGTTCCGCCGTGCCGCTGGTCTTGAACTCCACGTGTTCCCGGTAAATGCCGTCGTGGATGTTCACTTGGTCGCCCGGAGCGGCCTGCCGGGCGGCTTGGGCGAGGGTCTTCCAGGGTTTCTCCGGCGTGCCCGGGCCGTCATCGGTGGCTACGGGATCATGCTGCGCCACTTCGTAGGTGGCCGCCCGGGTGACGCCGGCCGGCGCCGTCAGCAACACCGCCAGCGCGAGGCAGGGAATGGCCCATAGGATTCGGGCGTGCGTCGTCGCTCGGCCCTTGGAACGCGGGGGTATCATCATAAGGTGTGCCCGAAGTTAATGTCCTTGGCGATCGGGTGCGAACCAATTTGGCGGGTGGGTGCCGATGTTTTTTGATGGGCAATGGGCGGCACCGTGCGTTAACAGAACCGGTGACGGTCCCGGAATGATGTGCGTAATCATGGCTCCTGGACACGAATTCTCGTCCGGGCTGGCTCGAACGGAGCCAAGCTCCAGGCATCCCTTCAGGCATGGTGGACGATTTTTTCGGACTGCCAGTCGAGAACGTGGAGTTCGGGCAGCACCCCGGGTCTTACGGGCGGGGTTCTCGGCCTGGCCGAATTTCGTTGATAATCTTTGACAGAAATTCGCGAGTGCGCTTTGATAAATGCATGGTAGCAACCGGA
>CAYTJG010000248.1:0-9841 GCA_964437865.1 uncultured Bifidobacteriaceae bacterium | reverse complement strand
AACCAGGCCGTGTTTGTGCTCAAGGGCAAGCCGCTCAACGTCTGGGACCTCAAGCGCGACGTGATGTACAAGAACGACGAATTGTACAATCTCATGCAGGCGCTCCACGTGGAGGATTCCACCGACGGCCTGCGCTACGAAAAAGTCATCCTGGCCACCGATGCGGACGTGGACGGCATGCACATCCGGAACCTGATGATCACGTATTTCTTCAAGTTCTTCGAGCCGCTGGTGCGCGACGGCCATGTGTATGTGCTGGAAACGCCGCTGTTCCGCGTGCGCAACAAGGACCAGACGATTTATTGCTACAGCGAAGCCGAGCGGGACAGCGCGGTGAAGGGCTTGGGCGCCAAGCCGGAGATCACGCGGTTCAAGGGTCTGGGCGAGATCAGCCCCAAGGAATTCGCGCAATTCATCGGCAAGAAAATGCGTTTGAGCAAGGTGGAGTACGCGCCGCGCGTGGAGTCCGCCCCCATTCTGAATTTCT
Source organism: uncultured Bifidobacteriaceae bacterium (assembly GCA_964437865.1). Lineage (GTDB taxonomy): Bacteria > Verrucomicrobiota > Verrucomicrobiia > Limisphaerales > UBA11358 > UBA11358. The sequence continues at coordinate 9,354 of CAYTJG010000248.1, read as the reverse complement.
ACATGGGCAAGAACACGCCGGAGCGCAAGGACTACATCATGGACAGTCTCGTGGTGCCGGTGGAGGAGTAAGCAAGCCTTCGCCCTTCCCCAGCCGCTGCGCCCAGCCGGCGAATTGCTTGGCAATGCTTTGGGGTCACATCTCGACATTCGACATTTGAAATCCAAGGGCTCCATATTGCGACACAAATTCGTGTTTTTTTACCGTCGTTGGGCGAACCGGACGACCACCTGACCCACGGGGGCCAAAGTGAGGCGCGTTAAATGGGGGGCACGGATGGAATCAAGAGATGGCGGTTGGAATAGGGCAATTTTGGATGGCGGTGCTCGCCAGCGTGCCGCCACGCGATCGTTCCCGGGGAAGTAGGGCAAAGCTCGAATGCATTCGTTCGCGACCGACGGAGCCAGTTGCAAAGGTGAAATGTCGAATGTCGAGATGTGACCCCAAACCCCTCTGGAGCAGTGCGTGGCCCGGTTCCGCGGGCCGGCCGGCTCCAAGCTGCGACTGCAGGTGGTCGATCTCGCCAATGGCCAGACGAACACCGTGACTTGCAAACGGGCGCGCTTGCCGGTCCGGATCAACGGTGGGCCGGACCAACGCTTGCCTTGAGCCGGACCTAGTCGTTCGGGTCTCATTTTTCATCGTTGTGCATCCGGGGTCATCGTTGGTGGAACGGTTCTCACCCGGCAAGCCGGCTTGGCGGAATCGGGCCCAAAATCGTTTGCGGGGCCCGCGACATCTGTTACCTTGCCATGAGAGATGGAAACCTTATGAGACACCTTGGTTTCATCGTTGCGCTGGGACTGCTGCTCCCGGGCGCGACCGTGCCAGCGGCACAGGTTGGTCTGATCAAAATCGACGGGGCCATCGGCCCGGCCACCGCCAGTTACATCGATCGCGCATTGGAAATTTCCGCGGCCCGGCATGACGAATGCCTGATCATTCAGTTGAACACCCCCGGCGGATTGCTCGATTCGGCGTCGGATATCGTTCAGCATATGTACGCTGCCAAGGTGCCCACCGTGGTCTATGTGGCGCCCGCCCCGGCGCGCGCGGGCAGCGCCGGCGTCTTTATCACCATGGCGGCGGACGTGGCGGCGATGGCGCCTTACACCCGCATCGGCGCGGCTCACCCGGTGGAGATCGGCGCCAGTGGCAATGTGGAGAAGACGGATGACACCATGAAGGCCAAGATCGAAAACGATACGGCCGCCTTTGCCCGCTCCATTGCCGACAAACGGCATCGCAACCTTGAATGGGCCGCCGATTCGGTCCGGCAAAGCGCCTCGATCACCAGCGAGGAGGCAGTGCAGACCAATGTGGTGGACCTGCTGGCCACGGATGTGCCGGATTTACTGAAGCAGCTCAGCACCCGACAGGTCAACGGCCGGTTGCTGAACACGGCCCAAGCCGTCGTGGTGGAGATTCCGATGTCTTCCTGGGAAGAATTCTCGGCGTTGTTTCTGCGGCCGGAGGTCATGTTCATTCTGATGCTGCTGGTCATTTACGGATTTATCGGCGAGCTCAGCAGTCCCGGCGCCATTCTGCCGGGGGTGGCCGGCGCCATCGCGCTCATTTTGGTGCTGTACATGTCCGCCATCCTGCCGGTGAACGTGGCCGGGTTGGTGCTGATGGGGCTGGCGGTGGTGTTGTTCATGGTGGACACCTTTGCCACCACGCATGGCGTGCTGACGGCGGGCGGCATCCTGGCGTTTTTTCTGGGCGCGCTCATGCTGTTCAACCATGGCGGGCCCGGCTACGAGTTGTCGCTGGGCTGGATCATTCCCGGCACGCTGCTGACGGCGGCGTTTTTCATCGTGATCGTGGGCAAGGGCATTGGGGCGCAGTTCCAGCCCGCGAAAACGGGCGTGCAAACCATGATCGGCCGGGCGGCCGCCGCGCAATCGCGGATTGATTCCACCGGCGGCCGGGTGTTTATTGAGGGGGAAAGCTGGCAGGCCGTCAGCGAAGCGCCGGTGGAAGCCGGGCAACCGGTGGAGATTACCGCCATTGAAGGACTCACTTTGAAAGTTAAACCAAAAGATTAAATCATCATGGAAACATTGATCAGCCTGCTGTTTAATTCGGGTATCGCCCGGTGGGTCGTCGTGGTGGCCATCATCGCCGTGTTTGTTTTGCCGCAGGCGCTACGCATTTTGCGGGAATATGAGCGCGGGGTGGTGTTTCGGCTGGGCAAACTCGTGGGCGCCAAGGGCCCCGGCATCATCTGGCTCTGGCCGTTCGTGGACAAGATGGTGAGGATGGATCTGCGCGTGGTCACGATCGACGTGGCCAAACAGGAGATCATGACCCGGGACAACGTGCCGGCGACGGTGGACGCGGTGGTGTATTTCCGGGTGATCAGCCCGAACGACGCGGTGGTGAAGGTGGAGAACTTCTGGAAGGCCACGTCGCTCATTGCGCAGACCACGTTGCGGAGCGTGCTGGGCCAAGCCTCGCTGGACGATCTGCTGTCGCAGCGCGACGCGATCAACCTGAAGCTGCAGGAGATTATTGACCGGCAGACCGAGCCGTGGGGCATCAAGGTGACGGCGGTGGAGATCAAGGACGTGGCACTGCCGGACAGCATGAAGCGGGCGATGGCCAAGCAGGCCGAAGCCGAGCGGGAACGCCGCGCCAAGATTGTGAACGCCGAGGGTGAATTCCAGGCGGCCGAGAAAATGGTCCAGGCGGCCACCATGATTGCCAAGGAACCCATTGCCCTGCAATTGCGCTACCTGCAAACCATGCGCGAAATGGCCAGCGAGCACAATACCACCACGTTCCTGCCCCTGCCGATCGATCTGTTCAGCGCCTTTTTGAAAAAATAGGCGGCACCCGGTCGTGTCGCCCTCCGCGCGGTCGGTGGTGCCTTCATGTTCCAGCTCCTGATCAATCTCGTCATTCTGGCCGTTATTGCCGCGGGCACGTGGTGGCTGACGGGCAAGGATGTGTCGTGGGGCGGCGAGAGCAAGCACGACCATCGTCTCACCCGGGCGTTGCGGTGCATCGGGGTGGTGTTTTTCTCGCTCGTGGTGCTTCACCTGCTCGAGGGACAGCTCAGCCCGGCAGAGATTCCGCTGCTGATTATTGCCCCCACCTGCATTGCGTACATTCTCCGCAGTGCCTTGAGCGAGATATGGGCTCATGGATTCCTGCGGCTGCTCGATCCGCAGCTACATGACCAGCGCGAATTTGATCCCAAGAAATCGCAACGCTACCAGGATGCCATCGCCCGGCTGATTCAGGAGGGCCGGCGGGACGCCGCCATCAAGTTGTGCGAGGAACTCAAGGAGACAGCCGAGGTGGATGATCTGCTGGCGTTGGAGCACACGCTTGAATTCCTGGGCGTGAAGCAGGCCGACCGAAAACCGATGAACCCGCTGAATCGGGCCGCACTGCTGCGCGACCAGGGAAAGCTGCCGGAGGCGGAGGCGTTGCTGCAATCCCTGCTGAAGAAGAATCCGGCTGATGACGGGGCGGCCCTGATGCTCATGCGCTTGTACGCACAAAATTTTCGGCAGCCGGAGCGGGCCCACGCGGTATTGCGCGAATTCGCGAAACAACCGCACGTGACGGATGACCATGTGGAGTTTGCCCGCCGCTCCATTCCGGAATGGAGCACCTTGGGCCAGCGCAGTGCCAGGGGGTCGGTGGCGGCTGCAACCGCGTCCGCCGAAGTGAACGCCACCGCTCTGGAACGCCGCGCCGGGGACCAACCGGCTCCGTTTGACCCGGAGGTCATCGATCAATTGCTGGCGGTCGGCAGCCTTGGTTCGGCCGTGGAGCTGCTGGAGGCGCAGATCAAGACCCAGCCGATGGACTGGAAGCTGCAGTTGAAATTGGCGGAGGTCTATGCGGTGCATTGCCACGATCCGGTGCGGGCGCAAAAAATCATCGGCCGGCTGGAACAACAACCCGCCTTTACCGCCGAGCATGTGTCCATGGCGCGGGCCAAGCTGGAAGAATGGCGCACCGCCGGGAAAACCAAATCGGCCTGACGCAATTGGGGGCACGGTTGGTCCGCGGCCGTCTCGGCCGCTGAGGCGTGCGAGTGTTGCGGCCGTTGGCCAATTGAGCGGGGCGTGGTGGAGCGGCCGTTCGTTGCGGGGGGTACGGCTGGGTGACGGTTTGTCCAAAATCGCATCTCAGCGCCCGAGACGGGCGCGGACCGGGGTCCTTCGCAATTGCGAGGCGCAGGGTGAACGCGCCAGCGTCTTCGGAGTACGGTGGCCCTCCACCGTTTTGGCACACGGCTGGATTTGTCAATCGAAGCAACCATGGCTCGTTCGCTCGGACCGCCTGTTTGCGCGAGCCGTGAGACGCTCGCTCAGAGGCGCGTACGGGTAATATTTACTGGCCGGTTGCTTGGCAAGAGTCGCCTTGGACCACAGCGCCGGAGGGCCGGGCGCACTCCAGGACGCTGGCGCGCTTTACGGCCGCCCCGCTGGTCGAGCTGCGGCTGGTCCGCGGCCGTCTCGGCCGCTGAAACATGCGGGCGTTGCGGCCGTTGGCCAATTGAGCGGGGCGTGATGGAGCGGCCGTTCGTTGCGGGGGGTACGGCTGGGTGACGGTTGGCTCAAAATCGCATCTCAGCGCCCGAGACGGGCGCGGACCGGGGGCGCGGCAGCGCGGCGACTCTATAACCCGGCTTGAAACGTCCTGTCCTTGGACTTACAATGGTTTCATGCCGCTTTACGAATATGAATTGGTCGAGGGTGAATGCAAGGTTTGCGGCGGACACTTCACCCTGAATCGTCCGTTGTCCGCCCCGCCATTGGAGAAGTGCCCGGCTTGCAAGAAACCGGTGCGCAAGATTTTTTCCGGTTTCAGCACGCCGCATAAATTGAAACCGTTGTCGGTGACCGACGCCAAGAAAGCCGGCTTCCAGGTTTACAAACGCCTGGGCAAGGGCGAATACGAACGACAATAGGACCGCTGGTCTGCGCCATGGCCGGCGAATTTAGCCCAAGTCAACGGGGTCGATGTCGACGGCCAGGGTGACATCGTCCGGCAAGGTGAGGCCGAGGGTGACTTGGGCCAGCAGTTGGCTAAGCCGGCTCATGGCGCGGGTGCGCAGCATGATGTGGTAGCGGTAAAGGTTTTCCGCGCGGGGCAGCGGCGCGGGCGCCGGGCCGACCAGGAGCAGATCCGAAAAGCTGCGCGTGGCCTCCGGTGCCGGGCTTTCCCCGTCCGGCTTGGCCTTCAGGGCCTGCACCCGGGTTTCCACCAGGCGGCGCACGTGTTCGGCGGAGAATTTCACCTTGTCCTCGTTGCGCCCCTTGAGCGTGAGCAACGCCACCCGGCCGGTCGGAGGATATTTCAGTTGTTCGCGAAACTCGAGTTCCTGTTCGTAAAAGCCCACGAAATCGTGTCGCCGCGCGAACTGGATGGCGGGATGAAACGGCGTGAACGCCTGCACAAACACCTCGCCCTCAATGTCGCCGCGGCCGGCGCGGCCGGCCACCTGGGTGAGCAGTTGAAACGTGCGTTCCCCCGCCCGGAAATCCGGCTGGTGCAAGGCCATGTCCGCATAAATGATTCCCACCAGGGTCACGTTGGGAAAATGCAGTCCCTTGGCAATCATCTGGGTGCCCACCAGGATGTCGATCTTGCCGACGCGGAATTCCCCGAGCACGCGGCGGTAATCCTCCTTGCGCTTCATGACGTCGGCGTCCATGCGCCGGACGCGGGCCTGCGGAAAGAGTTTGCCGAGGATATCCTCGACCTTTTGCGTGCCCAGACCTGAATAGCGGATGCCCGGATGCCGGCATTTTTCGTTGGGGCACACGCGCGGCACCTGCTCGCTGTACCCGCAAATGTGGCAGCGCAGCACCTGCTCGGGCCGATGATACGTGAGCGCCAGGGCACAATTCGGGCAGCCGCAAACGTGGCCGCAGCGTTCACAGACCAGCGATGAGGAATAACCGCGCCGGTTCAGAAACAGAATCGTCTGTTCCTTGCGTTCCAGGCGCTGGGTGATGGCCTCCTTCAACTGCGGCGAAAAGATCGGCGGCCCCTTGCCATCGCGCCGCGTCTGGCGCATATCCACCACGCGCACGTGCGGCATCTTTTGGTCATCCACCCGCTGGGTCAATTCCAGCAGGGCAAATTTGCCGCGCCGGCAATTGTAATAACTTTCCATGGATGGCGTGGCCGAACCGAGCACCACCACCGCGTTTTCCATCTGGCCGCGCATCACCGCCACGTCGCGGGCGTGGTAGCGTGGCGCTTCCTCCTGTTTGTAGGTGTGCTCGTGCTCCTCGTCCACGATGATGAGGCCGAGCGGTTCCACCGGGGCAAAGATCGCCGAGCGCGCGCCAATGACAATCCGCGCCCGGCCCTGGCGGATCTTGTGCCATTCATCGTGCCGCTCACCGGCACTCAAATGCGAGTGCAGCACCGCCACCAGTGTTTGCAATTTGCCGGTGCTGAACCGGGCCTTGAACCGTTCGACGGTTTGCGGCGTGAGCGAGATTTCCGGCACCAGCACGATGGCGCCCTGGCCCTTTTCGAGGGCGTGGGCAATGGCTTGCAGATACACTTCCGTCTTGCCGCTGCCGGTGACGCCGAAGAGCAGAAAGGTTTGTGACGGGAGCCGGCTGGCCGCGGCGATCTCCGGGGGCGCCGCCGGAACCGGGGCGGGTTCGGCTCCGGGCGTTGGTGGTGCGTTGGTGGCGTCCGGAGCATCCATGGCGCGGGTGATTTGGGCGAGGGCGGCGGCCTGTTCGGGGTTCAGCACCAGCGGTTGGGAGGCGAGGATCTGCTCGTTGGCGTACGGGTCGCGCTCGGCAACCTCCGACGTGATTTCCACCAGGCCGCGGTCCTCGAGGCGGCGGACGGTGGCGGCCGTGGTTTGCGCCAGCTCGATCAATTCCGCCAGCAGGATTTCCCGGCGCTCTTCCAGAATCTGCCAGACCGCGAGCTGCCGCTTGGGGAGCTTGGGAAGTTCACCGGTGAAGGGCAGCGGCCGCACAAACAGGCGCTCGCGCCAGGCGGCGTCCTCGCTGCGCACCGCCTCCGGCAAGACCGCTTTCAATGCGATCTCAGGCGCGCAGCAATAATATTCGCCGATCCAGCGCGCCAGCCGGAGCACCTTGGGCGTCACCAGCGTCTGGGTGCCGATGATTTTGAGGATGGGCTTGAGGTTGGTCTGGCCGGATTCCTCGGCCACGGCGGTGACCACGCCGAGAATCTTGCGGGGGCCGAACGGCACTTGCACGCGGCTGCCCACATCCACCTGGCCGGCGAGGGCGGGCGGAATGGCGTAGTCAAATTCGCGCCGGAGCGCGATTTCCAGACTGACGCGGGCGATCATGACATTCAGTCGCGCGACATGGCGCGCAAGGACGCTTCCAGTCGCTGGCGCAAGACCTCGCGTTCCGCGTCGGTCGCTTCGCGCGGCACGCGGATGGGTTGGCCGAAATTCATTTCGCAGCGGGAAAACGGCAGCGGGATCAGGAAGCGGTCCCAGCTTTTCACGCGAATTTTCCAATCGAGATTGTACGCGAAGGGGATGATGGGCAGGCCGGTCAACTGGGCGAGGGACATGATGCCGTTCTGGACCACGTAACACGGTCCGCGGGGACCGTCGGGGGTGATGGCCAGGTCGTAGCCGCGTTCGGCCCAGGTGGTGAGTTCCAGCATGGCCTGGGCGCCGCGCCGGGAGGAGGAGCCGCGCACCGGCTGTACGCCGAAACATTCGAGGATGCCGGTGAGAAACGCGCCGTCCTTGCTGGCGCTGACCAGGGCGGCAATGCCGGCGGTATGGACGCGCTTGCGGGCGTAGCTCCGGTAGGCCACCAGGCAGAGGGCCAGCCGGTTGTGCCACACGCAATAGATGGCCGGCCCGGGCGGCTCGCCGTTGAACAGCTCCGTGCGGTTGACCCAGCGATACCGCAAGGTGAAGGCGACCGAACGAATGACCGCAAAAATCAGCCAGGCAATCACGCGGTGGTACCAGGTGGGCTGGTGGGGAATGACCACGGCGCCGGACCGGGCGCGCGGCCGGCCCACCGAAGGTTTCTGTGAAGGTGGGGTGGACATCTCAACCCTTTTTCAGGCACGCGCGCACGATTTGTTCCACCGTGGCGCCCGGGCCCAGCACGGCTTGGGCGGCGCGCACGGCTGCATGCGCCTCCTCCTGCTTGAAGCCCAGTGCCATGAGCGCCAGCGTGGCGTCGTTGATTTTTTGGTCGTCCGGGGAAAGCGCGTGTTTGGCGCTGGCGGCCTCCAACGCGCCGGCGGCGCCGACCTTGTCCCGCAATTCCACCACGATGCGCTCCGCGGTCTTCCTGCCCACCCCGGAAATCTGGGACAGCGCCTTGACATCGCTTTTGGCCACGGCGCCGCGAAAGGCCACGACGTTCATGCCGCTGAGGATGTTCAGCGCGGTCTTGGGACCGATGCCGCTGACGCTATTGATGAGCAGGCGGAACAACTCGCGTTCCGCCGCGGACATGAAGCCGTACAGGATGTGCGCGTCCTCGCGCACGATGAGCTGGGTGAGCAGCGTCACCGGCTGGCCGGGCGAGGGCAGCTTGCCGAAGGAGGACAGCGGGATCAGCACTTCGTAGCCGACCCCGTTCACCTCCACCACCACCTGTGTGGGCAGGGATTCCACCAGTTGGCCTTTGAGAAACGTGATCATGGTTCAGGGAAAGCAGTCAAGCCAGCCGCGTGGTGGCGGGCTCCGATTGGGGCCGGCGTGGGCGCTGGGGGTGGGAAAATATTCATATGGGCACGTCAGATACGCTGCCGGGTGGCGAGACCGAACCGCCCCTGTTCCTGGGCGAACGCCAGGGCCAGGGCCAGCGCATCCGCGGCGTCGGGCGCCGGCAACTCCGGCAGGCGGAGCATGCGCTGAACCATCTTGGCCACGGCGATTTTTTGGGCCGCGCCGTAACCCACGATGGCCAGCTTCACTTTGCGCGTGGCCAGTTCAAAGATCTCCAGGCCGCTTTCCGCCACCGTGGCCAGGGCCGCGCCGCGCGCCTCGCCCATGATAATGGCGGTCTTCAGATTCTGCGCGAAAAACAAGCCTTCCACCACACAAACCTCCGGCTGATGCTCGCGCAACAGATCCCGGAGCGTCTGGGCGATCTTGGCCAGGCAGCGGGACCGATCCCAGGTGCCCGGGCAGACAATGGTGCCGTGGAGCAGCGCCTCCGGTTGCGTCCGGTTCGCGCGAATGATGCCGTAGCCGGTCCCGCGCAAGGAGGGATCGATGCCCAGAATGAGGCGTCCCGCGGACCCCGGGCGGCGCGTCTCGGGTGACGGCAGCGCGGCGCGGCCGGATGCCTTGCCATCCAGGCGTGCCTTCATTCGTTCGAACTGTTGGGGGGAAAATCCCAC
>CAYTJG010000247.1:0-9859 GCA_964437865.1 uncultured Bifidobacteriaceae bacterium | reverse complement strand
GAAGCTCCACAGGATGGTCGGCGGCGTGGTGTCCTGCACAATCACCGTGCGGGTGGCGCTGTTGGTGTTGCCGCTGCCGTCCACGGCATCGTAGGTCAGCACGTTGGTGCCGACCGCGCTCAGGTTGACCGTGCCATTGGTCGTCAGCAGCGCGACGCCCGAACACGTATCGCTGGCCGTCACGCCCGGATCCGTATACGTGGCGCCGAATTGGACGTAGTACGGATTCGACCCATTCAGCGTGATGACCGGCGGCGTTTGGTCCTGCACCACCGCTTGATTGGTCGAGTACGCCGTGTTGCCATACGGATCCGCCACCGTGATGACCACCACGTTGGTGCCCAAGGGCAAAATCGCACCGTTGGTCGGCGTCTGCACAACGGTTGCCACGCCGGACAGATCCGTCGCCAGAATGCCGTTGGTCCCGGTCACATTTGGCATGCTGGCTTCGCAATTGGAATTCGCCGCCAACACCACGTTTGTGAAGCTCCACAGGATGGTCGGCGGCGTGGTGTCCTGCACAATCACCGTGCGGGTGACGCTGTTGGTGTTGCCGCTGCCATCCACGGCAATATAAGTCAGCAAATTGGTGCCGACCACGCTCACGTTGACCGTGCCATTGGTCATCAACAGCGCGATGCCTGAACACGTATCGCTGGCCGTCACGCCCGGATCGATAAAGGTGGCGCCAAATTCAGTCATGAGCGGACTGGCTCCGTTGAGCGTAATCGTCGGCGGCGTGACATCCTGCACCACCGCGTTATTGGTGGAATACGATTTGTTGCCCGAGGCATCGGCCACGGTGATGACGACGAGGTTGGTCCCCAGCGGCAGGGGGGCGTTGTTGGTGGGGGTCTGCGTGATGGTCAAGGTGCCGGACGCATCGGTGGCGATAATATAATTGGTGCCCGTCACATTCGGCATGACGGCTTCGCAGTTGGAATTAGCCGTCAGCACCAGATTCGTGAAGCTCCACGCGATGGTTGGCAGCGTGGTATCACGCACGATCACCGTGCGCGTGGCGGTGGCAATGTTGCCGTTGCCGTCGCTGGCGGTGTACGTGACCGTGTTGGTGCTCACGGCCGCAGTATTGACCGAGCCACCCACACTGACCGATACGGTCCCGGCGCAAAGGTCATACGCGGTGGCGCCGGGCTCCACGTAACTGTTGCCCAGTTCCACATAGTATGGATTGGTGCTGAGGAGCATGATGGATGGCGGCAGCGTATCTTGCACGGTCAAGACCACGGAACTTGTGGCGTTGCCGTAGAGATTGGTCACCACGATGGCCACGGTATGGCTGGGCAAGTGCACGTCCGCCAGCGCCAGGCTGGCGTTGGTGGCGCCAGCCACCGCCGAGCCATCCACGCTCCATTGATACAGCAATGGGGACGTGCCGGTGGCGGTGACGGTGAAACTGGCATTGCTGCCACACTGAATGGTCTGGGCGACCGGCGCCACCGTGATGGCTGCCGGCACCAGCACGGTCAGGACGGCCACGCTGCTGGTGGCCGCACCATAGACGTTGGTGGCCACAAGCGTGTAATTGCCGGCGTTGGTGGACGCCACAGAAGTGAACGTGAGCGTGTTGGTGGTGGCGCCGGAAATACTACCGCCAGCCACCAGGTTGGTGCCGTTCTGCCGCCATTGGAAAGCCAGGGGCGAGCCGCCGATAACGGTGGCCGTGAATTCAGCCGAGCCGCCGGCCACGACGGATTCATTCGTTGGCTCGGCGGTAAACGACGGCGGGAAGGTGACCGTGAGCGTGGCCACACTGCTCGTGACCGCACCATAGGTGTTGGTGACCACCAGCTTGTAACTGCCGGCGTTGGTGGCGGTGACGGCGGTGAGCGTGAGCGTGTTGCTCCCGGCACCCGAAACGTCGCCGCCCGCCGCCAGGTTAGTGCCGTTCAAGAGCCAGCGGTAGCTCAGCGGCGACTGACCGCCGGCGGTGGCGCTGAAAACAACCGTTGCCCCATTGGTCACCGATTGGCTCGTGGGTTGACCAGTGAAGTACGGCGCCGTAGGCGGGGCGAGGGCGTTGATCAGATTGGTGCCATTGGGCGTGCCCAGGCCCGTGGCCAGGTCATAGCCGGCCACCGCGTAATAGAGCCCGGCCGTATGGGTGCCGATGTTGTTGCCGGAAGTAATATCGTGGAAGCAGTTGGTGTAATTGGTGCTCGCAGCAATGGCGTATAGCGCCGGATTCAGGAAGCCGACATTCGTCCGGCCATAGGCCGTCGCTTGCTGATTCACCAGGGCGGTAAAGCCCGCCCACAAAGGAGCGGCGCAACTGGTGCCGCCAAAAATGGCAGTGATCCCGTTGCTATACACCACTTCCACCGCGTCCGCCGTCAGCGCCACATCGGGAAAATTCCGGTAAGCGGTCGAACCGCCGTTGGCCGACATGCTGACACTGGTTTGCCAGGTGGGAATCGCATAATTGGAACTGATGCCGCCGCTGGAGCCCTCGTTGCTGCCCCAGTTCCAAACCGCCTCGGACGACCAGGCGGAACCGGTGCCGCTCATGGTCAGACTTGTGCCACCGACACTCGTGAGATAGATGCTGTCCACGGGAATCGGACCGTTGCTGGCACTCACCGATTGGCTGCCGGTATCCGCATCGGAATCGCCAGAAGCCTGAAAAAAACTTTGCCCTTGCGCCGCCATCTCGCTCAAGAGGGCGTCCAAGGTGGTGCCGGCGTAGCCCAACCATTCGGTCGTGAACCCCACCCCGGTCCAGGACCACGAACTGCTGATCTGCTTGGCGGTGTTGTCACTGGCGATCCGGCTGAAGACGGTGTACGGATTGTCGCCCTCGTAGACGATCAGGCGGGACAAACCCGGCGCCATCGCGATTTGCAATTCAATGTCCAGCGACACCTCCGCCACGGCATTGGCCACCCCGCTATAGCCGGGTGTTCCCGAAACGCTCAGCAGGATGTTGGTCAGGGGCACGTTGGTATATCCGCACTTGTATTCGTAATTGGTGATATCGTTCGCGAAATAGCCGTCTAGCTCCACTACGGCCGCCACCTGGCCGGAGCCCACCAGCGTGGTGCCGGGCGCGTAGGCGTTGCGATAATCACGTCCCAAATAGGCTCCGCTGGAACCGGAACCGTTATAGTTGAGCGGCGAATTGGTCACAGAGAGCGCCCGGCGTATCAAAGGCGTCGGCCGCCCATAATCGGTCAATCCCCAAAGGTCCGCCACCGGCACATTCGTGGGCACCGACGGCTCGGTATCAGGAGCATAGAAATAGCGCGGCTCGACTGGATGACGGTAGCGATGCAAGGAAACACTAAACGCCTGCTCCACGCCCGCGACCGAACCACTGACCTCCATCACCATCCGGTTAGAATGCGTCCCCACCACAGTGAGCCCCTTACTCTCCGCAAACCGGCGTACCGCCCGGTAATCCTCTTCAGTGGGACCAAACCGATCGGCAAACTCGATTGGATCGAGGAACTTGTGGAAATTGGTGCTGGCCGGATCATAGATCTGACCGAGCAATTCATGCAGTTCGGCCGGATGCCGCAACGGCAGACCGAGGGCAAGTGAAAGTTGGTTGGTGGCCGGCAATTCCTCCACCGGCGCCAGTTTGGCCACCACGGCCGGCACATGACCGGATAAAACGGTACGATCCGCTTCTGCCCCAAAAGCAGACAGGCAGATGCTCAAGAATGAAGCAAGGACCGCATACTTCGTCCGCCTATATGCATTAGTGGAGGAACTCATCGCGCGAATTGGCGTAACAGCAAACAGCATTCCACACCTTGGCTAGCATAAATTTAGGCTGCCGGCCGGTCCGGCGTCAAGAATGGCGGGCAATACTTGCCTCTGGGCTGGAAAAAACAGAGCCCAACTTAAAGCTAAAACCACAAAATGCGGCCGATACCGAACTCGGCTTTCGGGCTTAATTCGTCAATCATGCTTAAGTTCACCTATCAAGATCGGCAGGAAATAGCCGGGATGAAGCGCAACTGGTTGATTCAGCTTATTTGCGTGCGCCCCGCCGATTTTGGGGATAATGATGGCCTATGCGAGGCAGTTTCCGCGTGGCGCAACCACCCCCAAAACCGTTGCTGGTCTTTGACGGCGACTGCGAGTTTTGCCGTCGATGGATCCGGCGCTGGCAACGCTTGACCGTTGACGCCGTGGACTATCTGCCCGCCCAGGATGCTCGATTGGCGAAACAGTTTCCTGAGATTCCTCCCACGCAATACGCCGCCGCCATCCAACTCATCGCCCCCGATGGTGCGGTGTTCTCTGGCGCAGAGGCGGTCTTCCGCTCCCTGGCCCATAACCCACGCCAGCGCTGGCTGATCCACCAGTACGAGACCTCCCCAGCCTTTGCTCGCCTGAGTGAATGGGCCTATCGCTTCGTGGCGCGGCATCGGCAGATGTTTTCGAGGCTTACGCGACTCGCTGGCGGGGGGTGAGACTGCGGAAATTCTTGATCACGCCGCGGTTGACCGCCGCGCTCTCCGAAACGTCGGAGCCTGGTCCGACAACGGTTTCGTGCGCAGTCTTTTGGCCGCCACCGGCCAGCCCTCACACGCGCAACGAACTCAACGCAGCCTTGAAATCATCTGGCAGCGGCGCGATGAATTTCATCTCCTTCCCGGTGATGGGATGCACAAAGGCCAGCTTGCGGGCGTGCAAAAGCACCCGCGGCGCCTCATAGCCGGTGACGTCGGCGAACCGCTTGTTGGCCTTTTCGCCATAGGTGGTGTCGCCCAGGACGGGATGGCCAATAAACTGGAAATGCACGCGAATCTGGTGCGTGCGGCCGGTGTGAATGGCGGCCTCCACATGGGTGGAGCGCACCAGCCGTTCCAACACCCGGTAGCTCGTGTGCGCAAAGCGGCTCTCCTGGTCCTCGCGCACCGCCATGCGCTTGCGGTGGGTGGGATGCCGCGCAATCGAGGCGCGAATCTCGCCCTGGTCCTGCTCCACCTCGCCCAGGACGATGGCTTCGTACAGTTTTTCCACGGTGCGCCCCTCGAACTGGCGGGAAAGCCCCACGTGCGTCTCGTCGTTCTTGGCCACCACCAGGCAGCCACTGGTATCCTTGTCCAGCCGGTGCACGATCCCCGGCCGGGCCACGCCGCCGATGCCGCTCAACGAATCGCCACAATGGTGGAGTAGCGCGTTGACCAGCGTGTGTTCCTCATGGCCGGCGGCGGGATGCACCACCAGCCCCGGCGGCTTGTTGATCACCAGCAGCGAATCGTCCTCGAACAGGATGTTCAGCGGAATATCCTCCGCCAGCGTCTCGGACGGCCGGGCTTCCGGCCAATGCAGTTCCACCACTTCGCCGGCCCGGGGCGCATGGGTGGGTTTCACAGCCTTTCCGTTCACGCGAATTTCGCCCTGCTCGATGAGCCGCTGCAGGATGCCGCGCGACATCGCCGGAAATTTATCGCGCAAGAAAATATCGAGCCGGCCACCGGGCACGGACTGCTCGATCACAAGTTTTTCGGTTGGTTCAGACATGGGGCGTGATACGTCAAAATAACTGCCGGGCGAGGAACGTCTTCCGACCGACGCGCCCGCCCCTGGCTACTTGGATGCCGTCACCGGCTTGGGTTCATCCTGCCAGTTCAGGATGAAAATGAGCGCAACGCCGGTGCAAATGGCGGAATCGGCCACATTGAAGGCCGGAAAATCAAATATATCGTTGGTGCCGCGGCGGGCCATGTAAAAGTGCAAAAAATCCACCACCGCGTGGCGCCCGGGCAGCAGCCGGTCCGTGAGGTTGCCGGTGATGCCGCCGAAAATCAGTCCAAAGGCGAACTGGCCCGCGAGCCGATGGGCGCTGAAATGATGCCGGGTCAGGTATAGCACCACCAGCGCCGCCAGCGCCACGGTGGCCAGCACGGCGTTGTTGCCGGTGAACATGCTCCACGCCGCGCCGGTGTTGGACCGGTCCGTGAGGTTGAAAAAGCCCGGAATCACCGGGAGCTCGTCCCCCGGAAAAATGTCCCGCAGGACAAACCATTTGGAAACCTGATCGCAAACCAGAATGAACAGCGCAACCGCAGCGATGCGGCCGTTGGGTTTTGAAAAAATGGACGATGTGGCGGCCATGAACGACTGATGCCGCACATTAAACCACAATCTGCCTGTGAATCAAGCCTGCCCGAGTTTTCGGGATTTGTCCGCGGCCGCGCGGACGGCGCTGATCACCGCGGCGCGGAGGCCCCCTTTTTCCAATTCATGCACTCCTTCGATGGTGGTGCCGCCGGGGCTGGTCACCTGATCCTTCAGTACGCCGGGATGCAGACCGGTTTCCAGGACCATCCGCGCGCTGCCCAAAACCGTCTGGGCCGCCAGCCGGGTGGCCACGTCGCGCGGCAGGCCGGACGCCACGCCGCCGTCACTCAGGGCCTCGATAAATTGATACACAAACGCCGGGCCGCTGCCGCTGAGGCCGGTCACGGCATCGAGCAGCGCTTCTTTCACCGGCACGGCCAGGCCCACGGCAGACAGGAGTTTTTGGGCCAGCTCGCCATCGGCGGGCGTGGCGTGCTTGCCGGGAGCGAACCCAGCGGCGCCGGCGCCGACCAGCGCGGGGGTGTTGGGCATCACGCGCACAATGCGCGCACCGGCGGGCAACGCGCCTTCCAACTTGGCCAGGGTCACCCCGCCGGCGATGGAAATCAGGAGCTTGTCCTTGCTGAAAGCAGGGGCAATCTCGGCCAGGGCTGCGGGCACCTGGTCGGGCTTGGTGGCCAGCACCAGCACCGTGGCCGCTTGCACCACTTCCAAGTTGGCGGTGAAGGTCTTGGCGCCGGTCTCCGCCGCAAAATGTTCCCGGGCGGCGGCCACCGGGTCGGCGGCGAACAGTTCATTCTTCTTCACCAGTCCGGCGTTGAGAAAACCTTTGGCCAGCGCGTTGGCCATTTTGCCCGCGCCGAGAAAACCGATTTTGAGTTGAGCCATGCCTGAGTTGTAGCAACTGCAGCCGCCCGGCGGAAGTCAAAATGCTTCGGCTCAGGGCATGGCCTTCCATTCCGTCACGGTGTAGGCATTGGCCGGGGCGGAGCCCATGCGCGTGAGCCGGCCGGACTTGGCGGCCGCGTCCCAAGCCAGTTGCACCTTGGTCAATTGCGGCTCCCAAGCGCCGTCGTCCTCAAACAGCGTGGCCGGCTGGTTCCCCTCGCCATACACGACGGCCGTCAGCTTCCAACTGTCCGCCTCCTCCGTGCTCAGCGTGGGCTGCGCCAGCGGCAGAATGGCGCCGGACTTCACAAACACCGGCACGCGGTCCAGGGCCACGGTGACCGTCATATGCTGGTGTCCCGGATAATGCTGGCCCGTCCAAAAATCCTGCCAGTCGCCGGCGGGCAGATACACCGTCCGCTGCACCGGTTGGTCGGTGGCCGGAACCGCATCGGTCACCGCCACGGGCGCCACCAGCAGACTGTCGCCCATCAGATACTCGTCATCGAGCGCGCGCGTCGCCGGGTCATCGGGATAATCCATCACCACGGCGCGCAGGGGCGGCAATCCTTCCTGATGATAACGGACAAAGGCGGCGTGAAGATACGGCAGGAGCCCCATCCGCAATTCGATGACGGCCCGGCACTGCGCCGTCACCTGGCCCGCCGCGGGCGAGAATTGTCCGGCGTTGTTGGCCGCGCGATCCACTTGTTTCCACGGCGGATTTTTCAGATACCAGGCGTTGACCATGGCCAGCGGCGAAAAGACGGCTGATTGCAGCCGGCGCACCAACTCCGCGGGATTGGCCGCCTCCCGGACTTCGGGCGCCCACAGCAACCCGCAAAATCCCGCCTGCGGCACGGCATGAATGAATTGCGCGTGATTGTACAAATCGCTGTACAGCACGTACGGCGACGCCGACGCCAGGGCGCCGGACGAGCGCACCAAGCCGTAGGTGCGCTGCTGGTGTTGGGCAAAGGCCTGTTCGACGGCGTTCTGGTAATGCAGGCCAAACAAGCTGTGCATCTGCTCGCCATCCGCTCCGGACGGGAACCGGCTCAACTCCGGGAAAGACCAACTGCCGGTGTAATCCGAGTTGTCGCACTCATCCAATTTGAAACCGCTCACGCCGAGCGCCACGAATTCACGCGCGTGATAATCCGCAAAAAGATTCCGCGCCTCGGCCCCCAGAAAATCCGGCACCAGGCCGCCCCAGACTTCGTGATCACCCGCGTGCGCCTGCAACGGCTGGTAGAGGGGCGAGGACGGATGCGTAAAGGCGTGTTCCCAGAGGTTCACGTGGTAATGCTGCCGCCGGAGCTGCGCAATAAGGTCACGCGGATCGGGAAATTTCGTGCTCCAGGCGAATGAACAGGAATAGGCATGGCTTTGCCAGCCCGGCTCCAAGCCCAGCACATCGCAGGGAATATGTTCGGCCCGCAGATCAGCCGCCATGGCCAGGACATTGGTCTGCGCAAAACCGGCATCGCAGCGATACCAGAAGCCCAGGCCCCAGCGCGGCGGCAGCGCCCCGCCGCCGGCGAAGAGATTGTAGCGTTGCACGGCCTCGCGCAGGGATGGCCCCGCAAACACATACACATCCACCCCCTGCGCCTCGGGGACCTCCACCTCGGTCGCGGCGGACGACCCGGCAGCCTCCGCGGCGGCGGGTTGCAGATGGGTGCTGCCACAATAAAACGTGGCGTAGCGCGCCGTGTCCAGGAACACGCCATAGCCCCGCGTCGTCACGTAGAACGGAACGGGCGCGTGCGAATCGCCGGCGTCGGTAATGGGATCGGCATTCACGCGCAACGTCTTCTTTCGACCCCGTTGCTCAAAGGATTTGAATTGGAGCCCCAGCCCGTAAATCATTTCGTCGTCCGCCAGCGGGAGGTGCACCCGGCAGCCGCGGCCCGAGACCGAGCCGCTGACCGCCAGCGGACAATCCGTCACCGCCGGCAAAGCGGCCAGCGCGTTGGTGAGCGGCGAAACCTGGCGCGTGTTGACGGGCGTGATTTTTTCCGGCGTTCCGATGGTCACGCGCCAAACGCCCGGCGCAACCAGTTCCGGCGTGCCCGCCAATTGTGCGCGCCCCGCGCCCGCCGCCAGCGTCATGGTTGCCAGGATCAACAAGAGCTTGTTCATAGGGTGGTTATTTGCCGCCCCAAGGATGGCGGATGCTGTCCCCGCTGCCAAGTCATCCATGCACCAAGACTGAATGCCGTTGGCGCTGAAAGCGCGCCACAAGAAAGCCCGGGGCAGAGCGAACCGGGTGAGCGCCGCCCCGGGAACCCGCGTCCAATTGCGAAGCAAGCGCTGTAAGCGCGTAACCGGCCGGCCCGGGAGTGGGAGGGAAAACAGCATCTAAAAGGCCTGCGTTCCGCCGGGCGCTTCGTCGTGGTGCCGACATTCTTGTCGGCGGGTAAAGGCGACTTTCCAGTCGCCCGTTTCAAATTCCCGGGAGCAAGCCTGTGCCCCCCCCATCCCCCGATGACATTTGGGAACGGTGGCCCACAGCTTTCAGAACTTTTTCGGCTGTTCCTAATTTTTTAATATTGTGTTTTTATGTGTTTCTTTGTGTTTTACGGCCTTTTTTGATTGGTGCGTGCCCCCCGATCAATCCAGGGAGCTTCCAACCCGGGCCGGAACGGCCTTCGCTCGCCGCCACTGCTTCCCCTCGCCCCCCGCCGGCCTTTTTGGGGTCACATCTCGACATTCGACATTTGCAGAGCACCCCTCCCAGGCACGGCGGCCTTCGCGCGCCACCACCGCTTCCCCCCCGCGCCGCCTGGCCCACACCGCGAGACCGCTCGTCGCGCCACCCACCAACCTCGATATCGGTATTGTCCGCATCCCCGCCAATATAACCGATCCCCCGACCAAGGGAGATGTCGCGGCGACATCTAAAATG
>CAYTJG010000246.1:0-9864 GCA_964437865.1 uncultured Bifidobacteriaceae bacterium | reverse complement strand
CACACGGATGACGGCCGCAGGCTGGCCAGACGAAATCCGACGGGAAGACACCAATTTCACAAATTTCCACGAACTGGGCAGGAAGGATTTTAACCGCGAATCGACACGGATATAAGCCAGGCTGGCAGATGGCGGATGGCACCGGTTCGGAAGCGCCGCCTCCGTTGGCCGCGCCGGTTTGCAAATCAGAGGAGCCACGACCGATGGAGGATTGACTGATGGGGATGGTCCGGTGCTGAAGACCTTGTCCCATTTGCATTGTCAGGATAACTGTATTTTGCCATTCAAATAACAATTATTTTCATCTATCCAAATTAGCGCCAAGGGCTATAAGTTCAATAATGTGGAAGAATATTAATCTGGAAGAATGCCTGCTCCACATCAAACGACGGCGGAACGTGGAAGGCCCCGATCCGCCGTCAGCCCGGCCAGCCATCACCATTTCGCGCCTGTGCGGTTCCGGCGGACGCACCGTGGCCTCCAAACTCGCCGAGTATTTGCAGCCCCATGCGCCTTATGGATGCCGCTGGACCATCTTCGACCAAAACCTCATCAAGAAAGTGCTGGAAGATCATTTGATGTCCGCGCGGCTGGCGGAGTTGCTTCCTGAATCCAGCAAATCCCGGTTGAGTGAGTTTATGGCCAGGCTCCGCAAAAGCAAGCAACCCAACGCGGCCAGCATCGTTGAACAAACGATTGAAACCATCTGGCAACTGGCCGAAGGCGGCTACGTAATCCTGGTCGGGCGCGGAGCCAATGTCATCACCGCCAAGCTTCCCAATGTGTTTCACGTGCGGCTGGTTGGTTCCCTGGAAAACCGGATCGAGCAGGTGGAGGAAATTTATGATTTTGACCGGCACGCCGCGATCGCCTACATCAAATCGCAGGACGATGCCAAACGGCTTTACCTCAAGGATTACTTCGGTCAGGACATTGAGGATCCCCAAATTTACCACCTCATCGTCAACACCGATCGGATTTCCTACGACGACACGGCGAAGCTGATCGCTGACGCCGTTCTCAACTGGTTGAAACTGGAATCGGCGGCAAAAGTGAAGTAAGGGCAAAGGGCGCGACTGGCAGGAAACGGATTATGAGGGAAGTCATCCAAAAAGTGATCGCGACCGAGAGCGAGGCGAAGCAACTGGCGCAAGCGGCCCGGGCCGAAGCCGAGCGGCTGGTGACCCAGGCCCGCGGGCAGGCCCGCGAGCTGACTGAACAAGCGGGCCG
This sequence comes from uncultured Bifidobacteriaceae bacterium, assembly GCA_964437865.1. Taxonomy (GTDB): domain Bacteria; phylum Verrucomicrobiota; class Verrucomicrobiia; order Limisphaerales; family UBA11358; genus UBA11358. The sequence continues at coordinate 8,634 of CAYTJG010000246.1, read as the reverse complement.
CGAGGCCAAGCTGGAAGCTGAAAAAATTCTGGCGGCCGCCGCCGCGGAGGCCGCGCGCGAAAAGGCGGAGCGGCTCGCGCATGCCGCCGCCGAAGTCGAAACCAGCATCTGCCTGGACGAGACCACGGCCCGGCAGGCGGTGGCAGGCGCCTTGCGTTGCGTTTGCGGAGGTTCTTTGAACACCCCCCCACCTCCATGACGCGCGCCTCCTCCAACGATCTCGATTATCTGGCGACGCGGCTGCACGCGCGCCGCAGCCGGCTGGCGGAAGCCGGCCGGCTGGACGAATTATGCCGCCTCCGCAGCGTCCCCGAACTCGGCCGCGCCCTTTTCCCGGGCGCGGAATTTCCCGCCGCCGCGGATTTTCAGCGCCGGCTGGCGCAGGATTTGGCGGCGGAAATCTCGGGCTGCCTGAAACATTTGGACGGCGACGACCAGGATTTCATCGCCTGGCTGCTCGTGCGGTTCCAAGTGGAGAACGCCAAAATTCTGCTCCGGGGATTTTTGAATCAGGTGCCGCCGGGAAAATTGCTGCCGCGCCTCGTGGCGCTGCCGGCGAGCCTCGTCCTGGATCCAGCGTTGACGGCGGCAAAATCGCTTGAGCAATTTGCCAGCCGGTTGCCGGCCGGCAGTCCGCGCAACCGGTTCCGCGCGGCGCTGGCCAGCCAGCGCGAGCCGCAGCCATTTTTGCTCGAAGGGGCCCTGGACGCCGGCTACTTTCAGGAATTGCACACCCGAACCAACCGGTTGCCGGGCGGTGAATTGGAAACCGTCCGTCCGCTGGTCTTCCAGGAAATCAATTTGTTCGAGTTCATGCTCGTCACGCGCGGAAAATTTCATTTTGGCCTGCCGGCGGAAATGTTGTCGCCGTTGCGCGTCACGGAAAACGGGGCCGGCGGCGATTGGTTCAGCGCGTTACTGTCCGCCCCCGATATTCTATCGGCGGCGAAAAGCGCCGTGGGCATCGTCATCGACGCCTTGCCGGCGGCGGGACGAACGGGCGCCGGTCAGCCGGCCCTGGAGATTTCAGCCATTGAATCGCTGGCGTGGCAGCGCTACCTGCGCCTGGCCAACGCCGCGTTTCGCCGCAGCCACATGGGGGTCGGCGCCGTGGCCGGATATTTTGGCGTCCGGCGCATGGAAATCGCGAATCTCATCACGCTCTCCGAAAGCCTCCGGTGGGGCCTTGATGAACGTGAAACGCGGGCGCGCCTGCTGCCACGCACGGAAGGGGAGGCGGCGCATGTTTAAACCGGTGTCCATGACGCGCCTGCGCCTCGTCCTCCTCGACCGGGATGCGCGCGCCGTGCTGCGTCATTTGGGCCAGGCCGGCGTCGTGCAATTGACCCGCACCCCGGCGGGTCCCGACACCGCGCCGCTGTCGCCGCGCAACCGGAGCGATGACATGGCGCGGCTGGAACGCGTCTCGGCGCGGCTCGAAACGCTCAGCCGATCCCTGGAACTGCCGCCGGCTGACGCGCCCCTGAAACCGGCGGAAATGTCCTTGGAGCAGGCGGAGAAAAATATCCAACCGCTCGAGGAACAGTTTGGCGGACTGCTCCAGCGGCGCCAACAGTTGCAACAACGGCTCGAGGAAATGACGGCGGTTGGGGGCCAGGTTGCCGATTACCGCGAAGTTGATCTGCCGCTGGATCCGCCGGACGAATCCTCTTTCCTGCATTTTGTCACGGGCTCGCTGCCGGCAAATAATTTCGCCACCTTGCAAACCGGCGGAGCGGTGGCGTTGCTTCCGCTGGCGGAACGCGAGGGCCGCCAAATCCTGGTGGCCCTGACCACCCGCCAGGGCCGGCCCGATTTGGATCGCGCGTTGCGGCAGGCCGGGTTTCAGCCCCAAACGCTGCCGGTGGTCGCCGGCGCAACCACCGCTGCCTGGGCGGAACGAAATCAAGCCGGGCAAAAGTCCGCTGCCGCCGAACTTGAGGAACTGAACGCGAAATTGCAAAAGCTCTGGGGCGAGTTTTCTCCGCTTTGGAGACAGATGGAAACCGCGGTGGGCGCCGAACGGCGCTTGTTGGAAGCGGAACAGAATTTTCCGCGCACGGAAAGTTCACTGCTGGTGACCGGTTGGGTTCCTAGCGCCGACGTGCCCGAGTTAAAGCAGAGGGTTCAGGAAATCACCCGCGGCCGCTGCGTCCTCGAAACCACCCCGGCGGAGAAATTGCCAACGGAAGCCATTCCGGTGCTGCTGCGCCATCCCCGTTGGCTGCGTCCCTTTGCCATGCTGGTGACGGCTTACGGTTTGCCGGCCTATCGCGAATTGGAGCCCACGGTGTTCGTGGCGGTCAGTTATCTTTTCATGTTCGGCATGATGTTTGGCGACGCCGGACACGGCTTGACGCTAGTCTGCGGGGGGCTGGCGATCTGGTGGCGCAGCCGCCAGGCGCAACTGCGCAACGTGGGCCTGCTGCTCCTGTTCTGCGGCACGGCCAGCATCATCTCCGGCGCGATTTACGGAAGTTACTTTGGGCTGGCGGGGCTGAAAAAATTCGCGCTCTGGCACGATCCCTTGGAAGGCGACCCGCTGGGTTTCATGTCCACGGCCATCGGCGTTGGCATTGTGCTGATGAGCATTGGTCTGGTCTTGAATGTCGTCAACTATTTCCGGCGCGGCCACCTCCTGGGCGGTCTCCTGGATAAATTTGGCGTGGCGGGCCTGTTGTTTTTTTGGGGCGCGCTGGCTTTGCTGATGAACTTCGCCGCCCTCCGGTCAATGGGGCTGGTGAAACCCGCCGTCATCCTCTTCCTGCTGGTCCCCGTATTGGGATGGACGCTCAAGGAACCGATTGAATTTGTGCGGCAACGCCGTGCTCATCCAGCCGCCGCCGGCGGTTTGTCGGCTTCGTTCATGGCCTCGCTGGTTGAAGTCTTTGAAGGCTTGATGAGCTATTTTTCCAACACGATCAGTTTTGTGCGTCTGGCCGCCTACGCCATGAGCCATTCGGCCCTGCTGCTGGCGGCGTTCATGATGGCCCAACAAGTCCGGCATCTGCCCGGCGCCGGCGGCGTGTTGAGCGTGCTGATCATCGTCCTTGGCAATCTGGTGGCCATCGTTTTGGAAGGCATCGTTGCTGCCGTCCAGGCGTTGCGTCTGGAATATTATGAATTCTTCGGCAAGTTTTTTTCCGGCAACGGCCAGCCGTTTGAGCCGTTTTGCCTGTCGGCCAAAACGGAAACCCGGTCTGTATAAATGCGCGCGTCAAATTTGAAACTGCTCCTGGAATCTGAATTCAAACCAGAAAAATGAAAACCATCGCCAAACAACCGGCGGCCGCTCCGCGGCTGCAAAATCGGAGGTGTGCCATGAAAAAATGCGCTCTTTTATTGATCGGAACCGCGCTGGCCGGAGCCTTCCTGGTGGGCACCTTGGCGCAGGCCGCGGATGCCGCCCCGGCCGGCACGGCCGCGGATGCGGCGTCGGCCTACCGGAGCATTGGCTTGAGCCTGGCCGCCGCTTTTGCCGTGGGCATGAGCATCCTGGGCGCCGGTTATGCCGTGGGCCGAATCGGTTCGGCGGCCCTGGGCGCCATTGCGGAAAAACCCGAATTGCTGCCGCGCGCCATGTTGTTTGTGGCGCTGGGCGAAGGGCTGGCGGTGCTCGGCTTTGCCTTCGCCATCTGGCTGCTGCTCCAAAAGTGATGAAATTCCATTGCATCGCCGATGAGCATACGGTGCGCGGATTCCGGCTGGCCGGTGTGACCGGCGAAGTCGCCACCGCTCCTCCGGAAGCCGCCCTGGCGGTCGAGCGCGCCGCCGCGCGCCCCGATTGCGGCGTCATCATTCTCACCGAAACGGTCGCCGACGGCATTCGCCCGCTGGTGGAGGAAATCCGCTCCGGGCGGGGACGTCCGCTGATTCTTGAAATTCCCGGCCCGGCAGGCGCTGCCCGGGAACGCAAGAGCTTGCGGCAGTTGGTGCAGGAAGCCATCGGCATTCGACTTGAACCCGAACCGGGAAATTAAATGACCGCGACCAGTCAAAATTCGTCCGAAGTTCTGTGCGCGGAAATTCTCGCCGCCGCCCAAGGGGAAAGTGACGGCCTCCTCCAACGTGCGACAGCGGAAGCGGGAAAAATTCTCGCCGCCGCGGCGGCGGCGGCGGAAAGCATCCGACGCGAACGGCGGGAACAGGCGCAGTGCGAAGCCGCGCGCCGGAAGGAAATGGTCCTCGCCACCGTCGCCGTTGAAATCGGGCGGTTGCGCCGGGCGCGGGTTGAGGTGTTGCTGGAAGCGGTTCATGAGGAGATCCGCCGCCGGCTGCGGGCGCCAAATTTAAACCGCCACGAAACGATCATCGCGCTCGCCGTCGAAGCAATTCGGCGGTTTCCGGGTAATGATTTTGTCCTGAAAATCCCCGCCGCTGATGCCGCCGCCTTTGGCGCCGGGCTGGCGGGAGAAACTGCCCGGCAGGTTGGGCGTTCGCCGCTGAACCTCGCGGTTGTGGCCGATGCCACGATGACTGACGCCGGCGTGGTGATCCAAACCGCCGATGGATTTCAAATTTGGGACAATCGGCTTTTGTCGCGGCTGGAGCGATTGTGGCCGGAATTGCGGCGGCAGATCGCCCTCCGCGCCGCGCTGGTTGGGGAGGGCCATTCGACTGGAGGCGGCGCATGACGGCGGCGACGAATTCAAAGGTCACACGCATCAGCGGACCGACGGTAACGGCCAGCGGCATGGCCGGGGCGCAAATGTATGAGGTGGTCCAAGTCGGCGAACTTGGCCTGGTTGGCGAAGTCGTGCGACTGACCGGCGACCACGCAACGATTCAGGTTTACGAGGACACCACGATGCTGAAGCCGGGGGCGCCCGTGAGCTGCACCGGCGCGCCATTGTCCGTGTGGCTGGGGCCGGGATTGATCGGTAACATTTATGACGGCATACAACGGCCGCTGCCGGGGATCCAGGTTCACAGCGGCGCCTGGATTCGGCGCGGGGAAAAAGTGGAACCGCTCGACATCGCCAAAAAATGGCTGTTTACCCCGCTGGTGAAAACCGGCGATCGCGTGGTGGCCGGCCAGGCCATCGGGGAAGTTGCCGAAACCGAATTGGTGCAACATCGCGTGCTGGTGCCTCCGGGCGCCGGCGGTACAATTCTTTCCATCGTGGCGAAAGGCGGGTTTGCGCTGCGCGAGGTTCTGGCCGTGGTCGAAACGGATGCCGGCCCGCGCGAAGTGGCCATGCTCCGGCAGTGGCCGGTGCGCGTGCCGCGTCCCATCCGCGAGCGGTTGCGCATTGTCGAGCCCCTCATCACCGGCCAGCGCATCATTGACACGTTTTTCCCTCTCGGCAAGGGCGGCGCCGCGGCCATTCCCGGCGGCTTTGGCACCGGCAAAACCATCACCCAGCATCAACTCGCCAAATGGTCCGATGCCGAGATCATCGTGTTTATCGGCTGCGGCGAGCGCGGCAACGAAATGACGGAGGTGCTGCGCGAATTTCCCGAGTTGAAAGACCCGCGCACCGGCCGGCCGCTGATGGAGCGCACGATTCTCATCGCCAACACCTCGAACATGCCGGTCGCCGCCCGCGAGGTTTCCATTTATACCGGCATTACGCTCGCCGAGTATTACCGCGACATGGGCAAGAGCGTGGCCGTGTTTGCCGACTCCACCAGCCGCTGGGCGGAAGCCCTGCGCGAACTCGCCGCCCGGCTCGAGGAAATGCCCGCCGAGGAGGGTTTTCCCGCCACGCTGCCCACGCGGCTCGCGCAGTTCTATGAACGCGGCGGCGCCGTCACCACCCTCGCCGGGGAACGCGGCTCCGTGAGCATCGTCGGCGCCGTCAGTCCTCCGGGCGGCGATTTTTCCGAGCCCGTCACCCAGCATACCCGCCGCTTCATCCGCTGTTTCTGGGCGCTCGATACGGAACTTGCCAACGCGCGCCATTATCCCTCGATCCACTGGCTGCATTCCTATTCCGAATACGTCGAGGATGTCGGCCCCTGGTGGGAAAAACAAGCGGCTGATTGGAACGAGCTGCGCACCGAGGCCCTCACCTTGCTCCAGCGCGAGGACCGCTTGCAGCAAATTGTCAAACTCGTCGGCCCGGACGTGCTCCCGGATTCGCAAAAACTGATCTTGTTCATCGCCGAAATCTTCAAGGACGGTTTTCTCACCCAGAGCGCGTTTGACGAAAAGGACATGTTTTGTTCCCCCGAGCGGCAAGTGGTCTTGCTGCGAATGATCCTCACCCTTTACCGCCGCGGCCGCGATTTGATTCAAGCCGGCGTGCCGCTGGCGAAAATCCGCGGCCTGCCCGCCGCCGCGCAGGTCATGCGCGCCAAATCCGCCTTTGGCAACCACGAACTGGACCAGCTCGCCGAACTGGCCCGGCGCCTCGGCGGGGAATTCGACGCCCTGGCGCGGGAAATCCCCAAAAATTCCGAACCACCGGCATGAACGATTTTACCTTCAACCTCCAGGACTGCGGCCTGCAATACTGCGGCGCCGCGCGCATCGACGGTCCGCTGGTCGTGGTCGAGCGCGTCCGCGACGTCGGCTATGATGAAATGGTCGAAATTCTCGATCCGGCGGGACGGCCGCGCATCGGGCGCGTCCTCGACATTTCGGAAACGCTGGCCGTGGTGCAGGTTTTGGAGGGAACCAGCGGGCTTTCCAGCCAAACCTTGCGCGCGCGCTTTCTGGGCGAAAATTTCCGCCTGCCGGTTTCGCAGCAGATGCTCGGCCGCGTTTTTGACGGACTGGGCCGGCCCGCCGACGGCGGCGCCGCCGCGCTCTCAGCCGACCGCCGCGATGTGAATGGTCTGCCGATCAATCCGTTTGCCCGGCGTTATCCGCGCGAGTTTATCCAGACCGGGATCTCCGCGATTGACGGCATGAACGCGCTGGTGCGGGGACAGAAGCTGCCGATTTTTTCCGGCAATGGCCTGCCCCACGATCGCGTCGCGGCCCAGATCATCCGGCAAGCGCGACTGCTCGAGGTGGACGCCGGCTTTTCCATCGTTTTCGCCGCCATGGGCATTAAACACGACGTCGCGGAATTCTTCATCCGCAACTTTCAGGACTCCGGCGCGCTGGCGCGCGCCGTGATGTTTTTTTCGCTCGCCGACGCGCCGAGCGTGGAGCGCCTGCTGACCCCGCGCGTGGCGCTCACGCTGGCCGAACACCTCGCCTTTGATTGCGGCCAGCACGTGCTCGTGCTGATGACGGACATGACCAATTATTGCGAGAGCCTCCGCGAAGTCGGCACGGCCCGCGGCGAAATTCCCGGCCGCAAAGGTTATCCCGGCTATCTTTATTCCGACCTGGCCAGCCTTTACGAGCGCGCCGGCCGCATCGAGAATTCACCGGGTTCCATCACGCAAATTCCGATTCTGACCATGCCGGCCGATGACATCAGTCATCCGGTACCCGACCTCACCGGTTACATCACCGAAGGCCAGATTGTTTTGGACCGCGACCTGTTTCAGCGCAGCGTTTATCCGCCGATTGCCGGGCTGCCGAGTTTGTCCCGGCTGATGAAGGACGGCGTCGGCCAGGGTTACACGCGGGAGGATCATCCGGCCTTGGCCAGCCAGTTGTTTGCCGGTTACGCCTACGTCAAGCGCGTGCGCGGACTGGCGGACGTCATCGGCGAGGAGGAATTGAGCGCGCTCGACAAACTCTACCTGAAATTTGGCGAGGCGCTGGAGCATCGGTTTTTGAGCCAGGGTGAATACGAGAACCGCGCCATCGAAACCACGCTGGACCTCGGCTGGGAAGTGCTTTCGCTCCTGCCGCGCGATGAATTGCATCGCGTGAGCGACGCGCTGCTGAAACGATATTACCGCGACCAGACGCTCATCGGTGTGTCCGTCGCCGGCCCGCCAACCGAGGATTAAGTGCATGGCCAAGCTGAACGTTGCCCCGACCAAGTCGAACTTGCTGTCGCTTAAGCGACAGCTTGTATTCGCCGAGGAGGGCTATGACTTGCTGGAGCAGAAGCGGCGTATTCTCACCTTTGAGTTGATGAGCCGGCTGGCGCGGGCGCAGGAAGTCGAGCGCGAGGTGGCGGAACTGCTCCACCGCGCCTACGCCGCGCTGCGGGAAGCCACGTTGGATGCCGGCTCGGAAAATCTGGACCGGGCCGCGCTGGGCGTGGGTTTGGAACCCGAGTTGGATCTTTCCGGCCAGCATTTGATGGGCATGCGAATTCCCAAGCTGACCGCGCACCTTCCGCCCGCCGTCGCCCCGTTCGGTGTGGGCGGCACTTCAGCGAGCACCGATGTGGCCGTGCTGCGGTTTGGGGCCTTGCTGCCGAAGCTGGCGGAACTCGCCGAATTGCAAAACGCCGTGCTGCGGCTGGCCCGTGAACTGCGCAAAACCCAGCGCCGCTGCAACGCGCTCTCGAAAATTTTCATCCCGACCTACCGGCAGACGATTGTCTATATCGCCGGCACGCTGGAGGAACGCGAGCGGGAATCCTTGACCATCCTGAAAATGATCCGTGACCGGCTGGGATAATGGTTAACCAGTTTCTTCGACGTTGGTAACGGGTGAAGAGAGTTGTCGCGGAGCGACAGAGGACCTTAGCCAGACACGTCAGTGTCTGGTCTCGCGCCCAACGAATTCATGCGTCCTGAAGGGACGTCGGGATTTCCCCTGTCCTTTCAGGA
>CAYTJG010000245.1:0-9874 GCA_964437865.1 uncultured Bifidobacteriaceae bacterium | reverse complement strand
AAGGTGGCGCGTTACGTGGACATGCCGCTCCAGCACATTCACGAAAACATGCTCGAGCGCATGCGCCGCGAAACCTCGCGGCAATACATCGTGGACTTGATCCGCAAGATCCGCGCGGGGGTGCCGGGCATCGCGTTGCGGACGACGTTCATCGTGGGCTTCCCCGGCGAAACGGAGGCCTGTTTTCAGGCGTTGCTCGGCTTCATTCGCGAAACCAAGTTTGAGCGGCTGGGGGTCTTCAACTATTCCCGCGAGGACGGCACGCGCGCCGCCGGCATGGCCGGCCAAGTGAGTGCCAAAGTCCGGCAAAAGCGGCGCGAACAGGCGATGGCTGCCCAGCACGAGGTGGCCGTGGCGGTGGCGGAATCGTTCGTTGGGCGCGAGCTGCGGGTGCTGGTGGAAGGCGAGGCCGCCGCGAAACAATTGCAAAGCGCCAACGTCAGCTCGTGGGAGCACGGCCTGATTCGCGAATCCGACCGGCACACCGGCGCCATGAAAGGACGATACTTTGTGGGGCGGGGCGAGGCGGATGCCCCGGACATCGACGGGCGCGTTTACGTGCGCGGCCAAGTACCGGTGGGGGAATTTGCACAGGTCAAGATCGTCGGTCACACGGACTACGACCTCATCGCCGAACCGATGGGGCATTGACGAAGGCTTCCGAAGGTGATTCAGAGCCAACCGTCACCTGGACCGACGGCCTCGAAACGAAAGGCCACTCCATCACGCTTTGCTCGAATTTCCCGCGGCCGCCACGCTTGCACGTCGCAGCGCCCGGGACGGGCGCGCTCCGATTTTGCAGCCTCGCCCCACTAGTTCGTGGCCACCCGACCGTTGGCCGCGCTGGGCGGGAGGGGCGGCAAGGGTGGCACGATTGGCGACTGGGGTGGCAGGGGCGGCCAGATGGGCACACGGGACACCAAGTCCCGCCACGTCTGCCGCTCCTCAGCCGACATTTTGGACCAATTGTCGGCACTCCTCAAAAACTCGGCGCGTTCGGCTTCGCTCATACCCACGAACTTGGCATAGTTGCGCACGCAGATGGCGCGCTGGGCTGCCGGCAACTGATCAAAGGCCTTCAAGGTCTTTTCCATCTGCGCCCGTTCCGGTTCCGAAAGGGTATTCAGCACCCGCTGTTTTTCGTCCGGTCGCACCTTGAAGAAGTCTGCAAATTGTTCGGCGAGTTGCTCCGCCCGGGGATTGGGGGGGGACGAGCGTGGGTTCTGGGCAATATAGCGCAGCGCGCTTTCGTTGGTGAGATACTGGTTCTGCAACGGCGGCGGCAGGATATCCCATTGGGTCAGCCGCACTTGCACGAGCGGGAGCAGGTCGGCCGGCACTTGGGCCAGTTGGTTGGTGCGATCGGCCCGCGCCAAGCCCATCAAGGGAACCAGATACCACCGGAGTTCCGTGGCTTGGAGCCTTGACTCCCGCTCCTCGGGGTCCAAGGCTTCATACTCGCGCACTTTATCCAAAATCCGGTTACGCGCCATCAACGACCGGCCAGCCAATAACCGGGTCCGTTCATTGGCTGGGGCTTGCAGCAACTTGCGGAAGAAATCCACCGGCGACTGGACCTTCGCCGCGGCGGCCAGCCCGTTGGTGCCGGCCATTCGGATGGGAACCCGGGCGGTCGCCGCCACGGGGGCATTTGACTGTGCCGCGGCGGCCATGGCCGAGGCCAGCAGAGCCAAACCAGTGAGAAAGCGCCGCAGCGGGCTCATTGCAGGTCGGTTAGCAACTCGGTATCCGCATGGCTGGTCTGGCCCATGCGCTGGATTACGTCCAGGTTTTCCAGGACCTCCGCACTGGGCACCGGCACGGTGGCACTCGCCACCAGCGACACGGTGCGGGCCAGTTCGGTACGGCGGTGCGACACTTGGTATTGTTGGAAACCCAGGCCGGTAAAAAGCACGATGGCGGTGGTCACCGCCATGCGCGGCAGGAGTACATGCCAGTTCCAGCGCCAGCCACGGGCCCGCGCCGACCGGGTCTCCTCCAAGTCAATGGACGCCATCACCCGCGCGGTGAAATTCGAGGGCACGGCAGCGTCCGGCAATTGGGCCAGGGCATCGGTCAGCCGCGCTTCGAGTTCCAGCTCCGGCTGGCCGCGCCAAGCGGCGCGCTCCGCGCCGGAAACCGGTCGCCGCCACAGGCGTTCGCGTTCTGCTGGAGATTGGTTATCCATCGTTCTAGATTCAAAACCACGTTCGGGGCAAAGTTGCGAAGATTTTTCGCACCGCACCCCCGGCGGTCACCACCCCAAAACTGCGTTTGCCAGGCCAATTTTTGAAAAGCCGCTGTCCTTGCGCAAGAATATATGTTATTGAATCGCCCTCAATCTAATGAGCCTGGCCGCCCACCATAAACCGCTTTCTTCCCGCGCACGCTTTCTGGCCGCCGCCCGTTGCCAGACGGTCGACCGTCCGCCGGTCTGGCTGATGCGCCAGGCCGGGCGCGCCCTCCCCGAATACCGCCGGCTCAAGGAAAAATACACCTTCGTGCAACTGGTCCAAAACCCGGAACTGGCCGCCGAAGTCACCCTGCAGCCCGTGCGCCGTTTCGGGTTCGATGCCGCGATTCTGTTCAGCGACATCCTGGTGATTCCCGAAGCCCTGGGCCAGACCTACACCTTCAAGGACACCGGCGGCGTGGTCATGGACTTCGCCATCACGAGCAAGGCGGATATTGCGCGGCTCTCGGTGGCAGCCGTGGTGGAGAAACTGAGCTATGTGGACCGCGCGCTACGGCTCCTGCGCGCCGAACTGGGCGACCAAACCGCGCTGCTGGGCTTTACCGGCTCGCCTTGGACCCTGGCCACCTTCATGATGGAAGGCGCCAGCGTGCCCCAATACAGCCGGGCCCTCAAATTGTTCCGTGAGGACCCGCACACCTATTTTGCCCTCGCCGAAAAGCTGACCGCCGCAGTCACGGCCTATCTCAAAATGCAGATCGCCGCCGGCGTCGATGCCTTGCAGATCTTCGACAGCCACGGCGGGCATCTGGCCCCCGCGGAGTTTCCGGAGGCCAGCGGGCGGTGGATGACGGAGATCATCCAGGCGCTGGGCGTGGAATCCGTTGGCGCTGCGGGTGCTGCTCGCCGGCGCAATCCGGTGCCGATCATCGTGTTTTCACTGGGCACCCACGCCAACTGGCCCGAACTCATCGGCACGGGCGCCGAGGTCATCGGCATCGATTGGCAGACCTCGCTGGACGAGGTGCGCCGGATCGTGCCGGCGAGCATCGCGTTGCAAGGCAACCTCGCGCCGGCGCTGCTGGCGGAGGCCACGCCCGAGATCGTCGCCGCGGAAACCCGCAAGGTGCTGGCCGCCCTGCAGGGGCGCCCCGGCCATATTTTCAACCTCGGCCACGGCCTGACGCCCGCGGCAAAACTGGAAAATATCGCCGCGCTGGTGGAGACTGTAAGAACGCACAAATGAACCGCGCATGAAAACGCTGAACGTCGATCTGGAGCTGGTCCGCAAATACAACGTGGCCGGGCCGCGCTACACAAGCTACCCGCCGGCCACGAAATTCACGGACGCCGTCACCTGGGAACAGTTGTCGGAGCGGATCGAGGCCAACAACCGCGCCCCGCGCGACTTGTCGGTTTATTTTCACATCCCCTTTTGCGAGACGCTGTGCTGGTTTTGCGGCTGCACCACGGTGATCACCCTCAACCACTCGCAGGGCATGGCGTATGTGGAGAGCCTGGGCCGCGAGGTGGCCCGCATGGCGCCGCACCTGCACCCGGAGCGCCAGGCCGTGCAACTCCATTTCGGCGGCGGCTCCCCCACCTTCCTGCAACCGGACGAAATCCGCCGGCTCGGTGAAATCATCCACCAACATTTCAAGTTCTCGCCGGACATCGAAGCCAGCGTGGAAGTGGACCCGCGCCGGCTCACGCGGGATCACCTGGTGGCGTTGCGCGAGATTGGCTTCAATCGGGCCTCGATGGGGGTGCAGGATTTCAATCCCCAGGTCCAGGAGGCGATCCACCGGATTCAGCCCCGCGAGATGACGCAGCAGGCCATGGATTGGATGCGCGAACTGGGCTACAAATCCATCAACCTGGACCTCATCTACGGCCTGCCGTTTCAGACGCCGGACTCGTTCAATGAGACGCTCGATATCGTGCTGGCCATGAAGCCGGACCGGCTGGCGGTGTTCAGCTACGCCCACGTGCCCTGGATCAAGCCTTCGCAGAAGATTCTCGAAGCCAAGGTCCTGCCCACGCCGGAATCCAAGCTGGAGGTGCTCAAGCTGGTCATCGAACGGCTTACCGCCGATGATCAGTACGTTTATATTGGCATGGACCACTTTGCCCGGCCGACCGATGAGCTGGCGGTGGCGCAGCGCGAGAAGAAATTGCAGCGGAATTTCCAGGGCTACAGCACGCGGGCCGGCTCTGATATTTATGCCTTTGGCATGAGCGGAGTTTCCCAGGTGCCGGAGGCTTACTGGCAAAATGAAAAAGAACTGCCGCGCTGGCAGGCGGCGGTGGATGCCCAACGCGTGCCCCTTCACAAGGCGTATTTCGTGACGGCCGAGGATCAGATCCGGCGGGAAACCATCATGCGGACGATGTGCGACCTATCGCTGGATTTTGCCGCCATGTCGCAGAAGCTCGGGATCAATTTCGAGCAGCATTTCGAACGGGAACTGGCGGCGCTGGCGCCCTTCGCAGCCGACGGTTTGGTGAAACGCACCGGCGCGGGCCTGGAGGTGACCGACGCAGGCCGTCTCTTCATCCGCAACATTGCCATGTGCTTCGACAACACCCTGGCACCCGTGGGCGAACGTCGGCATTCCAAGACCATTTAAAGTCAATCGCCGCGCTTCAGTTAAAGCCCCCAATGACTTTTCTGGCGTGCAGGAAGGCCTTGATCATGGGTCCCATCATCAGGGCCGCCAAAATGGTGATGATGGCGATGACGCAAAGCAGTTCGACCATTGTCACGCCGTCAGGTCGCCGGCTTCTGATCAGGTTCATACCTTCATTGACCGCGCAGCCAGCAGAACCTCACGCGGCTTTCAGGGCAGGTTCCGGTGGCCGGCGGCGGGCAGCCGGTCGCCCCGTTGGCGCCGATACCAGTATTCCAGGCAGATCAGAAAATAGTGAATGGGGCCATTGATGGCCGCACCGGGCAGAATCCGCCCTTCATGTTCCCGTTGCTCACGCACGCTCTTGAGGGTGCCCTTGAGCAGGCGGGCCGCGGCCGATCGGAACGGTCGTGAGCGGATGCGCTCCCAGCCGGGCGGCCAGGCCTCACTCGTCCAGCGCCAGCAGGCCAGATCCGTGGGTTTGCCCTGCAGGGACCGGGCGATGACCGTTCGCCAAACGTACGCTTGCCGGCGGCACAAGACGTTGCGCAGCCCCAGCGTGCCGTGCCGGGGCTGATGGCAAAGGATCAAGCCGAGCTGGGTAAAGGCCGAATCGGGAAGCGGCATCTGCTCGACCATGCCAAAAAAGCGCACGCGCTGCTTATGGAACAGGAAAACGCGCTCGTTTGGCCAGCGGGTGGTCACGGCCTGGCGGCCATTCCACAGGGGCCAGACGCACATATAGCCGGACACTTCGGCGGGTGGCGCTGGCGCCGCCCGGAATTGCTTCAGCCAGAGCTTCATCTCCGGACCGGGAAATTCGTCCCCATCCAACCGCAGGATCCAGTCGTGCCTGGCCTGCGCCCAGGCAAAGGGCCAATGCGGTTCCTGCTGAAAGGCCCGGTCCCGCACAAAAAAACGGCCACCCCATTGCTCCACCAACGACTGGATTCCCGCCGTATCCGGTCCGTCGTGAACCACCACCAGGTCGTCATGACATCCCTCGGCCTCGCGCAGCAACCGTTCCAACAGGTCGCGCTCGCCGTGGACACAGACCACTAAAGAAACATCCGGCATAATTGATGGCTGCGGTTGGCTGCCGATGCATGGTTCAAACCGCCCGGCGCGGCCCGGATTACTTGGCGCCGGAACGCTTCAATTCGCGTAGCGCCCGCAACTTGCCTTTTTCCTGGGCCAGGCGAACCCGCCGCTCTACGCGGCTCTTGCCCGACACCAGCAAATAGGCTCGCAAGAGCCAAAAACGGAGGCGACCGGTTTGCAGGCGTCCCGGATGGACGTCCGGCCGGGAATGCAGTTGTTCAAGAATGACCCCTGAATAGCCAAAGGCGCCATATAGGATTTCCAGGTACGGCAAATTGAGCTTTCGCGCGGGAATCAGGTGGGTCAATTCCAGTTCCGGAAATCGCCCGGTGCCCAAACCCAGTTCAAAACCGCACAGGGCCAGGTCGCTGTCTTCACCGCCGTTGCCCGGTTGGCCGTTGGGCCCCAGGCTTTGCCGGAGGGGATCGCGCAAGACCAATTCCCGATAGCGCTGGGCCTGTTGCCGCCGCACCACCATGCCGGCGCCGGCGGGCAGGGCCTCCCCGCCCCGCGGAAGTTTCGCCCAATACGAGGTCGTGAGCTTGTCAATGACCAAGCCGACCAGCCACGGCTGCAATTCGGGCGGCGGCGGCACTTCGAATTCAGGCAGGCAACTGCCGCCCCACGCCCCCAGGCGCGGATACTCCACCCCGATCTTCAAGGCGGCCTCGAGAAAATCGGCCCGCAGCACATTGTCATCGTCCACGATGGCCAGCAATTCCCCCTGGGCCTCGCCAATGGCCCGCAGCAAGGCGTGCGTCTTGCCAATCTTCTCCTCCAAAATGAACCGGCCATGCGGATGCCACGAGAGATCAAAACGGTCCGTCAGCGGACCATCGCCCGCCACACTCAGCACCATGAGCTCCCATTGTTCTTTGGGCAGGGTTTGGGCGCGCAAGGCCTCCAAGACCCGTCGCAGGTAGTCTTCACGCGGCTTGCGCGTACAGATGATGACAGAAACAGAAAACATCGGAAGCCAGCAAAATAGTCAGGTTCCTGAAAGATTCAAACGAAAAGCATTTGCAGGCCGCCGCCTGCCTGTTGACCAGCACGTTCGTCAGCCGGTTCTGGGCAGCGTACGCATACGCCAGATTCACCCCGTTGGCCGTGCCCGACCACCGGTTCGTCCCCGCTCCGTTCAGAAACCGGTTCAAACCACATTTTCCTTTTTTTAATCATTAATTCTTACTTTCGCAGCCGCACCATCGCGCAACCGCGCTGGAGCGGGACGTGAATGGTGAGCACTCCGTCCCCGAAAGCGGCAACCAGCGGCGAGGCGGCTTTGACACCGGGATGCAGCACGGCGCAACTGAAGGCGCCGGCCCCGGGGAGGTTGCGGACCACGAGGTCGGCAAATCCCGCCTGCCCTCCGAAAGCAACCGGGATAACATAGCCGCCGGGAACCTGGAACAAGTTAGCTTTCGCCGCGCCGCCAGCGACCTCGACACAATGCGGCGCGAGCACCCATTTCTTGCCGCGCAGGGAGTCGAGCAGCGGGCCGTAATCGAGAAATTCCTGTTCCGCGGAAGGTTCGGGATTCATGCAGTGGTTGTTCCAGGGATACGGCGCGGTTGGATAAATGCCCAGCAACAGATGCCGCTGGAAAAAGGAATCGGGGTCCGGTTGGTGGAGCGTCTCGTTGTAAGACCAGGCCAGGACAGGCTTGTACAGCCCCATGAACGCGCTCGCGTTGAGCGGCCGGCCTTCATTTCCTTGCTCGGTGTAAACGCCGTCCACCTGGCGCAGCAGGTCGAGGCGCGCGTAAATCGGGTTCACAAAAATCACCTTATGGGCGGCGTGCATCTCCGGGCCGAGCTTTGCCAGCAGGTGGCTCCAAGAAACACAGAGGGAACGGGCAGGCTTGCCGTCCAGCCAGCTTAAGCCGTCGTCGGCCTGGTCATTAAAGCGGTCGAGCCAGTCCAGGCGATCAATGCAAATGCCGGATGAATCGGGGAGGAAGCGGATGTGCCGCTGGGCCTGTTCGAGGATGAAGGCCTGATAGGCCGGATCGCCGCAATCCACCACGCTGGCATGATAGCAGGTGGCGTCGCCGGGAATCAGCACGGCACCGGGCAATGCATATTTCAGGAACGCGCGCGGGTCTTGCCACAGTTCCGGGTCGCCGGGTTTTCTCACCGGAGCGCCGCCCATGTTCTTTCCAAATTCCGTGACGTTGAAATAATTGAGCACATAAAAACCGTTGGTCTTCATGTAACGGGCGTAATCATTCAGCCGGCGGCAGGTCGTCCAGGCTGGTTTGTCAGGCGGCGCTTGCTCATCGCACGAGCGATTCCACTGCGCATCGACGTCTTTCTCCGGCGGGATGAACATGCCCATATACGGAAAGTCATCCGACAATTTCCAATTGATGCGGAAGGCCATGTTCTTGAATTTCGCCACGTCAATCGGGCCTTCAGCGCCGGAATACGCGCCACAGCCAGCCATGGCATCGGCCTGCGGGTTCGGCGGTTGGAAAAATTTTGGATAGCGAGCCGTCATCCAGCGCAGCCCGCCGCGCCAGTCGGCCTCGTGCGCCACCAGGTCCAGCGCGAAGCGCACCGGCTGGCCGCCGCCCAGCCGGTAATTCAGGCGTGAAAAGCGAACGGATCCCGATGGGGTGGTGAGCAGCCGCGAACCGCAGAGGATGGTGTCCTCCGGCGAGAACACCAGGCTCAAACCGAAATCGTCCGCCGGTTCGGCGAGCGTCGCCAGCGGCAGCGCGGTGTAGTCGGCATTCAATACCGGGCCGCCGAATGTCCACGCCGCGCGGGCGAGCGGGCGCAGCACCAGCGGATCGCGCCATTCGCCACCCCTTTGTTCGGGATCGGACCAGGCCGTCCAAAACCGCGTCGATGCCGTCGCCGGATAGTTCAACTCCGTCGCAATATCCGTCGTCCACGGCCCGTCGTCGGAACCGATTTCAATTTCCCAGCGGATGCTATCGCCCGCCGGTCTGAAATGATCGGTCGCGGTCAGCGTCCGGCCCGACACGAGGTGGCGAAGCGTCCGCGTGAATTTTACGTCATGTCCGAAATGGCTTTTCTCCGCCTTCGCCGTGCCAACCTGGACACATCCGCCAAGCCGCGTTTCGCCGGAAACGGCTTTTCCGTTTCCGTTCACCGTCACGCCGACAATTTCGCCGTTCGCCGACAGCTTCACCGTCAGACCGCTTGCGCTCACGTCATATTTCGGCGACCGGTCCGCGGAAACCTGCGCGGACTCGCCCGCGAGCGACACGCCGGCAAACAGCCTTGCGTCTGCCCAGTCCGCGTGATCGCACGCGATGCCATCGCCCGCGTCGGTCACGACCAGCGCGAGTTCCTTCACGCCGCGCAAATCAACGCTCACGTCTTTCGCCGGTGTATCAACTCGCATTACGCCGCTGTCGAAGAGCTTTTTGTTGTCTCCGAAAACTTGGAAATCCACGCTACTTGCGGTGTAGCCTTTCATTTCCGCATCCACGCCAACCCACGCGGTGAAGCCGGTGCAGCGGCCGCCGAGATCATAAACGATCCGGCTGTTGGCATGTGTCCCGAGGCCGCGCGCGAACTCGCGTCCGCCGATGGTAAGCGTTTGTCCCTGCACACTGCGGTCGAGCACCAGCGAACCGTAATCCTGCCGCGCAGACTCCGGCGTCAGCTCGGACATCGGCAGGCTGTTCGTTTCCGTCGCGCGGCCGGCCAGTGCTTGGAAGGCCACGAGAGCCAGAATGCCCACGATAAATGAGATGTGTTTGCCCAATGTTTCAAATTTTGTTCAATCCACGAATGGGGGTCAAACCAGAAGGGCGCTTAGATAGTGCAAGAGTTGGTTTACAATGGATTGAAAAACCATCCAGGCCGCTCCCACGGAGCTGGGGCGTTGGCACGGGTGTGGCGGCTGGGAATCTGCGGGGGGGGGGCGACGGCGGTTCGTTGCGGAAGGTCGCTGCCAGGTGACGCTTGGTCCA
>CAYTJG010000244.1:7676-9884 GCA_964437865.1 uncultured Bifidobacteriaceae bacterium | reverse complement strand
TCTGCCGATTGTGATCCGTGCTTTAGCCTTCAGCTTTCAGCCCTCAGCCTTATTTTAGATGTCGCCGCGACAACTAAGATGGCGGGCGATGTCGCGGCGACATCTCACCTGGTGCGGGGATCGGTTATATTGGCGGGGATGCGGACAACACCGGCACTAGTGTGGCGGGCGGCGCGGGCGCAGGCCGCCGTGCCCGGGCCGGGAACTCCCGGGATGGATCTGGGAGGCCCGAGCCACTCAAAAAAGGCCGTAAAACACAAAGAAACACAATAAAACACAATAAAACACAAAGTTGGACCATAATGGACCAACGAAGAAGTTTTGGCTTACGCCCTGGAGGCGGGGCGGCCGCAAGCTTTTGCGTGCGCCGGGGCCCGGAATCTGGTTAAATGACCAACTCTGATTTCTTATGGACGACACCAATTCGTTGATTGAACAGCGCAAGGCCAAGCTCAAGTCGCTGGAGGCCCGGGGCATTTTCCCGTTCAAGAACAAGTTCACGCCGGCGGAGACCTGCCGGCAGGCGCGGGACAATTACGTGGAAGGCCGCGAAGTATCCGTGGCCGGCCGCATCACCGCGCACCGCGACATGGGCAAATCGATGTTCATCGACGTGCGCGATCAGAGCGGGCGGCTCCAGTGCTACGCGCAGAAGAATGTATTGGGCGAGGCGGAATTCCAGGTGTTTACGCACCTGGACCTGGGCGATTTCGTGGGCGTCAAAGGCACGATGTTCACCACCAAGACCGGTGAGATCTCCATCAAGCTGGCCGCCTTCACGATCCTGGCCAAGGCCCTGCGGCCGCCGCCGAGCAAATGGCACGGCCTCGAAGACACGGAGATTCGCTACCGGCAGCGCTATCTGGATCTGATGGCCAGCAAGGCGGCCGCCGCCGTGCCAGCGGCCGGTGTGGCCACCGGTTCGGAGCCCGGTTCCCCGCTGGATGTGGCGCTCAAGCGCTGTGCGATCGTGCGCGAGATCCGCAACTTTTTCCATGGTCGCGGTTACGTGGAGGTGGAGACGCCCATGATGCAGGGCATTCCCGGCGGCGCCGCGGCGCAGCCCTTCAAGACTTATCACAACGCGCTGGGTTGCGAATTCTACCTGCGCATCGCGCTGGAGCTGTACCACAAGCGCTTGCTCGTGGGCGGCATCGACCGGCTGTTTGAAATCGGCAAGAACTTCCGCAACGAAGGCCTTTCCCGCCGGCACAATCCCGAATTCACCATGCTCGAAGCGTACTGCGCCTTTGGCGATTACGCGACCATGATGGAAACGGTGGAATCCCTCATCACCACGCTCGCGCAAAAAGTCCTCGGCACGCTCCGGATCGAGCACAAGGACGCCGAGGGCAAGGTGCTCAAGACCATCGATCTCACGTCGCCCTGGCGGCGCGCCAAATACAAGGACCTCGTGCGCGAGAAGGCCGGCGCGGATTGGTTTGAAGTGTCGCCCGCCGAGCGGCGGCGCCGCGCCATCGAGGATTTGAAGCTGGGTGGCGATATCGCGGCCGGCTACGAAGATTTCGAGGTCACCGGCGCGGTGTTTGAAAAATTGATCGAGCCCACCTTGATCAACCCCACGTTTGTCACCCATCTGCCCAAGGAGCTGGTGCCGCTGGCCAAGCTCACGCCGGATGACCCCGCCACCGTCGAGGTGTTTGAGTGTTGCATCAATGGCCAGGAAGTTTCGCCCGGGTATACCGAGCAGAACGATCCCGTCGCGCAGCGCGCCACGCTGGAACATCAAGCCGGCGGCGAACAGCAGAAGTTGGACGAGGATTTTCTCGTGGCGCTCGAACACGGCATGCCTCCCGCCGGCGGCATCGGCATCGGCATCGATCGCCTGTGTATGATGTTGCTCGGCCAGGAAAGCATCCGCGACGTGATCCTGTTTCCACAATTGAAGCCCAAATGAACGGCGGCGGCGGGCGTTTGGCCTGCCGCGCGGCGTGATTGAGGGAGTGGTCCGGGGGTTACCGGGCCGAGGGGCGTGTCCTTGTGGCTGGCGTCTACGGTCCGAGGCGGCTGATTTTGGCCAAGAGCCAAATGATCAGGCCGAACAGCAGTGGCAGCACGATGATCAAGGCGATGATCAACTTTTTCATCTTCCTTTCCCATCTGGTCTTGCGCGATTTGTCCATGCGAGTTTCAGCCATGATCCACATTAGCCACCCCTCTGTCGATGTCGTTTGAAGAGTTCATCAG
>CAYTJG010000244.1:0-7576 GCA_964437865.1 uncultured Bifidobacteriaceae bacterium | reverse complement strand
TTCATTCAATTCGCACATGGCATTGTCATTGCTCGGCTAATCGCGGACATCAGTGGAGTTGCGGAGGACAATGCCTCAGAAACAAAAACCGCAACTCAGGAGTTCACGGGCCGTGGCTGACTGGGAAGGGCTGACGTATTAACCCCCTGCGAAAGCTTCCGGCCAAGTGTGTATATTATGATAACTTGGGTTTTGGGTTCCATAGCCGTAACGTCAGCGTCAGCCAAGGCTGCCAGCCATCCCAGCGCCTTTGGCGGTCTGGACGTGATCTTGGGCATTGCCGGGCTTTTGCAATTGTGTGTGGCGGCTTATGCCATCCGGTTGAATCGGCTCTACGGGATGGCCCGGGTGGGGTGGTCGCTGTTTGCGGCCTTGGCATTACTGGCCGTGCTCCATCTCACGCAAGCGGTCACGCAGCCGCAGGTCACGGTGGGGATCAAACTGGATTTCGAGGTGGTTTACGCGCTTATCTCCCTGCTGCTGTTGACGGGCATGGTGCATTTGCATGCGGTCTTGCGGCAGCAAGAGCACGCCCGGCAGGAGCAAGCGCGCCGGGAAGAGCTGGAGGCGCAACTGCGCAGCCGGCTGGAGCAGGAAGTGGAGAAAAAAACGGCTCATTTGAAGCGGGCCATCGATGACCTCCAATTGGAAATTGAGATGCGCAAGAAAGCCGAGGCTCAGGTGCGGGAACAGGCGCGCCTGTTGGATCTGGCGCACGATGCCATCAGCGTGCATGACTTGGCGGGGACCATTTTATATTGGAACAAGGGTGCAGAGAGAATCCATGGCTGGACCGCCACCGAGGCGGTGGGCCGTCAATTTAATGAGTTGTTGGGCTTGGAGTCCGCCGGTTATCGAACCGCGCGCGAGGTGGTGAGGCAAACCGGGTATTGGGCAGGCGACGCCGCGGCGAGCACGAAGCACGGCCAAAAAATCCTGCTGCAGGAGAATTGGACCCTCGTGCAGGATGAGCAAGGCAACCCCGGTTCCGTGATGGTGATCAGCGCCGATGTCACGGAGAAGCGCCGGCTCCAGACGCAGACCCTGCGCCTCCAGCGCATGGAGAGCATCGGCACGCTCGCCGGCGGGATTGCCCATGACCTGAATAACATGCTCACCCCGCTGCTCATGTCCGTTCAGGTCTTGCAGACGAAGATCGGGACCGAATCGGAAAAGCAATTGCTGGCTACCCTGCAATCCAATGTGTTGCGCGGGGCGCGGCTGGTGAAACAGATTTTGACCTTTGGGCGGGGTGTCAAAGGCGACCGTGCCATCGTCGAGCCGGCCCGCGTCATCGAGGAACTCCGACAGCTCATTCTCGACACTTTTCCCAAATCGTTGGAGTTGGACGTGCGGCTGCCGGATCGTTCTTGGGCCATTACCGGTGATGCCACGCAGATTCATCAGGTGCTGCTCAACCTGTGCGTCAACGCGCGGGATGCCATGCCGGCCGGCGGCCGGCTGATGATCGACGTGGAGAACGTGAAGCTGGATACCACGTATGCCAGCCGGAATGTGGAAGCCCGGCCCGGGCCTTATGTGATGATCAAGGTCACGGACAATGGCATGGGCATCCCCCGCGCCATCCAAGCACGGATTTTTGAGCCATTCTTTACCACCAAGGAAAATGGCAAGGGCAGCGGCCTGGGCTTGTCCACCTGCTTCACCATTGTCAAGAACCACGGTGGGTTCATTACCTGTTACAGCGAGCCCGGCAACGGCAGCGCGTTCAAGGTGTACCTGCCGGCGGAAATCGGGGTGGTGCCCGCTGCCCCGGGGCCGACCGCGCCGGCGGATTTGCCCAAGGGGCGCAACGAGTTGGTGCTGGTGGTGGACGATGAGCAGGTGATTCGCGAGTTTGCGCAGATCACGCTGGAGTGCTTTGGCTATCGCATCCTGACCGCGGCCGACGGCGCCCAAGCTGTCTCGGTGTACAAGGCGCACCAGGAGGAAATCGCCGCCGTGCTGATGGATATGTGGATGCCGGTCATGGACGGGCCTGCGGCGGTGCGGGCGCTCAAGGCCTTCGACGCCAACGTCGTGATCATTGGCACCAGCGGTCTGGGAGAAATCGGCGACGAGAAGCTCGGCACGGGTTTGGCCCATTTCATTCCCAAACCCTATACGGCGGATTCATTGCTACTGGGTTTGGACAAGGTGCTCCATCAGCCCAACCCGGTGGTCGTGACCATTGCGCCGGCCGCTCCGACTCCGGCGGTGCCGGCCCCGGACGTGGCCGCGCCGCGCGATCGGTTGGCAGTGGCGGAGAACTCGGAACGCTGAGGGCCGCAGTCTCTGCAATCAGGTTCAGGATCCGCTGGGGTAAAGAGCCACCGGCATTTTTTCAAACGTCAGCCAGCGCCCGCGCCACACCTGGTCGGGGTACTCCTTCAATTCCACCGTCATTTCCCGATCCGACGAGATGGTGAGCAGCACGTCCCGGCCCACGCGGGTGAGAGCCCAGGTCTGTTCGTGGACGGCGCGGGCCAGCTTGACCGTGCCATCTTCCAAAAAACCGATCGGACGGTCATCGTACCCGATTCGCTGGTAGATGAAGTATTTGCCGGTGAGGCGCCGGGCCACCGCTTGGAAATCGGCCGGACAATGGTGCGGATCGAATTGCCGGGGCGGATGGCCGCGATCATGAAAGCCGAAGCCATCGGCATGCGCCGGCAGCATGCGCTCCCACGAGAACAAATCGGCCACGGCCCCCGGCGCAAACTTGATGCCGTATTTTCGTTCCAGCAGCGGCCGGTAGGTGACGCAGATGGCTACGTCTTCAGGATGGAGGCCGGCCAGGTGCCCATCCTGCAGGGCCTCCAACAATCGCTTGGACCGCAGGGAAAAGCCGCCATTGCCGACATTGGCTCCGTCATTGCCGAGCCACCGGGCGCCCACGTAATCGTACTCCAGGAATTCATCCCGCCAGCGGCTGCCGTCCAGGATGAAGCCGTCGTATTGGATGATCAGGACAAAATCTGTTTCGAGGTAACGGTACAAATCCTTGATGATAAACCGCGAGTATTCCGCGCGGGACTTGAGCGTTGCGAGCCGCACGGTTTGGATGCCCTCCTCATGGATCGGGCGGTCCGTGAAGAAGAGGACCTTTTCGAAAGCGCACTGGTCGAGGCAATGCCGGAAGGCGACCAACGCGGACTCGGGATCCCGGGTATCGATGCAGCAAAGGGTGGTGCGGGGAAGGGCGATTTTGCTCATGCGGCGGGCTCGGAGCGGCAGGTTAGCGCTTGCGCTCGGTTTCCGAAATCTGGCGGCGGGCTGGAAGGCCCATGGCAATGAAAAGGCTCATAAAATCCAAAGAATTGCGGTTGGCAACACAAACGGCAAATGAAAAAGGCGGAGAGCAGGGCCAAATCTGTCATGCGCTCGTCATCTAATTGGCACCCGCCTGATCTCCCTGTCGTTGAACGTGGCAAAGACGTAGTCCTCAGCTTTTTTTTCGAATTCCGCCGACAACCAGGCGAGCAAATCATCCCGATCATGAAAATCCAGGCGGACAAACGGACCTGTTCCACCGGCTTTTTCCAAGTATGTGAAACAGTTGCTGCCAGAAAACAACAGCCCTGCATGCGTCGTCGGAAAAAAGTTTTCAGTCAGATGAATTTGATGGCACAGAATCGTCTGAAAACCTGTGGGGAAGACAATTTTTTGGCGCTTCCAATCATCGCGGAGCACCTGCATGGTTTGCGCGGCGATGTTCTGCTCATTGGTGAATGCAGGCGCGGAATGAAAACAGTAAAACGCTGCGGTCAAACTGATTCGCCGCTCAACCAGGGCTGGTGGAATGAACTTTTCCGAGACGTCTTGGTAGGACGAAGGATAACTAAAACTGAAAGCTTCCCGCGCGGTGCTTGCGTGGGAATAAACGAGGTGGCCGTTCGAAAGGCTCCCGGCGGGCAGGAATCCTCCCAGGGGCTCGTCGGGGCGCAGATCAGTCCGCAACTCCCCGCTGGCGGCCACGATGGCGCTGTCAAAGCAATTGAACCCGAATGGATGCGAAACGTCGCAGAGCCGGTGTGGCAGCAGGGATAGCACCCGGGGAACGGATGGGAAGGCATAGAATCCGTTTTCGGCTTTGGGGAATTGGCTGACGTCAACCGGCAGTCCGTTGGTATTGTAATCCCGGACCGCGCTTTCAAAAGCGGTGACCGCGAGGTCTCCACAATGGTTTTTTCGCAACAGCCCCAGCGTATCTTGGAGCGCTGCCTGATCGTTGAGAAAGGAAAGCTGGACGGGATCGGCAGAGGCCCGCCCTGAGGCCGGCAAAACCAGCAACAATGCCGGCAGCAGTCTCCTCAGCAGGGCGAATGGGTTCAATTTGAGG
The DNA here is from genome assembly GCA_964437865.1 of uncultured Bifidobacteriaceae bacterium. Classification (GTDB taxonomy): domain Bacteria; phylum Verrucomicrobiota; class Verrucomicrobiia; order Limisphaerales; family UBA11358; genus UBA11358. The sequence continues at coordinate 3,234 of CAYTJG010000244.1, read as the reverse complement.
TTCTCGGTTGCGCGATTACCGTGGTGTCGGCCCAACCACCGGCGTTTGCTCGCGCGGCTCGCGGGAAGTGCGAAGTTCCCGTTCCAGCGCCGAAACCCGGCTGCTTAAGAACGCGAACTGGACCATCAGCATAATCACCGCGCAAATGAGTCCATGGACCTCGCCGAGGGACCCAATCAAAAACAGAATGACGCCTCCTAATACGACGGCGACCACGATGGTTGAGAGTAAGTCCTTGTCTCTTGGTTGTAGCTTGAACATAGATCTTTTCACAAGTTGAGTTTTGCGCGGCGCCAGACGGGATGCGGCGGAAGCCTCGCTTTCCCGCGCCAGCCGCGAAGGCTGGGCACGGCACTCAGCCTACGTTTACTCATCCGGTTTTACAACTTCCCGATCTCCCTGTCGAAAAAATATTCCTTAACCGATCTCGCCCCGTGAATCTCTGAATCGTGGCGGCTGAGGCGAGGGGAATCCGAGCTTCAAGAAGAACTGGCTTGGCGGCAACGGACTTCAGCTCCAGTTTGCAAGCGGCACCCCAGGTTGCCGGCCCATTCGGCACGATTTCCGGGGCCGCCAGTCCCTACACCAATCCCATCGCGGGCAATAGCCAGTTTTTCCGGTTGACGGGAAATTAGGACGTGACCATGGCCCTGGCCCGGCCGGGCGGGTTTTCGGAAAAATGGGCTGGACTCAGAAGTACGATTGAAATTTGACGCCATTTGCGCGAAAGTGGCGGCCATGAGGATTCTAAATTCACCCGATTCCCTGGCAGGGAACGGCGATCGCAAGCAGTCGGACGCCTGCACCATCGTTATTTTCGGCGCCAGTGGCGACCTGACCGCCCGCAAACTGATCCCGGCATTCTACCATCTGTACAAGGACAAGCAAATGCCCCCGCTTTTCCGGGTGGTGGGTTTTGCCCGGCGGGAAAAGACCGATGCCTCGTGGCGCGAGGAACTGCGCGCCGCGCTGGGCCAGTTTTCGCGCACCAAGCCGGTGGATGACAAGGTGTGGAATTCATTCGCGGAGAATATTTTTTATTGCCGGGGTGATTTGACAGACGATGCCGCCTACAAACGGTTGGAAACGCAGTTGACGGATTTTGGCAGCGGCCCGTTGCGGGAGAATCTGCTTTTTTACCTGGCCATTTCGCCGAGCCAGTTTGGCGAGGTGGTGGAGCAGGTGCATCGCATAGGCTTGCTGAATCGCGAGGGCGCGGCCTGGCAGCGCATCGTGGTGGAAAAGCCCTTCGGCCACGACCTGGCCTCGGCGCAGGCGCTCAACCGCGAACTCACCCGCTACGCACACGAGGCGCAGGTCTTTCGCATCGACCATTACCTGGGCAAGGAGACCGTGCAGAACATACTGATGTTTCGCTTTTCCAACTCGATCTTTGAGCGGTTGTGGAATCGCGAGTCGGTGGACCACGTGCAGATCACGGTGAGCGAGAAGCTGGGCGTGGGCGAGCGCGGGGGCTATTACGAGGAGGCGGGCGCGTTGCGCGACATGGTGCAAAACCACATGCTGCAAGTGCTCTCGCTGATCGCCATGGAGCCGCCGGTTTCGCTGGAAGCCGAGGCGGTGCGCGATGAAAAAGTGAAGCTGCTGAAGTCCATTCGGCCGCTCACGCCGGAGGACGTGGCGCGGCAGGTTGTGCGCGGACAATACTTTGCGGGCATCGTGGGGGGCGAGGCGCGGCCCGGCTACCGTCAGGAGACCCGGGTGAAGACGGATTCCAATGTGGAAACGTACGTGGCGATGAAGCTGCTCATTGACAACTGGCGCTGGAGTGGCGTGCCGTTTTATCTGCGCACCGGCAAGAACCTGCCCGCCAGCGCGAGCGAGGTGCGGATCCAGTTCCGGCCCACGCCCAACGTGCTGTTCGCGGCGGATTGCGGGAATCATCTGGATGCCAACGCCCTCACGCTGCGGCTGCAGCCCAACGAGGGCATTTCGCTGCGCTTCAACGGCAAGGTGCCCGGCATCAATCTCAGCGTGCGCCCCGTGCGGATGCACTTCAGCTACGATTCGGAATTTGGCGCTTACACGCCGGAGGCTTATGAGCGCCTGCTGCTGGAGGCCATGACCGGGGATGCCACCCTGTTCATCCGGCGCGATGAAGTGGAAACGGCGTGGCAGATTGTGGACTCCATCCGGGCCGGCTGGCAGAACAAGCCGCTGACCAACCGCGAATTCTACGCCGCCGGCACCTGGGGGCCGATTGCCGCCGACGACCTGCTGGCGCAACTGGGCCATACCTGGCACGAACCGCTGGTAAAGTAACCGGAGATTTTCCCATGGCTGATTACGAACTGCTTCGATTCAGTGGCGCGGAGGAACTGGCCCGCGCCGTGGCGGACGCTTGGCTGGATGAAATCGAGGCCGCGCACCGGGCGGGCGAGGCGCATTGCGTGGCCCTTTCCGGCGGGCGCATTGCCCAGAAGTTTTTCACCGCCACCGTCACCCGGGCACGGGCGCGTCAGGTGTCCTGGGACGGCGTCCATTTCTTTTGGGCGGATGAGCGTTGCGTGCCGCCCACGGATCCGGAGAGCAACTATCGGATCGCGGCAGAATTATTATTCGCGCCCTTGCAAATTAGCGCGGAGAAAATACACCGGATACGGGGTGAAGATGCCCCTCAAGTGGCAGCCGAAGAGGCCGAGAAAAAATGGCGGCAGATATCCTGCAAGAACCCATCGGCCAAACCGGTAATGGATCTGGTATTTTTAGGCATGGGTGAGGATGGTCATGTGGCCTCCCTCTTCCCCCCGGCGCCTGAAAAGATTGTGGACAAAGGTGTCTCGTTTTTGGCCGTCGAAAACTCGCCGAAGCCGCCGCCCACAAGAATCTCAATGAGTTACGCGGCGATTATCGGTGCGAAAAAGCGGTGGATTCTGGTTTCGGGTGCGGGCAAGGCGCAGGCACTGAGGGATTCCCTGACAGGAATTTGTAAGACGCCGCTGGGGCGTGTAATGGCAGCGAGTCCGAGCAAGATTTTTTCGGATCTGAACGAATTTTAATTTGTAACCAAACGGTTAATAGCGTAAGATAGTAGGGTACGATGAGTGGTGGATTTACTGTCTGGCAGGCAGGGGGGGAATGCCAGGCGTTGTTTGAAAATTTTTTTTGAACTTTTTCCGACAATGTGCGTCTTAGTAGGAAGCAGGTTGTCAAATGGAAGAAAATTTCGCTGTCCGTTTAGGGTTGGCATAGAGGTTTTGCTTGCGGCGCGGC
>CAYTJG010000243.1:0-9916 GCA_964437865.1 uncultured Bifidobacteriaceae bacterium | reverse complement strand
ATTCCTTTTTGTGACAGACGCCCGCCGCGCCGGTGGGACGGAAACTGCCGCAGACAAATATATGATGTGCTGGTTTGCTCATAATTAATGGGGGGGGGGTTGGTGGGTAGGTAACGAAATTGAATCTTCAGCCGCAGCCGTTGCCGGTGCCTTTGCAGGTAATGCCCGCCCCGCAACCGTTGAACCGCCGTTTCAGGGAGGCGGGCACTGGCTGGTTGGCGAACACCGCCTTCAGGCCCTCGTCAATGATGCCTTCCATTTCGATGACTTTGAGGCCGGACGAAGTCAGTACTTTCTGCGGCGTCGGTCCGGCGGCGGTCACCACAATCGCGCGGCAGTCCCGCAGGATTTCCCCAAGTTGCGCCCAGCGATTGTCACCCCCGCCTTCGGGCGGAGTCCGCCGCGTTTCGACCAGTTTGAAGCGGCCGGGCAGGCTCAGGTCCTGCTCGTAAATCGCGAGCCGGTCGGCTTCGCCCAAATGCTGGTTCACGAGTGCGCCTTCCAGCGTGGCCACCGCCACGTAAGGGCGCACCTGGTCCTCGAGTGGATTTAAGCTCATGCCCGCGAAATGCTTAAGCTCGTCGTGCTGCCCGGGGGTCATTTCCTCGCCGATGTAACCGACGGCATCGGCGCGACAACGGGCGCAATGAGTCATTTGCGGCAGGAAACGCTCGCTTTGCAGGCGCACGCGCGCCATCGTCAGATTATCCGGCGGCGGCAGGTGCTCGAACTCCGCGCCTTGCACCGGCACGAGCGCCATGCAATTCATGATATCGGCGCCCAGACCGGCCACTTTCGCCGCCACTTCCGGCAGGTGCTCGTCGTTGACACCGGGAATGACGATGCTGTTCACCTTGACCACCACGCCATGTTGTTTGAGTCTGACGAGTGCTTCAATTTGTCGCGCCTGCAAGGCCGCGGCTGCTTCCACTCCGCGCAGGGGACGCTTGCCCTCCCGCACCCAGGAATAAATTCGCGCGCCAATCTCCGGATCCACCGCGGTCATGGTGATGGTGACGTGGCTGGTCTGCAACTCCGCGAGTTCGTCAATGTAAGGTCCCACGCCCAAGCCGTTCGTGGCGACGCAGAGCATCAGCTTTGGGAATTTTTTGCGGACGAGCCGGAGCGTCTGCATCGTTTCCTCCGGATTGGCGAACGGGTCGCCCGGGCCGGCGATGCCCACGACGGCAATTTCCGGGCGCTTGGCGACCACCTTTTCCAGATAGGCCACCGCCTGGCCCGGGGTGAGCAGGTTGCTGGTCACACCCGGACGGCTTTCATTGAGGCAATCGAACTTGCGGTTGCAAAAGTTGCACTGGATGTTGCAGCGTGGCGCGACGGGCAGATGGATGCGTCCGTACTTCCGGTGCGCTTCCTTGCTGAAGCACGGATGGTTGCTGAAATCAATGCCGGTGCCAGGCGGCGCACCGCAGGGGGAGGCAGTGGGGGAAGTCATAGGTAGTTGTAGGCAATGGTGGAATGGTCCTGCTTGGCTTCCAGCAGCGCGTTCACGAGGTGGTCGTAAAGTTCCTGTGCGCCGCGATAACCCAGGTGCAACACGCGTTGTCCGCCAATGCGATCATGAATCGGAAAACCCACCCGGACCAACGGCACGTTTAACGATCGGGAAATTTTGTACCCCTTGCTGCTGCCGATCAGGAAGTCCGGCTTCAATTCCGGAGCGAGTTCGGCGGTTTCCGCGAAGTCCAAGCTTTCCTTGATCAGCGTTTCCGCGGGCAGGCTGGGCGCGGCGGCCCGGAGCGCGACTGCGAATTTTCCACTGCGCGCACCCGTGGCGCACAGCACCGGCAACACCCCGATCTCGCACAAGAAGGCCGCCAGGCCGATCACCAAATCCTCGTCGCCGTAAACGATGGCGCGTTTTTCAAAGATGTACTTATGTCCGTCAATCAGGCTGTCCACCAAGCGGCCGCGCTCGCGTTGATACTTCACCGGCATTTTGTTGCCGCTCAGCGTCCCGAGGAGATTCATGAAGGCATCGGTCTCGCGGATGCCGATCGGCAGGCCGAGCAGATGCCGCGGCACGTTGAACTTTTTCTCCAAGGCCGTGCCGGCGGTTTGCGCGCCGGTGAGCACCCGGCCAAATTCCACGGAAGCCTTCGCTGAACCTGTGGCCGTGATGGCAGCCAGGGGCGTGCCGCCGCTCTGGATTTTTTCGTATTCACTCCAGGTTTCGCCATCCATGGACTCGGAGTAATCCGGCAGCAGCGTGTACTTCAAACCGAAGTCGGACAGAATTTCCTTCAGGTGCCGCAAATCGGCGGCGGAAACCATGCCAGGGAAAAGATTCACCGCGCCGGTTCCCACGCCGTCGGCTTTGCCAAGTTGTTCCACCAACGCCTTGACCGCCGCATGAAAGCCGTCAATGTGCGTGCCGCGGTAGCTGGGCGTGGAAACATGGACAATGGGCGCGACGGCGTCCCCGTGATTTTGGCGCAGCTCGTGCAGCAGCCGCGGCATGTCCTCGCCGATGGTCTCGGTCAGACAGGTGGTGGCCGCGCCGATCAATTGCGGTTGGTATTGACGCGTGATGTTCAGCGCCCCCTGGGAAAAATTCCGGCTGCCGCCGAACACCGCGCTGTCCTCGTGAAAATTCGACGAGGCGATATCCATCGGCTCGCGGAAATGGCTGATGAGGTATCGCCGGATGTAAGTGGAGCAGCCTTGGGAACCATGGAGAAACGGGATGCAGCCTTCCACCCCGCGATACACGAGGCAGGCGCCCAACGGGGTGCATAACTTGCAGGCGTTGCGCGTGGAGGTGAAATGCTTGGAACGCGGCTCCTCGTCGGCCGGCGCCGTCACCCGGAGCGGCGGAGCGGCAACCGCCGCGCCGTCACTGGCAGCGCAGTCTGCGGTTGCCGATGGGCAAGCGCCACAACTCATGGCTTCCTCCCCGCTTGGCATGTATGCGTTTCAAACACCACAATCATCCCTATCGCAAGCGCGATGCCAATTGTTTGCCCCGGCTGAAAATCGTCAAAACCCCTTGAATTTGGCCGTTTCAGAAAAAAGGCCCCGCACCAGCCGGCTCCATTTCCGACATTTAGGTGGCTTTCAAAATACCGGCCGACATTTATGTAGGACAACCAAAACTGGTTCAGAAAAATTGAAGGCCGGGAGTTGAAGTTTGATCAGGAAATATGAGCCTCCTGAGGTCGGCTGAAATGAGACCGTCCTCACCCCGGCCCTCTCCTCCGAGGAGAGGGAGACATTGTTCCCGCGTCGTTGATAATACAAGCGGCAGCATCATGCACACGACTCGGACAACCCGAATGCGTGCCCACGTGAAAGTCCTCTCCCCGGGGGAGAGGATTTTGGTGGGGGGGCTTCAAATAGTTCAAGAGTTGGCTGACGCCGGGACGGGCATGGCGACGGCCCGGCGGGCACGGCGGGGCGCGAATTGCCACACGGGGCTGGCAACGCTGGCATAGACTTCCTTGGCGAAATTCAGCATGCCAACATAGCCGGCGAGCGGTTCTTTTCGCTCATGGTTGTGATCGCAAAAACCGATGCCCAGCTTGTACGCAATCGGGCGCTCCTTCACGCCGCCGATGAACAGGTCCACGTCTTTCTCCAGGCAGAAATTGGCGAGCTCCAGCGGATTGGCATCGTCCACGATGATGGTGCCGGGGTCGGTGATTTCCTGGAGTTGCTGGTAATCTTCCTGGTCGCCGGTCTGCGAGCCGACCACGGCGGTCTCCATGCCGAGCAGGCGCAGAATGCGGATGAGGGAAAAGGCCTTGAAGGCGCCCCCGACATAAACGCAGGCCTTTTTACCGATGAGCTTTTCTTTGTAGCGCATGAGTTCGGGATAAATGCGGGCGACTTCTTCGCGCACGAGATTTTGCGCGCGGTCCATGATCGTTGGGTCGTCGCTGAAAAACTTCGCGGCCTCATAGAGCGCGGCGCTCATGTCCTCGATGCCAAAGTAGGAGACTCGTTTATAGGGAATACCATGGTCGCGCTCCATCATTTTGGCGAGCGACGTCATGGAACCGGAGCACTGCACGAGGTTCAGCCTGGCGCCATGCGCGCGGCGGATGTCATCCACGCGGCCATCGCCCGTGAGGGTGGAAACCACCTCGATGCCAAGACGCTTATAATAATCGCGGATGATGTGGGCTTCGCCGGCGAGGTTGAATTCGCCGAGAATGTTGATGCTATGCGGGCCAATGTCGGAGGTGTCGCCGGTGCCCATTAATTTGTAGAGGGCATCGCAGGCGGCCTTATAACCATCTTTCTTTGTGCCTTTAAATCCTTCGGAATGCACACCGAGCACCGGGATGCCGGTCTTTTCCTGCACCCGTTTGCAGATGGCGCTGACGTCGTCGCCGATGATACCGACAATGCACGTGGAATAAACGAACGCCGCCTTGGGGTGGTAATGCGCGATCAGTTCAAGCAGCGCGGCTTCGAGCTTCTTCTCGCCGCCGTAAATGACGTCCATCTCCTGCAAGTCCGTGGAGAAGCTGTTGCGGTAAAGCTGCGGGCCCGAGGAAACGGAGCCGCGGATATCCCAGGTGTAAGCGGCGCAACCGATCGGTCCGTGCACCAAGTGGAGCGCGTCGGCCACGGGATAGAGCACGACGCGCGAGCCGCAAAAAACGCAGGCGCGCTGGCTCACGGCACCGGCGGTGCTAGCCTTGCCGCAGGCCATGGCGGTGGCGGCGCCCCCGCCACCCCTCCGGATGATTTGTTTCTCGCGCTCGGGAAGCAATTCAATCAGGACGGGTGGCAGATCGCGCGCAGTGACGGAGTTCATGAGGAACGGTTCGATTTCAGCCTTACTGAATCAGTTCAAAGCGTTCTTCCGGACAGGTGCGATCCTTATGGTCGAGCAACGCATCGCTGATTCTTTCCATCAGTCGCAGCCCGCCGGTGTAACCGACGGATGGGAAATACCGATGCCCCATGCGGTCAAGAATGGGGAAGCCGAAGCGCACATAGGGAATCTGTTCCACGTGCGCAATATATTTGCAATAGGTATTGCCAATGAGGAGGTCCACCGATTTGTTCTTGATCAACTGGTGCAACTCAAACATGTCGGCGTTTTGTTTCACCACGGCGTCGGGCGATTGGTCCTTCAGGATTTCCTTGACGCGTTCCTCGAAATGTTTTCCGGGCGAACCGGTGAAAACATAAGCCGGCTTCATGTCCAGCTCCGTGAGGAATTGCGTCAGCGCAATGACCTGGTCCGGATCGCCGACGAGGGCCACGGTTTTGCCGTGGAAATACTGGTGCATGTCCCCCATGGCGTCCAGCAGGCGGCCGCGCTCCTCGCCGATCGAGCCGGGCACGTCCACGCCGCCATGCGTGCGGAGCGCGTGGATGAATCTGTCGGTGTTCGTCAGGCCGAACGGCATTTCCAACAGCGCCGCCGGGACCTTGCATTTTTCGTCGAGCTTTTCCGCCGCAGGATGGGATGTGAAATGCCCGAGCGCGATCGTGCCGATGCTGTCGCCGGAGGACTTGATTTGTTCCACCGTGGCCCCGCCATGCGGAAACATGCGGTAGCGTCCATCCTGCGGCAAATCGAGCACGCCGCTGGTGTCGGGGAACATGACATATTTCACGCCCATGGCGTTGGCAATGCGTTTGATTTCACGCATGTCGGCGGGATCAAGCCAGCCGGGGAGGATATTGAGCTGGGCGTCCTCCTTCAACTGCGCTTCGGTCTTGCCACTGGATTCGGACAGGTATTTCACCATGCCGGTGACCATGTTCGCAAAACCCGTGACGTGCGACCCAATGAAACTCGGGGTGTTCGCGTGGATGACATATTTGCCTTCGGGGATGATTTTTTCCTCAATGGCCTTCTTGATCATCATCGGGATGTCATCCCCGATGACTTCAGACAGGCAGGTGGTGTGAATCGCCACGATTTTTGGATTGTAAATCGTGAAGATGTTGGTCAGCGCCTGGGTCATGTTGGCCAGCCCGCCAAATACGGACGCGCCTTCGGTAAAGGAACTGCTTGTAGCCACGACAGGTTCCTTGAAATGGCGCGTCAGGTGGCTGCGATGGTACGCGCAGCAGCCCTGTGAGCCGTGGCTGTGGGGCATGCAGCCATTGATGCCCAGGGCGGCATACATGGCCCCGATGGGCTGGCAGGTTTTGGCAGGATTGATGCGCAATGCCTCGCGAGGTTTGATTTCGGCTGTGGTTCCGTCGAGCATAATTTTAAATGGTTAAAGGTTGTCTGGTTGCAACATTACATTGGCTCGCCGCCATCCTCGGCCGCGGGCTTGCGCCAGGCTTTGGCTTCTTCCTTCCGGGCATTGCGGGAGCAATGTTCGAGCGGGGCGGCAGCTTGCGGATCTTTTTCCCACGGTGGGGTGATGAACTTCCAGACTTTGGTGGTCAACATGCGGTCCACTTCCTGGTAGAAATTGATTGCGCCAGTGAAGGCCGCATACGGGCCGCTGTAGTCGTAGCTGTGCAACTGTTTGCAAGGCACGCCCATTTTCTCGATGACAAACTTGTCCTTGATGCCGGAGCCGATGATATCGGGCTTGTAGATTTCAATGAGCTTTTCCATTTCATGATGGCTGATATCGTCGATGACAAGGGTCTGTTTCTTCATTTCCACCATCATTCCCTCGTAGTCTTTGAAGCTGAACCCGCCGGTTTGCAGGGCGGCCATTTGCTCCGGGGTCTTGGTCGGCTTGAAGCGAAGCGGATCGGCTTCCACATGCAGTTCCTCGATATTGCGCGAGTCCGCATCAACCTTGATCGAGGGCAGCACTTTGCGGCCCTCGTAGTCGTCGCGGTGTGCGAATTCGTAACCGGCGGAAACGATTTCCATGCCGAGGTCGCGGAACAAGTCCTGGTAGTGATGCGCGCGTGAACCGCCGACAAACAGGGCGGCTTTCTTGCCCTGGTGCCTCGCCTTGATTTCAGCTTGCACAGGGCGGACGGCCAGCATTTCCTGCGCGATGACTTCCTCAATCCGGTCGGTCAATTTCTGGGACTCAAAGAATTTCCCGATCTTGCGCAACGTCTTGGCCGTGGCTTCGGCGCCGATAAAATTCACCTTGATCCAGGGAATGCCGTATTTCTTTTCCATCATTTCCGCGATGTAATTGATGGAGCGATGGCACATGACGCCGTTCAGATGAACGGTGTGCGACTTCTTGACTTGGTCGTAACTCACGTCGCCGCTCAAGGTGGACGTGAGGTGGATGCCGCACTTGCGCAGCAGCGTGTCAATTTCCCAGGCATCGCCGCCGATATTGTACTCGCCGAGAATATTCATATTGAACTCGGCCACGTCTGGCGTGTCATCCAAGCCGATGATGTTCTTGAACACCCCGTTGTTGGCGATGTGATGGCCGGCGGACTGGCTGACGCCCTTGTAGCCTTCGCACGAAAAGGCCATCACATTGATGCCTAATTCCTCCTTCATCTGGCGCGCCACCGCGTGGACGTCGTCACCAATGAGGCCCACCGGGCAGGTGGACAGGATGGCGATCGCCTTGGGCTTGAAAATGGCGTAAGCCTCGCGAATCGCCTGGGCCAGCTTCTTTTCACCGCCGAACACAATCTGATCCTCCTGCATGTCCGTATTCATGCAGTATTGCAGGAAATTGGTCTGCCCTTTGGCGGGGCGCACCAGGTTGCGGCGCGTGAGCCACGCGTAAAAGCCGCAGCCGACAGGTCCGTGCGTGATTTGGAGCAGATCGTAAATCGGTCCCATCACGACCCCGCGGCAGCCCGCGTAGGTGCAACCGCGTTGGGTGATGATGCCCGGCACCGTGCGCGTGTTGGCGCCGATTTCCGGCGGGCAGGCAGGGTCGTTGAGTACGATCTGCTTGGCGCGTTTCTTGGCGGTCTTGGCGGGATAAATCTTGAGCATCTCCGCCTTCACCGCCGCTGGATCGGGTGCGGTCAACGTGGTGGTAATGGTTTCGTCGGACATGAAAATTCCTTTCTTTCAGTTGGGGTTGGCCGCGCCCGCTGCGCGTCAGTTAAACAGGCCGTAGTCCATGAGCAATTTTTCCAGCTCCGGAATCTGCAGCGGCTTGGGAATCACAAAATTCTTGTTCCCGTCTATGGCTTTGGCCAGGGTGCGATACTCCTCGGCTTGCTTGCACTCCTTGTTCCATTCAATCACCGTCTTGCGGTGGATTTCAGCGCGTTGCACGTCGTTATCGCGCGGCACGAAGTGAATCATTTGCGTGCCGAGCTTGTTGGCGAATTGCTCAATCATTTCGCGTTCGTTGTCCACCTTGCGGCTGTTGCAGATCAGGCCACCCAGACGCACGACGCCCGTCTGGGCGAATTTCAGGATGCCTTTGCAGATGTTGTTGGCCGCATACATGGCCATCATTTCGCCGGAGCAAACGATGTAAATCTCCTCGGCCTTGCCGTCGCGGATCGGCATGGCGAACCCGCCGCAAACCACGTCGCCCAGCACGTCGTAGAACACATAGTCGAGCGACTCGCTCGCATCATAGGCACCGAGCTGCTCGAGCATGTTGATGGAGGTGATGATGCCGCGGCCAGCGCAGCCCACGCCGGGCTCCGGGCCGCCGGATTCCACGCACAAAGTGTGGCAAAAGCCGCCGCTACGAATATCCGCCAGTTCCACGTCTTCGCCTTCCTCGCGGAGCGTATCCAGCACGCTGCGCTGGGCCAACCCGCCCAACAACAGCCGCGTGGAGTCGGCCTTGGGATCACAGCCCACGACCATGACTTTCTTGCCCATTTCCGCCAGGCCGGCGACGGTGTTCTGGGTGGTGGTGGATTTGCCAATGCCGCCCTTGCCGTAGATTGCAACTTTTCTCATAAATTTAATCAGGTTTTGGTTTCGGCCGGTGGGTTTATGCGACCGGCTCCAATCCCTATTGCAAGCGCGATGCCAAGCGGTTTGAGGGGCAGTCCGGAAAGCAAATCACCCGGTAAAATAAGGGTTATTGGAAGTTTCAACCCATTGGCCCGGGAGCGGGCGCCCGCCGCGGCTCCCAGGAATCCTACCTTTGCGTAGCTTTGAAAATTGGAACCTACGCGAAGGTAGGCTCAGACGATCAACCCGCGCACATTATAGTAGCCGCCCAGGACCAGGTACTCGGATTCGCCCGTGAGGCAGCCTTTGGGCAGCAAACCGCTGAAGAAAACAATCTTGGCGCAGGGCACCTTGACCTCCCACGCGCTGGAACCAAATTCCCAGGCCACCTCCGGGTCCGAGGTGAACGAGCTCAGGTTATTCAATTGCACCAACACGCAGCGCTGAGGTGCGCCGTTGCCCGGGGCGCGGCGGATGGTGTATTCCTGGGAATCATGCGTACCCCGATAAAGCGTTCGCCAGCGCTCGCCCGGAAAGCGCCGGCGCAACTCGTCCTGGCAGAAGGTGTAGAGCAGATCCAACTGCATCAGGGCGCCGATGGACTTGGCCGCCCCGCGCGTGCGGTCCTGCAAAAACGCGGTGCGCGCGGCCGCCTCCTCGGCCAGCCGCCCCTGGTGGTAGGTGGCCAGCAGACCAAACCGGCTTTCGGCCCACGATTTCAACACGGCGCCCGCGGGGCCATTGCTATCCGCCCCCCAGGCGCGCAGCAAATGGAGATAGCTGTATATGGGCTGAAGTTTCCCCTGCCGGAGAATCTTCTCCTCCAGGCTGAACTTGGCCCGCAGATAATCGTAAAAAAAACGGCTGCGTTCCTCCGGGTCATCCATGGTCTCCAGGCAGCGAAACAGCCCCGGATCGGTCGCCTGCACGCCGTCGATCTCCACCGGTGCCGGGTTCGCTTGAAATTCCTCGGAACCGATGATCCACGGAGACAGATTGCATCGGTTCAACGAACAAGACGAACGGGTATGATCTTCGGCGATGTTCGCGTGGTACAGGTTTTCCGGCGGGCGCATGGATCTGGAGCGGGCGGCGGGCTGGGTGACG
>CAYTJG010000242.1:0-9959 GCA_964437865.1 uncultured Bifidobacteriaceae bacterium | reverse complement strand
GGTCGCCCAGCCGCCGGGAATCTTCTGCACGCACTGCCGCAAGAGAAGCATGCTCTGGCGCATTGCTTCCATGCGCACCAAATACCGGTCGTAGCAGTCGCCTGTCGAGCCCACGGCCACGTCAAATTCCAGCTCGGGATAGCACAGGTACGGCTTGTTCTTGCGCAGGTCCCAGTCCACGCCGCTGCCGCGCAGGTTCGGTCCGCTCAGTCCGTAATCGATGGCCATCTCCTTGGAAACCACCGCCAGGTCGCGCAGCCGGTCCACCCAGATACGGTTGCGGGTCAGCAGCGTTTCCGCCTCGCCCAGCGCGACTTCAAATTCATCGCAGAATTGTTTGACCTGCCCGCACCAAGTCGGCGGCACATCGCGCATCAGGCCGCCGATGCGCGTGTAGCTGGTGGTCAGCCGCGCGCCGCTCGCCGCCTCGGCCAGATTGTAAATCTTTTCCCGCTCGGTGAAGGTGAGCAAAAACACCGTCACCGCGCCCGTGTCCATCGCAAAGGCGCCCAAGCCCAGCAGGTGCGCCGAAATACGCGCGAGTTCGGCGCACATCACGCGGATATACTGGCAGCGCGGCGGGAGCTTTTGATCCACCCCCAACAGCTTTTCCACCGCCAGCGCATACGCCACGTTGTTGGCCAGCGGCGCCAGGTAGTCCAGCCGGTCCGTGTACGGAATGAACTGGGAATAGGTCATGTTCTCGGCGATCTTCTCATCGCCGCGATGCAGATAACCCACCTCCGGTTCCGCCTGGGTGACCACTTCGCCGTCCAACTCCAGCACAATGCGCAAAACGCCATGGGTGGCCGGATGCGACGGCCCCATGTTGAGCACCATCTTCTCGCCGTTAAAGTCTTGCAGTTCTTCCGCCGCCTGCGCTGCGCGCGCGCCGGAATCGCCAATTTCCATGTCGTGAATCTCGGCCATTAAATTATTTCTTTTCGAGCGGTTCCGACTGGGCGGCTGGGTTGCCGGGGTCTGCCTTGCCCGCCGGCGCGGCCAGCCTCGCCGGGGCTTCTCCGTCGATTTCTTCCGGCAGGCGCACGCGCGGCTCGCGGGCGATGGAATCGCTGCCGCCGGCCACCGTCACGAAGGGCCCGCCTTCCAAGGGCGTGATCCGGGTAAAAGCCACGCCCGGCAGGTCGGTGGGCTTGCCCGCCAACGGGAAATCCTTCCGCAGCGGATGGTGGGGATAGCCTTCCCACATCAAAATCCGGCGCAGATCGGGATGGCCGCTGAAACGGATGCCCATCATGTCATAGATCTCACGCTCGTGCCAGTTGGCGGTGCGCCAAGTGCCGGTTACGCTCGGTAACTCGGATTTCTCCTCGCTAACGTCCGTTTTTAGCCTGATTTCGATTCCGGTAACGATATTGCGAAGATGGTAGACCACGGTCCAGCGGGGATCTTCACCGTAGTTATCCACGCTGGAAATATCCACCAGATAATTGAACCCGATGGTCTTGGCAAAGCCGCAGACCTCCCCAATTTTTTGGGCATCGGCAACCTGCAATGAAACGTCTCCCCTAAATTCAAACGGTCCGGTGAGCAGATCACCGAATTTAGTCTTAACACTGTTGGCGGCTTCGAGAGCGGTCATTGGGTGGACAGTCACGAATAACTGAATCCGAAAGCGGAGCGCGTCGCGCCGGCGCCGCGTATCCTCCGGAATTCTGTGATTTTTGGGTTGTTTGACATGGGGGATTTAGTCATTCGCTGCCGTTCCCGCCCCCTGCAAATGCAGCGCGCGGGCGATCACCGTGTCCTGCAAAACCGGCTGTTTGGAAATCTTGGCCTGGATCTTCATCAAAGCGTCGATCAAGGCTTCCGGTCGGGGCGGACAGCCGCTGATGTACACATCCACCGGCAGGATTTGATCCACCCCCTGCAACACGGCGTAGCTGCGATACATGCCGCCGCTGGACGCGCACGCTCCCATGGCGATGCACCATTTGGGCTCCGCCATCTGGTCCCAGATGCGCTTGACCGAACCCGCCATCTTGTACGTGACCGTCCCGGCCACGATCATGCAATCCGACTGCCGCGGGGAAAAACGCATCACTTCCGAGCCAAAGCGGGCAATGTCAAAGCGGCTGGCGCCCACCGCCATCAACTCGATCGCGCAACAAGCCAGCCCCATGGGCATCGGCCAGACGGAGTTCTTGCGAAACCACGCCAGCGCGGCATCCACGGTTGTCAGCACCACATCGCCTTCAATCTTGGAATTGTAACCGAATTCGGTCTGTTCGGTCTGGGCCTGCATCTTGTTTTCTTAAAGTAAAATGGATCTAAATTGAATCAAACCTCACACCTGCAAACAGGCATAGCTTTAGCCTAACCGCCATGCCAAAAACCGGCAAGTTCAAATTTGTGATTTTTTTCACAAGCAAAACTATTCAGCCCATTTTACCCCCTCTGGCCGCCCCCTCCGGGAAACGCGCCCGGGACGGGCACGGAAACATTCGCGCGGGGCGGCGGCGTGGGACCGTTGGTGTCGGCGGAAATTTGCCGGCTGGCGTCCGGTTTTTTGCTTCGCGTTTTGGTGGACAAATGGCCGCCGTTGGTGTGAACTTCGGTCCGTACCGTTTGAATTCCAACGTCCATGCATCGCGTGCCGAGCACGGGACCTCGCTGCAAATCCGGGTCGCCTGCGAGTTTTCGGCCGTGCGCTCCGCCGTCGGCCAAATTACCAGTTGGCTGGGCGAACTCGGCCTCGGCGAAGCCGATCTTGGGGCTTGGGAACTGGCCCTCATGGAGGCCGGCAATAACGCGGTGAAGTATTCGCCGGCAGCCGCGCGGCAACTGCCCATCGCGTTTGAACTGACCGCCCACGCCGATGACATTGAAGCCCGCGTGACCGACCATACCGGCGGCTTCGACTGGCCGGCCCAAGTCGTCCTGCCGGCGTCGGATGCCGAACGTGGACGGGGTCTGTACCTGATGCAGTCCCTCACCAACGAGATTTGCTATTTGCGGAGTCCGCGCCAAAACGTGCTGGTGCTGCGGCGCTCGCGGCCGACCGACAGCCAGGTGCTGCCCGATGCGGGCGAACTCCGGCAGCGGCTCGCAGAAGCGGAGACGGCGTTGAACGAGATGACCGCCGAATTGGCCGCCAATTACGAGAGCCTGGTGGCGGTTTTCCGCTACAGTTCCGAATTGGGCGGGCGCACGGATCTCAAGGACTTTTCCCACCGGCTGCTGCGTGATTTGATGCAGATTGCCGAAGCCGACGTGGTGGTGTTGCGTCTGCTGGCGCCGGATGGCAAGCGACTCGAAACGGCCCTCATGCTGCCGTCAACCGGCGTTGCCAAACTCGCCCCGATTTCCTTGCACGATGCTTCGTTGCGCTCCGCCGAGAAGCATGCCGCGGAGTCCCACATGGATATCGGCTTCAGCCCCGGGGAACCGCTGGACCCCAACGATCCGCTGCGCGGGGCCATTGCGGTGGGCAACGGCATCTGCCATGCGTTTTTCGTGGCCGACCAACTCGTCGGCACGGCGGTGTTGGGGCGGCTGGCGGCGCAGAAGCCATTCACGGCCGCGCAAGTAAATCTGCTCCACACCTTCATCGATTTCCTGGCGATTCAAATCGTCAATGCCCGCCTGCTGGAGGAACGCACGGCCGCCAGCATTACCCAGCGCGAATTGGAGATTGCCGCGGAAATTCAGCGGTCGCTCCTGCCCGCCGAACTGCCGCCGTGCCCGCCTTTTTCACTGGCCACCGCCTGTCAGAGCGCGCTCCAGATCGGTGGCGATTTCTACGATGTCATTCCGGCGGGCAACGGCGCCGTCCTGCTGATTATTGCCGATGTGATGGGCAAGGGGGTGCCGGCGGCGCTCTTTGCGGCGGTGTTGCGCAGCACCGTGCGTTCGATGAGCCATCTTTTCAACCAGCCGGGCGAGTTGCTTACCGCCACCAATCGCACCCTGTTTCCCGATCTGTCGCGCGTGGACATGTTCATCACCGCCACCCTGGTTTACGTGGATGCCCAGCGCGGCGGCATGGTGGTGGCCTCCGCCGGCCACTGCCCCGTCCTGTTCTGGGGACCGGGCACCCGTCGGAACAATCCCGGGCAAGCCGGCATGCCGCTGGGCATCGAGGTCGGTACGACCTATCGTCAGACAGTCTACCCGCTGCCACCCGGCACCGCCGCGTTGCTCTATACCGATGGGCTCAGCGAGGCCCGTAATGCCGCCGGCGAACAATTCGGCGAGGCACGCCTGCACCAGGCATTTATTGACGCGGCGACCCGCACCCGCGCGGCGGAGTCGGCCAAAAAGCTTATTCTCCAGCGCGTGGCGGAATTCTGCGGCCACGCCGCCCTCACCGATGACCAGACCCTCATTCTCATCCGGCATCTTACATGAATACTCCCGGCTCCTCCCAAATCCTCATCGCCGATGACGAAGTCTACATGCTTCGCCTCTTGGAAATGACCTTCAAGAAAGGCGGCTATGGCGTCATCAGTTGCCGCGACGGCCAGGCAGCCCTGTCACAGGCGGCGAGCCTGCAACCAAAGCTCATCGTCTTGGATATCATGATGCCGGGATTGGATGGCTTGGGCGCCCTGCGGCAATTGAAGGGGAATCCGGCCACCCGCGACATTCCCGTAGTGGTGCTGTCGGCCAAGGGTCACGCTCTGACGAAAGTGGAGGCTGAACTTGCCGGCGCCGTCCTCTTCCTCGCCAAACCATTCAGCCCCAATCAGCTCCTCAGCGAGACGCAGAAGATTCTGTCCTCACCGGCGCCAGGGACCGCCCCCGAAACCGCAAAATCGTAATTTCCGCGCGACGAGCTGCGGTCACGATTTCGATTCAAACTTGCCGAGAACTTCTTGGGCCAGTTCGCGTTGTTCCGGCGGCAAAGGATTCAGCAGGGTTGCATCCTTGTGCTCAAGTACTTTGGCAACGGGTTCAAAAAAGCGGACGGCTTCCGCAACTTCCGGCTTGAGCCGCGGGAGAAGAGCTTCAAAAACGCGGCGCCAGGTTTCCTCCGTGCCCGGATTGGCCAGGGCGTTCAGCAAGCCGATTGCAACTTCACGGGCCAGAGCGCTGGGTAATGATTCGAGCGCCGCCGAAAAGGCGGATACCACTGTTTCAATCCGGGGACTCAGTTCTTCAGCCGGTGCGAAAAGAACCGCAAGAGCTGCTGCTTCAGCCAGAAGATTGTCGAAAACGACCCGACTATGAACAACCTGCAACAAGTCATCGAGCGCTAAGATTGGCTCCGTCATCAAACGCGAAATTCCACGATTGAATGAGGCCTTGGCAACTTGTTCCTTGGGGGCACCCTCCAACTTGATCACCTCCGAATATTCGGAGGCCACGGCCGTATCATGAAGCGCCTGCGGAACATCAGGCGATTGGCTGCCCGTCAGCTTGCGCAGCGTCTCCATGCGCTCGTCGGCCGCGAACCAGACGCGCAGCACTTCCACAAACAACTCGATCCGCCGCCGGTTCCGGCCTAAATAACGCATTTGATACCAAAGCGAGAACAGTTTGTCCGGCACGGTGTAATTCGCCGCCCGGCCTTTGCCGCCGCCGAGCACTTCCACAATTTGCGCGTCCTTCAGCCGCTTCAATTGGGTGGTGACCGCGTTCAGGGGCAGGCGCGTGGAACCGGCGATTTCGCTCGGCTGAGCCGTGCCGCCACGGTCCATTAGTGCATGAATGATCTTTCTTTGCTGCGGCGGCAACCGCTCCATTTCGTCCTTGAGCAGTGGTGTCAATTCATCCACCAGCCGCTGTAGTTGCTGCACGATCGTAGCCACTTGCTGCAGGCTGAGCAGCTCATAAAGCATGAGCACAAAACGGGGGTTTCCCCCGGTCAAATGGACCAGCGTCTTGACCTTGGCCTGCTGCCGCGGCAATTCGCGTAGGAACCGTTCATTGCCGTCATAGGCCGCCCGTTTTCGTAATAACTCCGAAACCTGTTCCGCATCCAGACGATCAAGCGAGATCCGGCCAAAGTAATTGAAGAATGCCTCGTCGTAGGTCTTGAGAGCGTCGGTGAGATGCACCGTACTGCCCATGATCATCATGAACGGGTCGCTCATGAGGAGGCGTCGCAGCGTGCCCTTCATCCGATCGTCGAGATGCTCATCGAGCAATTGATCGAGATTTTCGATGAAGAGAATGAATCGTTTGCCGGTTTGTCGCGCGGTCTGGCGCAAGCCGGTGATGGCCAGTTGTTCGCTCTGCTCTTCGTTGGGCTCCGCTTCGACCCGGTCCAGCCACGTTTGCGCCACCGGGAAACCTTGTTTGCCCAGCAACCGGAGGACCGCCGCCAGCAAGTCGCGGAGCGAGAGTATGTCAAACTGTTCTTCGGGAAACCGGACGGGAATCCAAGCCGCGCTGAGTTCCGCGTCCTGGCGAATACGCAAGTTGACCATTTGAATGAGCGTGGACTTGCCTGCCCCGCGCGGGCCGGTGATGACATAACTGGAGAGCGTCCCCTTGTCAATTTGCTGCCGCAGGGCTTTGACGAGCAAGTTTACCGTATGCTCGCGGGCGGCAAACGTCGCTTCCAATTCCTGGTCCGACATTTCTGTCGGTGTGTATTTGTGAGCTACCAGACTCATTTTTTCGCAGCGGGTTTCGTCGCCATGGTGGGATACCAGCGATGCCACCAGTCCTGCATGACCTTCAAACGAAAGAGAAACTCGTTGGTATCCGGATTCAGGCTCAAATACCATTCGTATTCGAGGTCGGCCATCAGTTCGTCAAATTCCTGCTCGTTGGCACCTTTGCCGCGCACCTTGGCGTAAATATCGTACAGTGCCAGCCGTGAAATTCGTTCTTGGCCGGCCACGGCCCGGAGGATGGCCACGGCGGCCTTTTCGCCGGCTTTGCCATACCGATTCAAGCGATTGCTGTAGTGATTAAAATAATGCCGACAGGTGGGGCCTAGCACGCGTTGTTTGTAGACGGCCTCCAATTGGCGTTCTGTGATCTGCCCGTTTCCAGGCCGCGCCACTTGCGCTAGTTCCGAAAAGAAAATATGGATGAAATATGGCACCGGTGACCCAATCAACCGAATCAGTTCCGCCGACAATGGGTCGCTCCATTGCAGGGAATATGAATATGCCAGGTCTGCGGCCAGCCGCTTGGCTGCTGGGTCGTCCAGCGGTGCCACTGTCAGTCGGGCGAAGTCCACGAGTTTATCGGCCGCGCCCAGCTTGCGCAGGATTTGGTCGATGCCAACGCTGCCGGCCACAATGAAACGGTGGCGCCGCAAGACGTCTTTCTGTTCCAATCGCACGGTGCGAAACCAGGCGAGAAAATCCCGCGCCGCGGCTTCCCCCTGCTTCTCAATAATGCGATCCAGCATGGCGGGGAGCTCGTCAAACAAGAAGATGAATGTTTCTTCTGATTTCTCAAGCTCCACGAGCATGCGCCTGGCTGTCTCACGCCAGTCTTTTTGGATCTCCGACTTAAACTTAAGTTTGGCTCCTTCAAATTCCGCTTCATCGAAATTCTCCTTGAACCACGAGAGAACCGCTGATGGAAGCCGCTTGGCGCTAGCAAACAGTTTGCGGAGCTGGTCTTGGGATAGAATCTCCCGGGTGATTCGCCACACAAATTCTTCTGCTGAATCGACGTCTTCAAGTTCAAAGGATAGCGGATGATAGCCCGGCTTGGGCTTGAGTAAAACATGGCGCATGATCCCGCTCTTGCCGAACCGACGCGGTGCCAGCAAGAGGACGTTGTTCCCCGCCAGCAATCGCCAAAGGTGTTCAAGGAAGTCATCCCGCCCGTAGAGTTCCTGTGGCTCGGGTATTTGCCCGACCAAGCTGCGAATTTGCCGAGGTGTCGTGTCGCTTTCATTCATAGCAACAATATTGTTGCTTGTTTCTATTTATAAAGCAACACTTTTGTTGTTAATTTTTAAAGTAGTGTAATGGATTGATTAAAAACATGATATATCTGTGGTATAATGGCGTGATGATGTCTGATCAATACACGCCTTCGACACCAAACGATAAAGAGCTATTCCTGAATGCTTGGGCGAGGAGAATCAAAACCGCTTTTGGTGTATTCCTTGGGGATTTTATTTCACCGTGAAATGCACGACCAGCACGCCAGCGGCCGCCACGAGACAGTAGATTCCAAAGTATTTCCACCGCCCGCCTTCCAGCCAGCGGGAAAGTAGTTTGAGCGCGGCCAAGCCCGCGGCGAAGCTGAAGACCATGCCGACCAAGCCGGGAACAAAGAGATGCAACAAAGATCCTTGGCTGGTGAGCGTGTCGTCTTTGACCAACCGGAGTGCTTCCTTGCCGATTGCCAGCGGGGTGATTGCCACGGCCAGGGCGAAGCTGAATTCCTCCAGCTTCTGCTTGGGCAGACCCAAAATCAGCCCGGTCGAGATGGTGGCGCCGGAGCGCGAGAAGCCGCGGAACGGAATGACCAACCCTTGCACCAAGCCGATCCACACGACATGCAGCGGTTGCATTTCCACGCTACGCCGTTGTTGCTGTTCCTTCAGCCCGGCATAGATGATCAGCACGCCCACGGCCGCCAATGCGCCCGCGACCAGCGGTAAATTGCGGAACAGTTCCTCCATCTCCGCATGAGGATGGCTGCGCAAAAAAACTTTCTCAATCAGCCACTTGAGCGCCAAACCCACCACGCACGTACAGATGGTGGCGCTGACGACTTGAACCAAAAACCATTGGGTCTGACCAGCGGAGGCAAAATAGTCGCGCCGCCAGCCGCGCCAATAGTAAGCGATGACGGCGAACATGGTGCCCGTGTGCAGCATGACCAGCAGCATGGTCATTTGGGGGGCGGACGGATCGAGGCCCAGGAGCTTTTCGGCCACAATCACGTGGGCGGAACTGGAAACGGGCAGCAGTTCGCACGCTCCCTGCACCAGCGCGAGGATCAGAATGTGAAGATAATTCAACATGGCGCGGAGTCTGCCCGATTGATCCAAAAATCTCAACCCTGCGGCCAAACAAAAACCAAATTTTGCCTTTATCGATTGGAGAAGTTAAACTTGTGCCCGTGGAAAATGTCGCCGGTAAGGACGAATCCAAACATTCCTTCGCGCTGCTGGAGAAATACCAGCGGCGGGAAGGGGCATTTGATGAGCTGCTCGGCGATGACGACCGGCCGCGCGAGCATTATCGTCGGCTGTTCAACGAGCTCAACACTTTCAACGCCGCGGAAATGCGCCGTCGCCGCGAGACCAGCGACCGCCTGGTCCAGGAGCAGGGCATCACGTATCATGTCTACGGTGATCCCCGGGGCGTGGAGCGGCCCTGGCAGTTGGATCCGGTGCCGCTGATTTTGCCGGCGGCGGAATGGGCGGTCATTGAAAACGGGCTGGTCCAGCGCGCGACGCTGCTGAACAAGATCCTGGCCGACTGTTACGGCTCCCAGGAACTCATCCGCTCTCGCTGGCTGTCGCCGGCGCTCGTGTTTGCCCAGCCGGATTTCCTGCGCCCGTGCCATGGCGTGCGGGTGCCGGGTGATGTTTTCCTGAACCTCTATGCCGCGGATCTGGCGCGCTCGCCGGATGGGCGTTGGTGGGTGGTCTCCGACCGCACCCAGATTCCCACCGGCGCCGGCTATGCGCTGGCCAACCGCCTGGTCACCTCGCGCATCCTGCCGGAATCGTTCCGCGAGAGCCATGTGCATCGCGTGGCCGGCTTCTTCCGCGACCTGCAAAACGCCCTCGCGGGCCTCGCCCCGCGTCCGACTGACAAGGCGCGGGTGGTCATGCTCACGCCCGGCCCGCACAATGAAACCTATTTCGAACAGGCCTACCTGGCCCGCTATCTCGGCTACACGCTGGTGGAGGGACAGGACCTCACCGTGCGGGACAATTATGTGTTTTTGAAGACCTTGAGCGGGCTGGAGCGGGTGGACGTGATTTTGCGCCGGGTGGATGATGATTTCTGCGATCCGCTGGAGCTGCGGAACGATTCCATCCTCGGCGTGCCCGGATTGGT
>CAYTJG010000241.1:0-10011 GCA_964437865.1 uncultured Bifidobacteriaceae bacterium | reverse complement strand
TGGAGGAAAGCAATAGTGTATTGACGCTATCGATTGGGAACGCCCTGCTCAAGGTGTTCGTGCCGGACGCGACGGGTCAGCCGGCCCCGGCCAATTTTGAGGATGCCTTTGTGGAAATCCAAGGCGTATGTGCCACGGAGTTCGACGATCACCGCCGGTTGAAGAACATCCAGTTTATGGTGCCGCGTTGGGATCAGATCCGGATTCTGGACGCCGCCCCGCGGGACGCTTTCGCCCTGAAGCCGCGGGCGCTCAACGAGTTGCTTGAGTTCCAGGCCGGAGTTGGCGATGCGCATCGCTCGCACGTGTCGGGGGTGGTGTCGCTGTGCCGGGAGGACGGCTCTTTCTACCTGCAGGATGTGACCGGCGGCGTGCTGATTGAACCGCAGCGAGGCTCCCCGCCCGTACGCGTGGGGGAACAAGTCGAGTTGGTTGGGTTTCCCTCGGTGCTCGAGAAACTGCCGGTGTTGCAGGAAGTGGTGGTCAAACCCACCGGGCGGCAGGTGTCGCCCCCGGTGATGAAATTGTCGCTGGACTTGTCGCAGGATGTACCGTTGGGGGAGGCGTTGAACGGACGGGTGGTGGAATTAAAGGGCGAAGTGCTGGGGCATTTCAACCGGACGGACCAGGAATCGCTTTCCGTCCAATGCGGGGCGTGGATCACGGACGTAATTGTTGAAAAAAAACAGCCGGCGGATCGGCTGGCGCGGGTGCTCCCGGGGAGCATTGTGCAGGTGACGGGTGTGTTCGTGCCGCGTTTGGATGATAATGGCCAAGTCCACTCCTTCCAAATCTGGCTGCGCTCGCCGTCGGATGTGACCGTGCTGTCCCGCCCCTCCTGGTGGACGGCGCTCCACACGGCGTGGGCGCTGGGTAGCTTCGGCGTGGTGCTGTTGCTGGCGTTGACCTGGGTGAGCCTGCTGCGCCGCCAGGTGGGCGTCCAGACCCGGCAGTTGCGCGAGGAGATCGAGGAACGCAAGCGGATGGAAACCAAGGTGGATCTGGCCCATCAGGCGTTGGTCTCCGCTTCCCGGCAGGCGGGCATGGCCGAGGTGGCCACCAGCGTGTTGCACAATGTGGGCAACGTGCTCAACAGCGTGAATATTTCCAGCACGCTCCTGGTGGATCGCGTCCAGCAATCCCGGACCCGGCAGGTGGCCCGCGTGGCGGAAACCTTGCGCGAGCATGCGAACGATCTCGGGGAGTTTTTGACCCGTGATCCCAAGGGCGTTTTGCTGGTGGATTATTTCGGGCAGTTGGCCGGGCACTTGTCGACCGAACGCGATCAAATCCTGAAGGAGCTCGAATCACTCCGACTCAACATCGATCACATCAAGGAAATCGTGGCCATGCAACAACGCTACGCCAAGAATCTGGGCGGCATGCTGGAGACGATCACGGTTCCGCAGGTGGTGGCGGATGCCTGGCAGGTCAATGCCGAGGCGTATGCGCGGCACCACCTGGAGTTGGTGCAGGATTTCGAGGACAACCTGCCCCGGATAACCACCGACAAACACAAGGTGCTGCAGATCCTGATTAATCTGCTGAGCAACGCCAAATACGCGTGCGAAGAAGGGGGCCAGCCTGACAAACGCGTGGTCATTCGCGTGCGGTTGGAGGCCGATCGTGTCAAGATCATGGTGATCGACAACGGCGTGGGCATCCAGCCAGAAAACTTGACCCGGATCTTTCATTACGGCTTTACGACCCGGGAGCACGGCCATGGTTTTGGTTTGCATGCCGGCTCGCTGGCGGCGCGGGAACTGGGCGGTAATTTATCGGTTCACAGCGACGGTCCGGGACGGGGCGCCACGTTCATCCTTGAATTGCCGCTGGATGCCGCCCAAGTGGATGCCCCTGTCTCCTGAGGCTGTTCCGGGTGGCCGGCTTAAATTCCGCCGACCGTTCAACTGGCGGCGGCGGGAATTCGATGCTTCCGCATGGCGGCAAACCAAGTGATGAAGAGGATGGCAAAGGCCATCCCGGAGGCGATGGGCATGGCGTGCAATAAATCGGTGGGGGTTTTGCCGAAGATGAACAAGGCGGCCCAATAGGCGAGGCCCAGCGCGCCGTAGAGCAGCGAAATCTTGATCCAGTGGCTGGCGAGCGCCCAGGTGCCGATGGCTTGGAGTAGCCCCACGAAAACCATGCTGAGGGCAAACGGCGAAATCATCTCGGCCGCTTCCGGGGTGTTCTGCCCCAACAACCGCAACCCGACGTTCTTGAGCAGGCAAAGGCCGACGGCATTCACCACGAGGCCAAGGGCATAGAGCCCGAGTAATTTCATTTGTTCGCTCAGCTCGCCTTGCCGATGTTGGTGGCGACTCGAGCGGTGAGTGAACAGAACGGTCAGCAGCGGGCCCACGAGCGTGGGAATCTGGCGGGCGAGCAGGCCGGCGGAGGTGTAATTGTCCAACTCCACACCGTTAAATTCGCGCTGCGCCACCAGCAGGTCGTACTGGCTGAAACAATTCGCGCTAAAAATGCAAGCGGAGCTGATGACCAGAAAGTGGACCATGTCCCGGGTCCACGGGGAGACGACCACCGGGGTCTTGCGGGGGAACTCATCCTTCCAGAACAGCAGGATCAGGTTGGACAGCAGCATGACGGTGGACGCCAGCACCGCGCATTCGGCCATGGGCGAGAAATGGGTGGTGGTCACGCCGAAGCCAAAGCGAATGATTGCGGACAGCAGGGAGATGAGGGCGAAACGCTTGAACCAGCCCAGGCCCTGGCAGAGGGCGGTGATGAACGAACTCCAGAAACCCGCCAGCACACAAACGAGCGCCACCACGGTGAGACTCACCCGGGGAATGTGGAAGAAATCCCCCATGGGTTTGACCAGCACGACGGCGGCCACGGAACCCAGGATGGTGATGTGTAAGAGGAACTTCCGGCAGCCGGAGAGCAGGCCGTGAAGCCGCTCGTTTTCGCTGCTGAAATGGAACCGGGCGATGTAATGGGTGACCGCCTGGGTGGCGATCGCCAGCGGCAGCCCGAGAAAGCCGATGAACGCGATGGCGGCCTGGACATAGCCGAATTCCCCGGCCTGGTCCTGCAACTGGCGGCGGACAGCCATTTGGAAGCCAAACCCGATGAGGAGCGTCAGGAAATTGGCCGCCGTAAATATGATGCCGCTGCGCCAGATGTTCTTCATTGGGGCGGGTAGGCAGGGGCGGAAGCGGTGGACACCCGGTCAATCACGACAGAAGACCTTTTCAAGTTGCGCGTCTCCAGACGGGCCGGTGTCTAATCTGTTCGCGAATTCGATTTGGCCGGCGAAGCCGGTCACCAAGGCAATTCCCATAAGTCGAACCGACAGTGTCTCTGGGATCAGGCTTCCGGCGCAAGCTGATTTTTTTCCGATTTGATGACCGCCCGGAGATCCGTTGCGCGACCGCCGAAGCCACCGCGGCGCCGGAACCATCGCACGGGATGGCTCCGGCGGCACAAAGCGGGGGCGGTCAAGCCGCGGTGCCGTCCATTATTGAATGAACTTCAGCACGCGGGATTTCTCGGAACGCTTGCGCAGCGTTTCGTTCAGGATCTTTTTCCGCAGGCGCAGGTTCTTGGGGGTGGCTTCCACGTATTCGTCCACGTCAATGTATTCCAGCGCGCGTTCCAGGGACAGCTTCAAGGGGGCCGAGAGTTGGATGCCCTTGCCGTCGCCCGTTGACCGCATGTTGGTCAGGCGTTTTTCCTTCACCGGGTTCACCGGGATGTCGTTTTCGCGGGCATTTTCGCCGACGATCATGCCGGTGTAGATTTCATCACCCGGCTCCACCATCAGGCGGCCGCGTTCCTGCACGGTATTCAGGGCGTAGGCGGTGGCGGGGCCCGACTCCATACTCACCAGCGAGCCGTTCTTGCGCGCGGCAATTTCTCCGCGATCCGCTCCGTATTCGTGAAACAGGTGGCTCATCACCCCCATGCCCTTGGTCATGTTCACCAAGTCCGTCTCAAAGCCGATGAGGCCGCGCATCGGAACAATCGCCTCAATGGTCACCTGGTCGGCGTGGTGGCTCATGTTGGTGATCTCCGCCTTGCGGAAGGAAAGGTTTTCCATCACCGAGCCCATGCTGTCCTGCGGGATTTCCACAAACAACTTCTCGATGGGTTCCAGCGGGTTGCCGGCCGCATCTTTTTTCCAGAGCACTTCCGGGCGGGAAACCAGGACTTCATACCCTTCCCGGCGCATTTGCTCCACCAGGATGGCAATCTGCATTTCACCACGGCCACTGACCGCGAAGATCTTGGGATCGTTGGTTTGCGAGATGCGCAAGGCCACGTTGGTGCGGATTTCCCGCTCCAGCCGCTCCCAGATGTGGCGGGCAGTCACGAGCTTGCCGTCCTTGCCGGCCAGCGGCCCGTCGTTCACGGCAAATTCCATCTGAATCGTCGGCGGATCGATCGGAATGTAGGGCAGGGCGCCCCGGGCCTCGCTGTCGCAGATCGTTTCACCGATAGATACTTCCTCAAAGCCGGTGATGCCCACGATGTCGCCGGCATGCGCCTGCTGGACTTCAATGCGCTTCATGCCCTCGAAATGATAGAGCATGGTGACCTTGCCCTTGACCGTGCGACCGTCGCCATGGCGGCAGATGGCCGCGTCGCCCACCGTGACCTTGCCTTCGTAAACCTTGCCGAACGCAATACGGCCCAGATAATCGCTGTAGTCCAGATTGGCCACCAGGATCTGAAACCCATCGCCGGCCTTGGCGCGCGGCGGCGGAATGTGTTTGATGATCGCCTTGAACAGGGGCTCCATCGTGCCGCTGGTATGGCTCATATCGGTCTTGGCATAACCCTGTTTGGCCGAGCAGAATATGAACGGAAAATCCAACTGCTCGTCCGTGGCGTTGAGCGACATGAACAGCTCAAATACCTGGTCGAGGACCTTCTTGGGATTGGCGTTATCGCGGTCGATCTTGTTGATGACCACGATGGGCTTGGCGCCGGCCTCGAGGGCCTTGCGCAACACAAATCGGGTTTGCGCCTGGGGACCTTCGGCGCTATCCACCACCAGGAGCACGCCGTCGATCATGTTCATGATGCGCTCCACTTCGCCGCCAAAATCCGCGTGGCCGGGAGTGTCCACGATATTGACGTGGTATTCGTGATATTTGAAAGCGGCGTTCTTGGCGCGGATGGTGATGCCCTTTTCTTTTTCAAGGTCCATCGAGTCCATCAGGCGTTCCACCTGCGTTTCGGCCTGGTTGGCCCGGAACGTACCGGATTGTTTCAGCAGGCAGTCCACGAGCGTCGTCTTGCCGTGGTCCACGTGCGCGATGATGGCGATGTTTCGGATGTGCTGCATATTATCAATTACCGACTCAGTCATATCCGGCCAGCATATCAGACGCGTGTCAATTACGCGAATGGGAAAGTAACGGAAATGACCAGGTTGCGTATGTTGGAGAATTGGCAATAAAGGTCAAGCCGTGTTGTCGAAAAAATGCTTAGGCCAGCCACGCCCCCCAAAAAAGAAAAGCGGCGCAGGTCCCCCCAGCAGTCAAGGAACAATTTGCGCCGCAAGTTCTTGGAATGTTTTTTGCCCTAGGCCCGCAACTCCGCTGCCAACTGAGTTTTTAGCCCATGCAGGACCTTCTCGTGCGCCGAATTCACCTCGGCATCTGTCAGCGTCTTTTCCGACGCGCGATAAGTAAAGGCGTACGCCAGGCTCTTTTGACCCTCGGGGATGCCTTTGCCCCGGAACACGTCGAAGAGTTCCACGGATTCCAGATGGGCGGCCTTGGCCTGTTTGACCGCTTGCAACACGGCCTCATGCGTGACGGTTTCCGGCACCAGCATGGCCACGTCGCGGCGGCTGGAGGGGAATTGCGGCACCGGCTTGAATGACTTGGTTGGATTCCGTTTGTTGAGGAGTTGGTCCAGGCTGAACTCCGCCAACAAGACCGCGTCGCGCAGGTCGTATTTCTTGGCCAGGGCGGGCAGCAACTGGCCCAGTTCGCCCAGCGGCAACTTGCCGCCCAGCGTGATCCCCGCCGACTCCAGAAGCAGGGCCGTGCTGGCCGGCCGCTTGCCGAAGACCACGCCGCGCAGGCCGAACTGCTCCAAAAATTCCTCCGCCAGGCCTTTCAAATCGTAAAGGTCGAACTTCGCGTCGCGCTCGCCGCCGCTCCAAAAGGGCAGGGCGCGCCGGCCGGTGACGGCGATGGCCACGCGGCGTTCCTCTTTGGTCTGGCCGTTCACCAGTGCGAACACGCGGCCGATTTCGAACAAGGCCACGTCATGATTCTTGTGGCTCAAGTTGTGCCGCAGGGAGTGAATCAAGCCCGGCAACAGGCTCGGCCGCAGCAGGTCCATGTCGCCGCTCAGCGGATTTTCCAGCAGGACCGGCGTCGGACTCACCTGGCTGAATTCCGCCCCGGGAATCAGCGTCTGTCCCTGCGCCTCATTCAAGCCCAGCCCCGTCAGGATCCGCCGCGCCTCGGCGATCTGGTCATAGACGGTGTCGAAGGCATTGCTGCCCAGGGCGCCGCGCGGCGGCGTGGCGGGAATCTTCTCCACCCCGAACAGCCGGCCGACTTCCTCGATCAGGTCCACTTCGCGCTTCAAATCCACGCGCCAGGTGGGCACGGCAAAGGTGCATTCGCCGGGCTCCTGGTTCACCAGGGCCAGTCCGAGTCGCGTGAGGTATCCAATCTGTTCGGCGTGGGAAATGCCGATGCCCAGCAGGTCCTTCGATTTGGAAAAGCGCAAGGGCAACTGCTTGGGCTCGGCGGGCTGCGGATATACGTCCACCGCGCCTGCGGCCGGTTGGCCGCCGGCGGTTTCCAGAATCAGTTGCACGGCCCGCCGGCTGGCCCAGTCGCAAATGCCCACGTCCGCTCCGCGCTCGAAACGGTAGCTGGATTCGCTGCGCAGGCCCAGCGCCTTGCTGGTGCGGCGGATATTGATCGGTGAAAAACAGGCGCTCTCGATGAGCACGTCCACGGTTTGATCGTTGATCTCCGTGTTGGCGCCGCCCATCACGCCCGCCAGGGCGATGCCTTTTTGCTCGTCGGCAATCAACTGCATGTCGCTGGTCAGTGTGCGATCCTGGTTATCCAGCGTCTTGAATTTCTCGCCGGCGGCGGCGCGGCGCACGAGGATGGCCGGCTGCCCGGAGGCGCTCCTGGCAATCAAATGATAATCAAACGCGTGCAGCGGCTGGCCCACTTCCAGCATCACGTAATTGGTCACGTCCACGACGTTGCTGATGCTGCGGATGCCCACCTTCTCCAGCGTGGAGCGCAGCCATTCCGGGCTGGGTCCCACCTTGACGCCCTTGACCACGCGCGCCGTGTAACGGGGGCACAGCGTGGCATCCTCAATGCGTACGGAGACCAGATCGCTGCAACGGCCGCCGACGGCCGCTTCGGCGACCTTCGCTTCGGGAATGCGCAGCGGGTTGCTGGTGAGCGCCGCGATTTCGCGGGCGATGCCAATGACACTGTTGAGATCGGGACGGTTCGGCGTCACTTCGAGATCGTAAACCACGTCGCTGCCGCTGCGGCCGAGGTATTCGGCAAACGGCTGGCCCACTTTGGCGTCCTCCCGGAGGATGAACAGGCCGTCGATTTTTTCCGGCAGGCCGAGTTCCTCGGGCGAGCACATCATGCCGTGCGATTCCACGCCGCGGATCTTGCCCACCTTGATGGTGAACGGCGCCTTGTCGCCCGGCTTCAACGGCAGGGACGCGCCCGGGAGAATGAGCGGCACCTTGTCGCCCGCCTTGAAATTCTGGGCGCCGCAGACAATCTGGCGCTCGCCCTGACCGTCATTGACACGGCAGATCGAGAGTTTGTCGGCGTTGGGGTGCTTGTCGCGGGTGATCACCTGCGCCACCACCACGCCGTCGAAGGCCGCGGCGATCTTCTGCACGCCCTCCACTTCGAGGCCGAGCATGGTCAGCCGCTCGGTCAGTTCCTCGGGTGACCAGTTAAAATCAACGTACTGTTTGAGCCAATTAAGGGTGACTTTCATCGGTATAAATTTCCCCGAATAGAATAGCGAAATGCGCCTGCCCCGTCCAATGTTCAATCGGCCTCGCCGGCCGGGGCCACGCGGAGCGAGGCGCGGCCCCACTTTCCCGGCGCATGCTTGGGCGCGAAGCGTCTTCGGAGCGCCGAGCATCGCTCGGCCCGCGCGCCGCAAGCCCACGACCGGCTCGCCAAGGGTGGTAAGACAAGATTCTTCTTGGTCCAACCGCGCGGCGGCTGTTTTTTGGGTAGGGCGCGTCTCTCCGAGCGCGCCGCGCCTGCTAACCAACATGTGCAAGCTCACCCAAAGCACCGCCCTGAAATCATGCTCTGCCCGATCCGCTTCGCGCTAGCAACGCCGCCTTTTGCTCGTGGTCGCGCAGGTCTGCGAAAGGTCACGCTACGTTCGCGGCGCGCTCGGAGAGACGCGCCCCACCTGCGCTGGTATAAATGCCCACCCTTAGCACAGACAGACGTACCACCGAGCCGCCGCCCACATTTTATTGCCCGGGCGTGGCTATTGGCGAGCGACTCATGGTTCGCGCAGAGATACGGCCCGAGTAAACGAACGATGGTTGCTTGGGGCTCGCTGGCGGGTCAAATCAAGTGGCAGAACATCGCGTCCCGCAGCTTGGGCTCGAACCAGGTGCTCTTGGGCGGCATGATGCCGCCGGCGTCGGCAATGCTCATCAGATCTTCGATGCTGGTCGGGAAGAGGCTGAAGGCGCACGCGTAAGCCCCGCTGTTCACCAGCTTTTCCAGCTCCACGGTGCCGCGGATGCCGCCCACGAAATTCACCCGCTTGCTCGTGCGCGGATCGTCGATGCCAAACAGCGGCGCCAGGACGTGCTTTTGGAGAATCGTTACATCCAGCCCCTCGATGGGATCGGTGCTCTTGGTGAAGGCCGGCTTCAAGGTGAGCGTGTGCCACTGGCCGGCGAGGAAAAAAGCGAATTTGTGTTTGCGCGTGGGGGTTGGTTTGCCACCGGGCTCGATATCAAAAACCGTTCCGAGTTGTTGGAGCAGCTCCGCGGCGGAGCGGCCATTGAGGTCCTTGAGCACGCGGTTGTACGGCAGAATCTGCATCTGGTTGTGCGGGAAGATCACGGCCAAAAATTGGCCGCTGTGGCCGGCGCCCTGGCGCGACTGGCAAATGCGCCCCGCCGCCGCGCAACGGTGGTGGCCATCCGCGATATAGAGGTAGTCAACCCGCGCAAACTGGTCGGCCACAAATTGGATCTCCTCCGCGCCGTCGAGGGTCCAGGACGTGTGGCGCACGCCATCCTTGGCGGTGAAATCCACGGCGGGCGCCCCGGCGATCTGGCGCGCGACGAAGGCGTCAAATTTGGCCGTGGCCCGATAAGTGAGAAACACCGGGCCGGTTTGCGCGTTGAGCGTTTCGATGTGCCGGACGCGATCATCCTCTTTGTCCACCCGGGTCAGCTCGTGTTTTTTGATGAGGTTGCGCAGATATTCCTCGCAACTGGCGGCGGCCACCAAGCCCACTTGGGCATGTTTGCCCATGATCTGCCGGTACAGGTAGAAGCACGGTTGGTCGTCCTGCCGGAGTGCGCCTTGGGCGCGAAGACGTTCAAAATTCTCGCGGCCCCGGGCATAAACCGCGGGCGAATACAAATCCGTGTCCGGCGGCAGGTCGATCTCCGGTTTGCTCACGTGCAGAAAGCTGAGGGGATTGCCAGCCGCCAGCGCGCGGGCCTCGTCGGAGGACATGACATCGTACGGCAATTCGCAAATCTGGGCCGCTAATTCGGCTTTGGGGCGCAACGCGGCAAACGGTTTCAAGGTGGCCATAAATAATAAGAGTGTAAAATCGCTCCGCAAAAAGATACGGATTGTGGCTCCCGAAGGCACGCAGAAAGGAAATCCGTACGGCGCCCGAAAAATCCCCCCAGAAAGAGCTTGTCAGCGGCGAATTCGTTGCTATGATTTGCAACTCTTTAACGAAAGAAATTTTATGGCACGCATTTGTGAATTGACTGGCAAACGCCCGATGAAGGGCAGCATC
>CAYTJG010000240.1:0-10103 GCA_964437865.1 uncultured Bifidobacteriaceae bacterium | reverse complement strand
TCTTGCCGAAGTTGCGGTACTTGAGCATCTCCTGCTCGGTCTTCAGCGCGAGCTGACCGACCGTGGTGATGTTGGCGTTGTTCAGGCAGTTCGCGGCGCGCACGCTCAATTCGATCTCGTTGACACTCATGTTCAACAGCTTCTTGAGCTTGGCCTTCTCGTCGTCCTGCTTGTCCGCCGCTTCTTCAAATTCCACCGCGTTCTTGTCGTAACCCACGAACACGTCGAGGTGATGCGCCAGGATCGCCGAGGCCTGCGTGAGGGCGTCGTCCGGCGTAATCCGGCCATCCGTCCAGATTTCCAGGACCAGGCGGTCATAATCGGTCCGGTTGCCGACGCGGGCGGCTTCCACCAGGTAACGCACCCGGGTGACCGGGGAAAACAGCGAGTCGATCGCCACGATGCCGATGGCCTGGCCGAGCTTCTTGTTCTCGTCGCTCGGGTAAAAACCGCGCCCGATCTTGACGGTGAGCTCCATCTCAAATTTTTTCTTCTTGTCCAGCGTGCAGATATGCTGCTCGGGATTCACGAGCTCGATATTCTGGTTGAGCTGGATGTCGCCCGCGGTCACGGCGCCTTCCTTGTTCACGGACAGCAACAGCACCTGCTCATCGCGGGTGTGCGCCTTGAATTTGATCCGCTTCAGGTTCAGCACGATGTCCGTGACGTCTTCGGTGACGCCATCGATGGTGGCAAACTCGTGCATGGCGCCATCCACCTTCAGGGAGGTGATCGCCGCGCCCTCGAGGGAGGACAGGAGCACGCGCCGGAGCGAGTTGCCCACGGTATGGCCGTAACCGGTTTCAAACGGGTCGGCAATGAATTTTGCGTAAGTGGCGGTGGCGCTGGATTCTTCCTTCTGCAACCGCTTCGGCATTTCAAAACGTCCAAGACGTACTGGCATAGTTATCCTTTCAACAATTTTTATCTGGCTTTCCCGGCTAATTTATTCCCGGCCAGGAAAGCCCGTATAATTGTTCTTCTAGTTAAGGTTTAGCGGGAATAAAATTCGACGACCGCCTGCTCGTTGGCAATGGGCTGGATCTCGTCGCGCGTCGGAATGCGCATGACGGTGCCCTTCAACTCTTCCTTGTTCAAGGACAACCAATCCGGCACGGCGCGGCTGGCCGCCACTTCCAGGCCTTTGGTGGCGAGCTGGCGGGAAACATTGTTGTTCTTGACGCTGACCACATCGTTGACCTTCAACGCGTAGGACGGAATGCTGGCCTTGCGGCCGTTCACGATCACGTGACCGTGGCAAACCATCTGCCGCGCGCCCGCGCGGGTATTGGCAAAGCCCAAATGAAACACCACGTTGTCCAGGCGCGACTCCAGAATCTGGAGCATCTGCTCACCGGTGACGCCGCGGCGGCGCAGTGCCTTCTCATAGACACCGCGGAATTGCCGTTCGAGCAAGCCGTAATAGTACTTGAGCTTCTGCTTTTCAATGAGACCCAGACCGTAGTCGGTGGTCTTGCGGCGGGACTTGGGGCCATGCACGCCGGGACCGTAGTTGCGGCGTTCAAGGTATTTCGAGGGACCGAAAATCGGGACGCCGAAACGACGGCTAATGCGGACACGAGGACCTGTATAACGAGCCATAGGAATTAATTATTTGCGATTTCCAGATTTCGGTTATTAGACGCGGCGCTTTTTGCGCGGGCGGCAGCCATTATGCGGCACGGGCGTGACGTCCTTGATGGAACTGATCTCCAAGCCAATGGCCTGCAAGGCACGAATGGCGGATTCGCGACCGGAACCAGGGCCTTTGACGCGGATTTCCACTTCCTTCATGCCGTGGGACATGGCCTGACGGGCGGCGTCCTGGGCCACCATTTGGGCGGCGTAGGCCGTGCTCTTGCGCGAACCTTTGAACCCGACCCGGCCGGCGCTGGACCAACCGATCAGATTGCCCTGGGCGTCCGTGATGGTCACCTGGGTGTTGTTAAAAGTGGCCAGAATGTTGGCGATGCCCGAGACGACGTTCTTGGCGTGCTTGGCCTTGACGATCTTCTTGGCATTGGGATCCTCACCCAACAACTCGGCGGCGGTGGGGGCGGCGACCCCGACGACCTCGGCCGGCTTGGGCGCTTCGGCGCCGGGCGCGGCTTCCGCCGCGGGCTTCTTGGCCGGCTTGGCCTCGGCAGCCTTGCCTTCCGTGGGTTTGCCTTCCGCCGGAGCGGCGGTCTCGGCCTTCACGTCTTTTTCCTTTTTAGGCGCGGCTGGTTTCTTCTTTTCTTCGGACATAACAAAATAGAATGATTAGTGGATGCCGGTCTTGGCGTTGGGATTGCGTTGCACGCCCACCGTCTTGCGGGGCCCCTTGCGGGTACGGGCGTTCGTCTGGGTCCGTTGCCCGCGCACGGGCAGGCCGCGCAGGTGACGAATCCCGCGGTAACACTTGATGCCCTGCAGGCGCTTGAGGTCCATGCCGATTTCGCGGCGCAGATCGCCCTCGATCACATACTTGCCCTCCTGAATCGCGTGCACGATCTGCGCGAGCTGCTGCTCGGTCAGGTCCTTTGCGCGAATCGACGGGTCGATGTTGGCGCGCTCAAGAATCACGCGCGCGTTGGACGGGCCAATACCGTAAATGTAGCGGAGCGCGATATCAATACGCTTGCCGGGCGGAACTTCCACACCAATGATGCGTGCCATAAATTATTTATTAACCTTGACGTTGTTTGTGGCGTTTGTTCGAGCAGATGACGCGGATGACACCGCGGCGCCGCACAATTTTGCAGTGCTCACACATTTTTTTGACTGACGCTCGGACTTTCATGTTTAAATCTTCTTCGTTTCGACTAAAATACGCCCCACGCTCAGGTCGTAAGGCGTCAATTGCAACTTGGCCATGTCACCGGCCCGCAGACCGGCAAATACTTTTTTGTCCCGGCCGGCCACAAACGCCGTCAGGCGGTGGCCATTGGCCAACTCGGCCACAAACGTGCCATTCGGCAACGCTTCCCTCACCCGGGCTTCGACACAGAAGGCGGCTTCGCCCATGTCAAAATCTCCGGCTCACCATCCGTGACCAGGATGGAATGCTCAAAATGGGCTGATAGTGAACCATCTTGCGTCACCACTGTCCAGCCGTCTTTCAGGATTTTTATCTCCGGCCTGCCCGCATTCACCATCGGCTCGATGGCAATCGTCATGCCCCGCTTCAACTTGGGCGAATCCTTCAAGCCCTCGTCAAAGTTCGGCACCTGCGGCTCTTCGTGCATGGCCCGGCCCACGCCGTGCCCCACAAACTCCCGCACCACGCTATACCCATTCTGCTCCACATAGCGCTGCACCGCCCGCGAAATATCCACCACCCGGTTGCCCGGCCTGGCCTGGGCTATGCCCAGATAAAGCGACTGCTCCGTGACGTCCAGCAAACGTTGCGCCGCCACGCTGCACCCGCCCACCGCCACCGTCCGCGCCGTATCGCCAACAAAACCCTGGTAACTCACCCCCACATCCACGCTGACGATATCGCCAAATTGCAATTCGCGCTCGGACGCCATGCCGTGCACCACCGCGTCATTGACCGAAAGGCACGTATAGCACGGATACTTCCGATACCCCAAAAACGCGCTTTTCCCACCGTAACTGCGAATCCGTTCGGCCGCAAATTCATCCACCTGCCGGGTCGTCATCCCTGGTTGGATAAACGCCGCGACGTCGTCCAGGACTTTTCCCGCCACCAACCCCGCCGGGCGCATCAACTTCAGATCGGCTTCAGACTTTATTTTTATACCGGCCACAAAGATCTTTCATTACAGCAGCCAGGCGGGCACCACCCCAATTCGCACCCCACCCGTACCCCATCGCTGCCAGGCTTAGAAGCGGCCGCGAATCCGGCCCTTCTTCAGAAATCCGTCATAGTGCCGCATCATCAGGTGGGCTTCCACCTGCCGCATCGTGTCGAGCAGCACACCCACCGCAATCAGGATGCTCGTGCCGCCGAAAAAGCTGGCCACGTTCTGGTCAATGCCCATCTTGCGCGACAAAATGATCGGGATGGTGGCAATAATCGTCAGGAACACCGCACCGGCCAGCGTAATCCGGCTCATGGCGTTGTGCAGAAAGTCGCTCGTGCCCTGCCCCGGACGCACGCCGGGAATATAACCACCGTTCTTCTTCAAATCATCCGCAATTTGAATCTCGTTAAACTGGGTCGCCACCCAGAAATAGGAGAAGAACAGGATCATCAAGGCGTAAATCGCCAGATAGATAAACGAACCATAGGAAAACTGTTGCGCCGCCCAGAAACAGCCCCGGTGCAGAAACGCCAGCGACGGTGAATTGGTCCACGTGGCCAGGTTCTGGAACAGCGGGCCCGGGAACATGAGAATGGACTGGGCAAAAATGATCGGCATCACACCCGAATAGTTCACGCGCAGGGGCATGTAATTGGTGCCGCCCTGATACATCTTCTGGCCGATCATGCGGCTGGCATACTGCACCGGCACCTTGCGCTGCGCCTGGGTGATGGCGATGACGCCGCCCACCACGATGATCATCAGGACCACCAAGACCGGCGCCGTGGTCCAAAAATTATGCAGGGCTTCCGAATTGCCGCCATGCGTGGAAAACATGTCCACCGCGCCCTGGAGCGCATTGGGCAGACGGGCCAAAATACCAATCGTAATCACCAGCGAAACACCATTGCCAATACCCCGGTCCGTGATCTGTTCGCCCAGCCACATCAGCAACATCGTGCCCGCCGTCATGATCGTCACGGTGACGATATAGTAAACCGCCAAATGGTTTTGCAGCATTACCAACTGGCCTTGGAACGTGCTGCCGAAAACCGACTGCGGCGTAAGCCAGCCATGCGCAAAATACACGCCCTGCAGGATGCACAGAATCACCGTCAGATACCGACCATACTGGACGATCTTCGTGCGCCCGCCCTCTTCCCGCACCAGCTTGCTGAGCCGCGGCAGCACCGCCGTCAGTAATTGGATGATGATCGTGGCGCTGATGTAGGGCATGATGCCCAAGGCACCCACGGCGCAGTTGCCATAGGCACCGCCGGCGAAAGTATTGTACATCACCAGCAAGCCGCCCTGACCATTGCGGTTCAGGTATTCCGCCAGCAGGTGACCGTTGATCCCGGGGATGACAATGAACGCGGTCAACCGACAGACCGCCAGCAACAAAATCGTGAACAAAATCCGCGATTTAAGTTCCGGGATTTTGAAACAGTTGCCGAGAGTGGTCCAGATGGAGCGAAACATTGTCAACCAGGATTATGGCTTGGCCGGAGCCGATTTTTGGGCCGGAGCGGATTCCTTACCGGGGGCAGCCTTTTTGGCTGCGGCCGGTTTCGTAGAGGGGTTTTTGGCCGGGGCAGCAGGCTTCACCACCGGCGCCGGTTTCGGGTGCAGCAGTTCCACGGAACCGCCTTTGGCTTCCACCTTGGTCTTGGCGGAGGCGCTGATCGCACTGACCACCAGCGTCAGTTTCTTGGTCAGCTCGCCAGTGCCGAGGATTTTGATCCCGGCGGCACGGCCGTTGGCCAGCCCCACGGAGCGCAGGGCCAGTTCGTCCACCCGCGCGCCATCTTCAAATTGGTTCAGATCGCCCAAATTCACCGCAATATAATAGGTGGTGAATTCAGCGTTGTTGAAACCGCGCTTGGGCATGCGGCGGATCAGCGGCATCTGGCCGCCTTCGAAGCCGATGCGGATGGAACTGCCGGAGCGGGCCGTCTGGCCCTTGCCGCCGCGGCCGGACGTTTTGCCGCGGCCAGTCGCTTCACCTTGGCCAAGGCGCTTGCGGCGATGTTTCGCGCCGGGACGGGGTTGCAAATTGTGTAGTCGCATAAATTATCAGTTCGGACTTGGGCTCACCGGCCCGGTACGGCACAGGGGAAATGAAATTCCACCCGGCACACCTGGCCAATCATCCACCGGTCCATTAATTCTAATCAGGCCGCTGCCGGGGCCGTCGGGGCTGTGGGCAGTTTCGGCGTTTCAATCTTCTTGATCGCCAGACCGCGGCTTCGGTAAATCTGCTCGCGGGTGCGCAGGCTCAACAAGGCTTTCAAAGTGGCTTTCACCACGTTGGCCGCATTCTTGGAACCGAGCGATTTGGTCAAAATATCCTTCACTCCGGCCGACTCCAGCACGGAACGAACCGTTTTGCCGGCGATGATGCCGGTACCGGGCGACGCCGGGCGCAACAGGATGCGGGCACCGCCGTAGGCGGAAAAAGCTTCATGCGGAATGGTCGCCCCCGTCAGCGAGACGGCCACCATCTTGTTGCGGGCCAGTTCACCGCCGCGGCGAATGGCGTCCGCCACTTCCGCCGCCTTGCCGAGCGCCACACCCACTTTGCCCTTTTTGTCGCCCACGACCACCAGCGCGCTGAACTTGAAACGGCGACCGCCCTTGACCACCTTCGAGGAACGGTTGATGAACACCACCTTCTCAGCCAGCTCTTCCCCGCCGTTTTGGAAGGCGTTTTCACCCACATCCGACGGCCGGCGCCCGCGACCGCGGCCGCCACCGCCACCGCCACGCCCGCCCCGCGAATCGCGTTGCGGTCTTTGCTCTTTTTGCTCTGTGGGAGCAGGGGTTGCTGGGGTCGTGTTTTGGATTTCAGCCACAATAAATTCTCCGGTTCAGGTTAAAATTTCAGTCCGGCTTCGCGGGCGGCGTCCGCCAGCACCTTGACTTTGCCATGATAGCGCGCCCCGCGGCGGTCGAACACCACCGCCTTGATGCCCTTTTCCAGCGCATTACGGGCGGCCAGGGCGCCAATCTTCTTGGCCCCCGCCATGTTGGCGGACAGCTCCTTGGTTTCCCCCTTGCTCACCGTCGATACGGCGACCAGCGTCTTGCCAATCGTGTCGTCGATGAACTGCACATGGATGTTTTCATTGGTGAAGCACACACTCATGCGCGGCCGTTCGTTCGTGCCGTTGACATGCTTGCGAATGCGCCATTGGCGCAATTGCTTCAGCTTAATTTTCTTTTCCGTTCTCATTTCAATGGGTCCACGGATTCGGCCGTGAACAAAAATTTTTATTATTGGACCGTCTTGCCTTCCTTGCGCTGGACGTGTTCGCCCGCGTAACGCACACCCTTGCCCTTGTACGGCTCCGGCGGATAGAAGCTCCGGATTTCCGACGCCACCAGCCCCACCACCCGTTTGTCCGGCCCCTCAATGGTGAGCTTGGTGTTCTCTTCCACCGTCACCTTGATCTGATCCGGAATATCGTAATTGATCGGATGCGAAAAACCGAGCGCGAGATTGACGACCTTGCCCTGCACGGCCGCCTTGAAACCGACGCCCTGGATTTCGAGCTTCCGGATAAAACCTTCGCTGACGCCCTTGACCATGTTGTTGACAAGCGCGCGGCTGGTGCCGTGCAGCGCCTTGGCCCGCGCGTCATCGCCTTCGCGGCTCACCAATATATGGCCGTCGGCCACCTTCAGGCTCGTATGCTCGGGCAACTCCCAGTTGAGTTTGCCTTTGGGCCCTTCCACGGAGATCTTCTGGCCTTGTACTTCCACCTTCACTTTGGGTGGAATGGCAATCGGTTGTTTTCCAATACGCGACATAAAAATATTACCAGATGTAGCAGAGGAGTTCTCCGCCGAGATTCTTTTTGCGAGCCTGCGTATCCGTAAACACGCCCTCGGAAGTCGAAATGATCGCCACGCCCAGGCCGCCGCGCACGCGCGGGATGCTGGTGGAGCGCACGTACCGCCGCAAACCGGGCGAACTGACGCGCTTCATGCCTTCGATCACGTTTTTCTTGCCGTTGTACTTGAGATGGATCGAGAGCTTCTTCTTGATCTCGCCTTCCACCGTCACGCCGGCGACGTAACCTTCGGCTTGTAAAATTTTGGCCACGCTCTCCTTGATACGGGAGTGCGGAAGCACCACGGTGGCCAGGTGCGCGCCACCCGCGTTGCGGATGCGCGTCAACATGTCAGAAATCGGATCAGTCATATTATTTCAGCTCTCGTCCTTCGTTTCGGCCCCGTCACCAGTGCGGGACCGACAGCAAGCACGAATCAAATTCTTTACCAACTGGCCTTGGTCACGCCTGGGATCAGGCCGTTCAAGGCGGCTTCGCGGAACGTGAGGCGGGACACGCCGAACTTGCGCCAGTAACCGCGGCGGCGGCCGCTCATGGCACAACGATTCACCACCCGCGTCGGGCTGGCATTGCGCGGCAGCTTCGTCAAACCGGCGTAATCGTGCTTCGCCTTCAATTCAGCGCGCAGGGCCGCGAATTTCTTCACCGTGTTCGCCTTGCGCTTGTTGCGCTCAATCCATGATTTTTTGGCCATAACAAATCTCTAACAAATAAATATCGGTTTATTTCTCGGCGAACGGAAAACCCATTAGCTTGAGCAGGTCCCGCGCCTGGTCGTCCGTGGCGGCCGTGGTCACAATGGTGATGTCCATGCCCTGCTGACGCTTGATCTTGTCCAGCTCAATTTCCGGAAAAATGGTCTGATCGCCCACCCCGAAGGTGTAGTTGCCACGCCCGTCAAACTTGCGGGGCGACAGGCCGCGAAAGTCGCGAATACGGGGCAGCGCCGTCGCCACCAGCCGGTCAAAAAACTCGTACATGATCTCGCTCCGGAGCGTCACATGACAGCCGATCGGCTGGTTCTCCCGCAACTTGAAATTCGCAATCGCCTTGCGCGACTTGCTGATGGCCGGCTTCCGGCCCGTCAACATGGTCAGGTCTTTGGCGGCATCATCAATGGCGCCCTTCTCCAGGGACGCGCTGATTCCCATGTTCACCACGATCTTCACGAGCTTCGGGATCTGATGGACATTCTTGAAGTTATGCTTGGCCTTCAGGGCCGGCACCACTTCTTCAATATATTTTTTGTAAAGTCTGGCTTTCATGGTTTGCGTTCACGGATTTGGCCGTGAAAAAATCGGATTCGCTTACGCGGCCGCAGCCTCCACCTTCTTCACATTCGAGATGTGGATGGAACCCTCGCGCTCAACGATCGCGCCGTTCGGGTGCTGCTGGCTCTTCTTGGTGTGGCGCTTGATCAACTGCAAGCCTTCCACGATCACCCGCTGTTTGTCAGTGAGCACGGCAATGATCTTGCCGCTCTTGCCCTTTTCCTTGCCGGCGATTACGGTTACTTGGTCGCCTTTCTTGACGTGAAATTTTTGCATAACTTCAAATGACTTCGGGCGCGAGTGAAATGATCTTCATGAACTTCTTTTCGCGCAGCTCGCGCGCCACGGGACCGAAGATGCGCGTGCCCTTGGGGTTCATTTCCTTGTCGATAATCACGCACGCGTTGCTATCAAACCGCAACACGGAGCCGTCCGGACGGTGGATGATCTGCCGGGTGCGCACCACCACGGCGTCATGCACCTCGCCCTTTTTCACCGTGCCATCCGGCGCGGCGACCTTGATATGCACCTTGATGACGTCGCCAATACCGGCGTACCTCTGGTTGCGGCCGGTGACACCGATGTTCCACGCGATCTTGGCGCCGGTGTTATCGGCCACATCCAAGCTGGATCGAATTTGCAGCATAAATACTTAAGGGTTAAGGGCCATCAGGCGGCGACCGTTTCCTGCACACCGCGCTCGACCACTTCCACCAATTTCCAGCGCTTCAATTTGGACAGCGGCCGGGATTCCTCGATCCGCACGGTATCGCCGACCTTGGCTTCGGACTTCTCGTCATGCACATAGAACTTCTTGTACGAGGTGACGATCTTCTTGAACTCGGCGTGCGGAAAGCGGCGTTTGACGCGCACCACGATGGTCTTGGTCATCTTGTTGGAGACGACTTCGCCGACGCGCTGTTTGCGCTTGCCGGTTGCGGTTGCGGCCGCGGCCACGGGAGCCGCCACAGTGTTGGTTGCTTCAGCCATACGAAATTATTTAGCGACGGGTTTGGCCGCCTGGATGCGCAGGGCGGAGATGCGGGTTTCCACCCGGGCGATGTCCCGGCGCAGCGTGCGCAGGGTGGCGGGTTTTTCCAGTTGCGCGCTCGCTTGTTGCAGGCGCAGTTGGAACATCTGTTGCCGGAGGTCGCGGCTCTTGGCCGCCAGTTCCACCAGCGTCATGTCTTTAATTTCAGCAAATTTCATGGGCTCTCAGCGTGCGC
>CAYTJG010000239.1:0-10152 GCA_964437865.1 uncultured Bifidobacteriaceae bacterium | reverse complement strand
GCGAGGCCGGACCGATCCGTGCCAGTCCGCTAGGACGCCTTCCGGGCCACCACGCGGTAGCGGGCCCAAATGACGCCGCCGGGCATCAGCCGGTGGGAGCGCAGGCGCAGGGTGGCCGCCGCCTTGGCCGGGGCTGGCCCCGGAATGTCGAACATGCTCGAGATGCCCGCGCCGCCATCCGCCACCGGCACCGTCAGGTGGCTGATCTCATCCACCAGTCCGGCATGGAGCATGGCACCGTTGAATCTGCCGCCGCCTTGCAACATCAGCTTGCGCAGCTTGAACACCCGGCCCAGCTTTTCCAGCGCCAGGCGCAGATCAATTTCCTTTTTGCCGCAGAATAGATACGAGACCCGCGCCGCTTGCAGGTGCGCCAGGTAATCGTTGCTCACGCGCTCGGTGAGCAGCAGCACCACGTGATCGCCGCCCACCTCGTTGTTCTGAAACCGTAGTACGCCTTTGGCATCCGCGCCGATGGCCAGCCGCCGGGCGTTCCGGTCCACGATGTGGTCGGTGCGGGGCACCCGGTTGCCGGCGCGCGGCAATTTTATTTTGGGCCCGTCAAATTCGTCCATGGTGGTAGTGCCCACCAGCCAGGCGCCGATGCCAAAACTGGCCGCCGTGGTTTCAAACAGGTTGCTCTCGTGCCGGTAGCCCGGCAGCTTGCCCCAGCGCTGGCCTATGATCTTCCCATCCAGGCTCGTGCACATGTGACAGATGACGTACGGTCTCATAAAGATCTCGTTTATTCGATGGCAATGACTACTTTGCCAAAATGTGCGCCGCTGGCTTGATGCCGATACGCGGCGGGCGCCTCCGCAAAGGTAAAGACGCGGTCGATCACCGGCTTGAGTTTGTGTTGCGTCAGCGCGCGGTTCATGGCCAGGAACATGTCGCCGCTGCCCACGAAAATTCCACGGATCACCAGGCACTTGCCCAGGATGTCCCGCAAGGCCACATCGGCGGTGAACCCACTCACCCCGCCGATCACACTGATTGTGCCGCCAAGGCCGGCGGCGCGCAACGATTTGGGAAACGTGTCCGTGCCGCCCACCTCGATCACGTGATCGGCGCCGGCCTTGCCGGTAAGCCTGAAGACTTCCTTTTCCCACTCGGGGATGGTGCGATAGTTGATGGTGTCATCGGCGCCCAGCGATCGGGCCCGGGCCAGCTTCTCGTCGCTGCTGGAGGTGGCGATCACGCGGGCACCGTGCATTTTGGCGAACTGGAGGGCGAAGAGCGAAACGCCGCCGGTGCCCAGCACCACCACAGTTTGGCCGGCGAATACCCGGCCGGTGGTCACCAGCGCGTGCCAGGCGGTGAGCCCGGCACAGGGCAGCGTGGCCGCTTCTGTAAACGTCAGATGCGGCGGCACGGCCACCACGCCATTGGCCCCGAGCACCACGTATTCAGCCAGCATGCCGTTGATGGACCCGCCCAGGGCGGAAGCAAACACCTCGCGCCGTAATGGACCGCCCGGCCAGTCCTGGAAAAAGGTCCCGGCCACGCGGTCGCCCGGCTTCCATTCCGTAACGCCCGCGCCCACCGCCGCGATTTCGCCGGCGCCATCGGAGAGGGGGATCAACGGCAGCGGCACGCC
Source organism: uncultured Bifidobacteriaceae bacterium (assembly GCA_964437865.1). Taxonomy (GTDB): domain Bacteria; phylum Verrucomicrobiota; class Verrucomicrobiia; order Limisphaerales; family UBA11358; genus UBA11358. The sequence goes on along the minus strand of CAYTJG010000239.1, from coordinate 8,552 downwards.
GGCGCCGTAACGGCCGGTGGCCACCATCTGGTCACGGTAGTTCAGGGAGGTGGCGCGCACGCGCACCAACACCTGGCCGGGCCCCGGTTTGGGCTCGGGCAATTCGTTGAGTTTCAGCGCCTCAGCGCCGGTTGAGTTGGTCAGTTGCCAGGCTTTCATGATTGGATGATCGTGACGGGAATAATAATACCGCTCCGCCGCGTTTCCGCCACCGGCTTCGCGGCGCCTTCAAACTGGCTCGGGGTGAACCCAGGGCGACCGATAGGGTCGGCGCAGCAACTCGGTGGCGGTCGGATCGCCCACGACCACGCGTTGCTTGGGATCGTAGCTCAGGGTGCGTCCCAGTTGCTGGGCGAGATTGGCCAGGATGCAACTGGCGGTGGAAATGTGGCCCTGCTCGATATCGGCCACCGGGCGGGTGCGATGATCGATGGCGGCCAGAAAATCAACCATGTGCCGGCGGGTGGCCGGCGCGGCGTGCAACTCGATGTCGCTCTCCTGCAAATCCTCCGGGAATTTTTCGCGCTCGTAAAGGCATTCAAAGTGAACGGGGTTCGCGTTGCCGCCCGCGGGCACAAAGTCCGCGCGCATCGTGTTCAGCTTGAGCGTGCCCTTGTCCCCGTGAATGAACAGCGCCCAGGGATAATCGGGATCGGGCACGGTGCCCCAAGTGCGATGCTGCCAGACGGCGTTGAAGCCGTCGTACTCAAACACGGCCGTCTGGGTATCCGTGATGTTGGACTTGCCGGACTTTTGCACATAGATGCCGCCGGCGGAGCTGACGCGTTTGGGCCAGTCCAGGTTGAGCAGCCAGCGCGCGCCGTCAAACATGTGCACACACATGTCGCCGATGATGCCGTTGCCATATTCCATGTAGCCGCGCCACCAGCCGCGATGCGGCAGGCCGTCATACGGGCGCAGCGGCGCCGGGCCGGTCCACCGTTCGTAATCGAGAAAGTCCGGCACCGGCTGGGTGGGCGACGTGTCATGCAACCGCATGGGATAATAGCAGCACATTTCCACCAGCCCAATGGTCCCCAGCAGGCCGGCATCCACAATCTGCTTTTTCGCCTCGATCCAATGGGGCGTGCTGCGGCGCTGCGTGCCCACCTGCACCACGCGCCCGAGTTTCCGCGCCGTGGCCAGCATCGCTTCACCTTCGATCACATCGGCGCTGATGGGCTTCTGGCAATAGACATCCGCCCCCGCCTCCATGGCGGCGATGGCGGCCAGCGCGTGCCAATGGTCCGGCGTGCCCACGAGGACAATGTCGAGGTCCTTCTCCTTAAGCATCGAGCGATAATCCTGATAGGCGCGGGGTTGCTTGCCGGATTTCTGGCGCCGGGAGGCCATGGCCACCGCCTGCGTCAGTTGATGCTGATCCGGATCGCAAATGGAAACCACTTCCACGGGTGCCACCTGGAGCAGCCGCCACAAATCGCTCTTGCCGTACCAACCGGCGCCAATGAGGCCCACACGCCGGGGTTTGTCCTGCACTTGGTCCAGCGCCTCCGCGCCGAGGGCTGGGAACGCGGCCAAGGCGGCCAGCGCCGAGCTGGTCTGGAGAAAACGGCGGCGGCTGAGGTTGAAGCTGGCGTGGGGAGCGGCGCCACCGGGATTGGTTTTCATGCCGCAGTATGGTCCACGGGTTCTGGCGAACGCAATCCCATTGAGCGCGCCCGCGGCTCGAAGTTAGCGGCAAAGTAATTACGGCGACAATTTCTCTCGATGAGGCTGATCATCGCGATTCCACCGCCGTAAGGCTTCATCGCTGGTGTCTTCAAAAAGAAATTTCAATGTGGGCGATTCAACATGGCCGTCGCAAAAGACAACATTGGCGTGACCTTGATGACGGGCAAAACTCCTTTTGGTGCTGCCCGCGTTGTCCATACGGCTTGTTCGCCACAACAGAAACACGCCGTCTTGGAGTATCCCATTGTTGCCGACGAAGCCATCGCCCATCGCAATCGTGTCCGACGGATTGGCGATTTCAGATTCACCGACCGGCGGCGCGGGAACAATTTTTGCTCGCGGAATCCAGACGTGCTGGCCGCCCAGCCCAAGGGAATTTGTATCTGTCTCCGCGCTCAAACCGCAACTGTTGTAACCGTAACTGAAATAAACTTGATTGCTCGGAAACGAGGCGGGCGTTGGCGCCGCAGGACATTGCCACACACCTTCGTGAATCCAGATCGACGCGTAGCGATTGTTTGTCGGGTTTTGCGAAAAAATAAGCCCGTTTTGTTGCAGCGCGACATGCCACGTTGACCAAAACTCAGGATAACTGCCGGTGCGAAAATCCGGATTAACGGAAAGGGGATAAGCATGATTCTCGGCGACAAATAATGACATCACAATTCCCAATTGGCGGACGTTGTTCGCGCATTGAATTCGTCGCCCCTTTGCCAATGTTTTGGAAACGCCTGTCAACAAAAGCGCCGCCAAAATTCCAGCCACAGCAATGACGACTAAAAGCTCAGTCAAAGTGAATGCCGAGCCAGTCGCCTTGTGTCGCAAATTCATCGGTTATTAGAAAACACCCGAAGATGCGTTTAGTCTCGCCTTTTCTTATTAAGATTCTCATCTCAACTGTCAGGGCTGCGGTGCTTCGCTTTTTTGAGTCGCCGGCGGGGTCTGAATAGCCGCCACGGCTTTGGCAATGACCGCGTCCAGTTCGGGCGAGGCGGAATTGCCGTGCCAGATGACTTTCCCAGCGGGGTCAATCACGAAGGCCTCCGGTATGGCGCCCACGCCGTATGTCTGTAGCGACCCGCTTTCCAATCCTATGGGATAATCGACCGTCCTGTTCTTGAGGAACGGATCCATGGTCAAGTGTCCCTCCTCGACAAAGCTAAGCAGTTGGAAGTTTTTGTCCCCATAGTTATGCTGCAAATCATTCAAATGCGGAATGCACGCCATGCAGGGTCCGCACCAACTGGCCCAAAATTCGACCACCACCACTTTCCCGCGCAAGGCGCCAAGGGTGACCGGCCCTTTGAAGTTGATCCATTCCTTGGCGGAAATCTCCGGAGCGGATTCACCGATTTTCGGCATGGGCACCGTCCGATGCGTGGATATGGAAACGTCCTTCCGGCCCTCCGGCACCAGGGTGGCGTCAATGGCCCCGCCTTTGGTCAAAACATACTCGCTATATTTTGAGCGCGGGATGTGGCCGGGGTAGAGTTGTTTCCCGGGACGCTCGAAACCCGTGGAGTTGACCGTGAGCGCCGGCTTGGGGGAAAAGCCCCAGTACGCCAGCCGGATCTTGTCGCCCACTTTCTGAGAAACCTCCGAGAGTGGGATCAGGAAAGTGTCCACGCGCACCACCTGTCCGTCCGGGGTGTTCACATAGCGGATGGCGCCCCGGCCCTGGGAATCGTCCTTCAGGGTGGTCTTGCCGCCAGTGCCATTTTCAATTTGGTAATGCAGCCCTTCGTCGCCTGGCCACGGATTCAGTGCATAGTCCCGGCCCGCCTTGAACGGGGACTTCAGATCGGGGTTAACGTCCAGCGCCAGCACCGACCAATCACCAATTTCACGGTTGTCATCCGTTTTCCCGAGCGATCCATCGTCATCGGTCCATAGCACCGCTTGGGCAAAGACATATTCACCATTGTTCCAGACGGAAAATCGCAGGTTAGGCTGATCCCACAGCACCGTGGCCTGTTTTTGGGGAAAACCGAAGGCGCCGTCCGCCTTCAAGTCGGGAATGGCGCCCGTCGGTTCATCGGCCACCCCGAAATTGACTGCCAATGGAATACCGAAGAGGAAAAGATAATTTTTCATTTTAGCTGGGCTGGCGGGGACGCGTTCCACCAACGGTGCCGCTTGGCGCCCCCGAACGCGATGAATTTCCGCATGACCAAGAGTTTGACAGTCCCCGGACGAAACGGTCACGCCTCCAACGCATCGAAACTGGCATTTTTAAAGCGCCCCCTCGGAGCGCCGAGCATCGCTCGGCCCGCCGGAACCCACACTTGCTTAACCGCAAAGAAGCACACGAGGCCACAGACGCTCCGTAACGTCGACATTCCTGTCGGCGGGTAAAGGCGACTTTCCCGTCGCCAGTTCCAAACTCCCAGCTCCCAGCGCTGAAAGCGCAGCACAAGATAGCCTGGGGCAAAGCCAGCATTGCGAGCGTCGCCCCGGGATTCGAACACATTGATCAATTCATTGTCTTCCAAACGGCATTATTTTTGCCGTAATATTTGTTCCAAAGCCACCTGCGCCGCTTCCGTTCACCCATGCTGTTCCGGTGCCTTGATATGAAAAGCCGGTCGCACTGATTTTGAAAAGCGTGTCGTATTGGTCGTCAACCGGCGCCTTTTCTGCAATCAACGGCTCATTGTTCGGAAGGTCGCTTAAACTTCCCGTCTTCAAAAGCTGGTATCGCTGAAGCGTTGCTCCGTCAATCGGAGGATTGAAGTAAGATTCCAGTTGTGAAATGTCACCGGGCAATTGTCCGTTATTGCCCGCGATATAATTTGCCAAAGCTTCGCCCATCGAATAAGCAAACGTTCGTTTGGCATCGCGGCGCAATTGGCTTAGAGCCCGGTCAAAATCATCGTCTGTTTTCAAATCGGCGGTATAATTCGCGCCGCGCAGCCACTCTTGAGCGGTCAGATATTGAAGCTCTGGAATTTTTTCATTTGGATTTTGCTCCAGCCATTGCTTTAATTGTCTAGCTTTTGCCGCCACACCTTTGGCGGCTTCTTCGGTCGGATCATTTGAATGATTTTGAGCATTCGCCGTTCTCAATTGCGTCACCTCACCACGTAATTTCAACAACTCATTTTTGTGGGCGTTGGATTTCACCTGCGCGTTTTCCGCGAGCAATCCAGTCAATTGATTCGTCGCGTCAGCCAACGATTGACTCAATTGCTGAATTTGCGCCGTCAATGACGCTTGCTGTTGTTGCAAAGTTCGATTTTGCGTCCGCAACTGCACGGCTTGATGCGCTTCAAAAATTCCCACGCTCACCGTGGCAACCAGCATGGTGGTAATGATTGTTTTTTGGAATGTAGTCATGGCGATGGCCTTGGTAGCGGCAATCACTGCCGCAGTTGAGACGGTTTTTCCTGAAAGTGCGGCGGCAGAAATGATTGCTGCCAGTCCGGCGGGCGCCGCCTGAATGGAATTTGCCGAAACTGCCACGGCAATCGCCTCGCCGGAAATGGTTACGCCGCGTTGCGCGAAAAAACTCCGCAACTTCTCAATCGCGCGGGCCACGCGTTTGTGCGCAGCGTCTTCGCCAATGCCCAGCAACGCTGCCGCTTCCGCGCCGGTTTTATCCTCGTAAAAGCGCAGCACCAGCAGCGCGCGGTCAGCGGCATTTAATTTTGCCATCGCGGCTTCGAGGTGCGGCGCGAGTTGCGTCCAGATTTCAGCGGTGTCGGCTTCGTTCAAAGTGGATTGCATAAACGCCTCCTGTTCGCGCGCGTGACGGCGGGCATTGGTGCGCAGCAGCCGCGTGGTGGTAAAGCACGTGGTTTCGTAAAGCCAGCCGGGGAGCGAGGTTTTTTCGCGCAACGTTACCGCTTTGCGCGCGAGCGTGATGAAAACAGCCTGCGACACGTCATGCGCGTCGCTGTCGTTGCCGGTGCAGCGGCGCGCAACGGAATAAACAAGATCGATGTGCCGCCGCACCAATTCAGTGAAGGCAGCTTCGGAATTGTCCCGGCCATATTGCCGGACAAGTTCCATGTCTTGCTCGTCGGTCATCAATTGAATTATCCCCGCCCACAGCAAAAAGTGGACAAATTATTTGCCCACATCGGCCCTCCGAACTAGGCCGAGCTGCAAAGATAGAAAATAGAGTGCTCCCTTGAGAATTTCAGGAATCACGCCTTCACCCGGCCTATTCAACTACACGGCACCAAATTGTGTTTTCTTGTGTTTCTTTGTGTTTCTTTGTGTTTTACGGCCCTTTTTGATAGGCCCCCACCGCCCAAGTCAATCCAGGGCACGCTCCGCCCAGGCCCGGCGGCCTTCGCCCGACGCCACCGCTTCCCCCTCGCCTCCCCCCGCGCCGTCTGGCCGACACTGCGAGCCCGCTCGCCGCGTCGCCCGCGCCTTCCGCCACACCCGATGTCGATGTTGTCCACATCCCCGCCAATATAACCGATCCCCGGACCAGGTGAGATGTCGCCGCGACCTCTCCCGCCATTTTAGATGTCGCCGTGACATCTAAAATGAGCTCGGGCACTCTCCCCAAGACAAAGGCCCATTCTGAAGCCGCGGAGCGGCGCTCGATAATAGCCCGCATTTTCAAATGCGGGTTTGGGCCCACACACACCATCCGCCGCACCGGGGCGGTTGAGCCGTTCATCCCCAGGTGGGGAATTCGAGGTGTGTAATGATGATATGCTCTAAAAACCCGCAACACCCGCTACAATGTTTATGGTCAACGCTTTAAAGTGCAACATTTCGGCAACACGGGGTGCAACAACCTGCAACATTAAGGTCCGGCAGGCCTCGCGATGAAAGCGCCGCACAGGACAGCCCGGGGCAGAGCGAGCCGCGCGAGCGCCGCCCCGGGAACCAAGGCAGCAACCACCTCAAGCGCTGTAAGCGCCACACAGCCCGTCCGGCTGGCACGCGCACGGTCACGACACCAACCACGTGATCCGCGTCGAGGCCTGCTGCCCGTAATCTTGAACTGCAGGTTGGTTGTTTGCCTTGGCTGGGACGATCTCGTTGGCTGAGCTGGACCGGAAACTGTTTAAATTTACCGCTATCGCGGTACATTGCGCCCGTAATTGCCACATTCAGCCCGTACATCGATCAAATTCATCCAATAGTACCGCTAAAGCGGTATAAATAGTTGACAGGCAGAGAAGCCCAGCTATTATGGCTAAAGAACACCAATTATTACTGCTATAGCGGTATATGAACCAAGAATTAAGAGACATCGTGCGCCAGCATCGCCGATCTAGCGGCCTCAGCCAGAGTGAACTGGCCAAGATCGCCGGAGTTGGCAAAACCGTTATTTTCGACATAGAACATGGCAAGGAGTCCGTTCAGTTCGATACGCTCAAAAAGGTGCTGGAGGCGTTAAACATTCACTTCATCTTCCAAAGCCCGCTGATTGAACGGCAGCGGACATCAGCCAGTTCGCCATCACCATGAGAAAAGCCGAAATATATCAGAAAGACGTTCTTGCCGGTTTGTTGGAAGAAATTGACCGCAGCAACTATCGGTTTACGTATGTCGGCGGCTATCGCGGCGAGCCGATTTCTTTGGCGCTACCGGTACGTGAACCGCCTTACGAGTTCACCACGTTCCCAGCCGTCTTGGAAGGGTTGTTGCCCGAGGGGGTGCAACTCGAGGCGCTACTACGCGTTCACAAAGTCGATAAAGGCGATCTGTTGCAACAACTGCTGATTGTCGGCGCCGATGTTGTTGGCTCGTTGACGATTCGGGAGGTCAAATGAAATACTGCCCGATCACCTACGAACCGTTGAGTGAAGGTTCTGAGTATTCCGCGGACGGTCTGCGGTCGCTTAATCGGAATTTGAAGTCCTTGGCCCCGCTGGAATTCTCAGCCGAACAGCAGCGGCAGGAGGCAATCAGTCGGGCCGGCAAAATGTCCATTCAAGGGTTGCAGTTGAAATTGAGCTCAGTACTGAAAATAACTGAAGGACGCTTTGAGATCGTGGACCGGGGCGGACAATACATTTTAAAGCCGCAAAGCCGCGACTACCTGGAGTTGCCCGAGAACGAGGCCCTCACGATGCACCTGGCTCGGATCGCCGGCATTCAGGTGCCCGTGCATGGGTTGGTACGCTCTGCCGACCAGACGTTCACCTATTTCGTCAAACGCTTCGATCGTGAGGGACGCGACCGCATACCGCAGGAGGATTTCGCGCAACTCAGCGGTGCCAGCCGGGAAACAAAATACGAATCATCCATGGAAAAGGTGGCGGCAGTCATTGGCCGGTATTGCACCTTCCCGGCCATAGAGAATGTTAAGCTGTGGGAACGGACGATCTTTAGCTTCTTGGTCGGGAATGAAGACATGCACCTAAAAAATTTCTCCCTGGTCACCCGGGATGAGAAAGTTGAAATGTCACCAGCCTACGACTTGCTCAATACCACCATTGCGCTTAAGAATGCGAAGGAGGAACTGGCCCTGCCACTGAATGGGAAAAAGTCCAAGCTTACCCGCCGCGACTTGATTGACTATTTCGCCCACGAACGTCTCGGCATTAAGGCGGCGGTCCGCAGCGATGTGGTTTCTCGATTTACCCAGGCGTTGCCTGTCTGGTACAAGGTGCTGGATAGAAGTTTCCTCTCCTCAGACGCAAAGCAACACTATGCGTCTGTTTTGCAGGAGCGGAGCAAGCGCCTTAACTTCTGAGCTTATCCTGATTGATGTACCCGAATAGGGGTCAACTACAGTCTGAACACCCCGTCGCATTCCCGCATCGCCGGCAATCCAGTCACAAACACAGGAAATTTTTTGCTCCGTGACAGACCTTCGACGATTGATGCGCCAATAAAGGGGTCAACCCATAGTATGGTTCGTTTTGCAGTTGACGGGCGCAGGGCGG
>CAYTJG010000238.1:3762-10204 GCA_964437865.1 uncultured Bifidobacteriaceae bacterium | reverse complement strand
AAATCGTGCAAGACACCAATGTCTTCGTCGCCGCCCTGCGCAGCCAGGAAGGCGCAAGTGCGGAGGTATTAGATCGCTGCCTGGCGCGCGACGATCAGGCCATCATGGGCGCGGCTCTACTTGCGGAATATGAGGAACTGGTCCAGCGGGGCAGTTTGTGGCGGGACGTGCCGGTGTCGGCGGCGGAACGTGAGATGTTATTGGACGATTTTTGTGCGGCCGCATCCTGGCAGCCAATTTATTTTCGCTGGCGGCCCAACCTGCCGGATGCCGACGACGACCACGTTTTGGAACTGGCGATAGCCGGTGGCGTGGAACATCTGGTTACGCATAACACGCGCGATTTTGGCCGGGGCGAACTCAAATTTGCCTCACCGCGCGTGGTGACACCGGCGCAACATCTGAAAATTGTAAAATGAAAACCATTCCATATCGTTGTGATGATTCACGACACAAAGCGTTGTTGGGCGTGGCGCGCTCCACCGGCACGAGCGTGCAACGGTTGTTTGATAATTTTGTCACGCACGTCATCACCGAGCGGCAGGCAGAAGCCCGCTTTGTGGTGCGGCAGCAGCGCGGCAATCCCGCACGCGGCCGCAAGTTGCTGGCTGAAATCCGCCAGCGCATCACGGCTGATGCCAAATAACGACGTCCCATATATCACTCCGCGCATCGAACTTGCTCTTTTCCTGATTATTACTGAGCAAGAGTTGTTTTTCCCTCCGCCTTCCTGAATGAAGATGTTCTGCAATTTTCGTTTTATGATCGGCACATTTTGAACTTAGGGCGCATCTGACTTCAGCCGGTAAAAGCGCGATTGGGTGTTGCCGGGAATCGGGTCAAGAATCTGAAACTCGCCGTTCGCGCCGGCCGTGAACTGGGTGACATTCCACCAGTTCAGCAGGTTGGTGGAAGCTTGCAGCGTCAGAGCTGGATTAGGCGTTAGCCCGCACAATTGCATCTGGCGATTCGTGGTGGTTTGAACTGACGCGCCCGTAAACACCGGCCGGAATAAATATTCGAAAGCGCCGATGTCAACGCCCGATCCCTGCGGGCGTGCCACGCCCCGCTGGTCGGTCGGCGGCGCGCCCACGGCCGAACCGGCATCAATCGCCGGGCTGCCTGACCACAACGCCATGGTCCACGTTGGCCCGCCATGGTCGGCGAGCGGGCCAAGGTCGGGGTTGGTGTTGTTCATGCTCCCGGCACCCGTAAACGCGCAGGTCGAGTCAGAGCTCAGATTGTGACCCAGATCCACCATCGCCCCGGCGCCATTGCCGCCGGGCGAATTGCCGGACACGAGTGTGTTCATGAGCTGCGCGCCGTTTGTTCCGATGGTCCAAATTCCAGTGCCGGAGTTGTCGGCGATCGTGCAGTTGGTCAGGTAGCATTGACCGTCGGCATCATAGATTGCGCCGGAGCCTGCTCCGGCCGCCCCGGCCGGGCCTGGCGAGCCGGGCGGATAATCGGGACTATAAATGCCTCCAGGTCCGCCCGGCCCGCCGGCGCCCCCCTGACTGGTATTGGAGGCCAGGGTGCAATTGACGAAATAGGCCGTTCCGCAGTTGAAAACAGCGCCCCCCATCCCGTCACCCCCCGGCCCGCCCGGGTAACCCTGGTTCTCAGGATATTGAATAGGTTCTCCTGCGGCTCCTTGCCCGCCGGCGCCACCCGTGGCGGAATTGTCGACGAAAGTGCAGCCGCTGACACGAAGGATGCCGGAGTTCCAGATGGCGCCGCCGGCGCCATTTCCACCCGCCGTGCCGGCTGTTTCGCCCCAATAGGGAGCGCTGAGGCCAATTTGGCCGACCACAGCATTGTTGGTGAAAGTGCAATTGATGGCGGTTACCGCACCTTCATTGTAAATGCCCGCTCCATAAACGTCGGCACCATAATCCCCTGTTCCATAATCGCCGCAACCGTCCGCGATCACCAGATTCTCGAGGGTCAGATCGCCATCGCCACCGACGTAGAACACACGAGCGATCTGCTTGCCGCTGAGGGTGACCCGGTGGCCGTTGGCGGCCAAGACCGTCTTGGAATTGATCAAGATGGAATTGCTGAGGTTAATGGTGCCGTCGGCGGTAAACACCACCTTTTTCGAGAGGTCTAGCGCTGCCCGTAATGCAGCTTCGGTGCAATTGCTCACCGTGACCGGGGAATCAACCGCCAGCGTTGCCGGCAGACTGGTCGTAGCGCCATAAACATTTGTGATTACGACCCAGTAGTTTCCCGCTTGCGAAAGTTGAAGGCCCGGCAATCGGAGCGTGGCGTTCGTGGCCTGCCGGATCGCCGCGCTGCCAAAATACCACTGGTAAGCCAGGGGAGACACTCCCACGGCTGCGACGGGAAATTCGATGGTGTCGTCAACAAACGCGTTCTGGCTCATCGGCGAATTTGCGATCACCGGCGCCGCCGCCACGGTCAGCAGGGCAGGGGAACTGGTGGCCGTTCCATACCGATTACTGACCACCACGCTGTAATCTCCTGAGTCGGATAATTGAACATCCGTCAGTTGCAGCACAGCATTGGTCGCGTCGGTGATGGGAGTGGCGTTGTTAAAGAACCATTGATAGGCCAGCGGCCCGGGCCCGTCCGCTTGCACTTGGAATTGCACGGCGGCGTCGCGTGTGACCGTTTGATCCGAGGGCGGAGAATCAACTGTGGGCAATCCGATGAGTGCGAGGGTGACATAATCTTCCGAGGCGACCATCATGGCGCCAGCCAAACCATCCGGCACCGTGGACACGCCCAAATAGTTTTCGCCCCACGCCACCACCGTGCCATCGCGTTGGATCGCCAGGCTGTGATACGGCCCGGCCGCAATGGCGACCACGCCAGTCAAGCCCGGCGGCACCGTGCTCTGCCCCTGGGTGTTGCCGCCCCAAGCTACCACCGTGCCGTCCAGCTTGAGGGCGAGGCTGTGATCCACCCCGGCGGCAATTGCTTTGACCGGGCCCAGGCTATTTGGAACGTTAGTCTGGCCGGAGCTGTTGGTTCCCCAAGCGATCACCGACCCGTCTTGTCTGAGCGCCAGGCAGTGCGCGTAACCGCCGGCCAGGGCGGTGACGTCGGCCAAGCGAGCCGGCACGTAAACGGGGGTGTAGCCATTCGCCCACCAACCCCAGGCCGCCACGGTGCCATCCTGTTTGAGTGCCAAGCTGTAAAACCCTTCTCCTGCCGCGATGGCCACCACGTTACTCAGGTTGGACGGCAGCCAAGTCAAGCCGTAGGCAGCGCCGCCCCAAGTGACCACGGTTCCGTTCTGCCTCAGCGCCAGCGTGTGGCCGCCGCCCCCTGAGATGGCGACGACGTCGGTCAGATTGGTCGGCACGTCCGCCTCGCCATACGCATCTTCATCCGACCACCCGAGCACCGTGCCGTCCTGCTTCAGCGCCAGGCTTTGGCCGGGGCCCGCCGCAATGGCCACCATGCCATGCACGGAACCGGGCACGGTTGACTGACCGTTATGGGGTGCTCCCGATTGTCCCGGCCCGCCGGCACCCCAGGCCGCCACGCTCCCGTCTTGCTTGATCGCCGCACTGTGGTAATCCCCCGCCGCAATGGCTGTCGCCCCCTTCAAGCCCGACGGCACACTGGACTGGCCATAAAATGGATCTCCCAATTGTCTTGGTCTGCCCGCACCCCAGGCGGTGATCTGGCCATTGCTCTGGAGTGCCAGACTGTGATACATACCCGCGGCGATGGCCGTCACCCCGTATAAAGTGGTGGGCACGGAACTCTCCCCATAGGTATTCGACCCCCAGGCAACCACCGTTCCGTCCCGCTTGAGCGCCAGCGCGTGATCCGCGCCGGCGGCGATGGCCACGACATCGCTTAAGCCGGTGGGGACATTGGTTGCGCCCGAGCTGCTCTGGCCACAGGCGGTAACCGTGCCATCTTGTTTCAGGGCCAGCCAAAACTCGCTCCCGGCAGCAATGGCAGCCACCTGGCTGAGATTGGCCGGCACGCTGGCCGCATTCCAGTGTTCCCCGTCGTAAATCTGCCCCCAGGCCGCCACCGTGCCGTTCGTCTTCAGGGCCAGACAGTAACCGGCTCCATTGGCAATGGCCATCACGCCGCTCAAGCCGGCGGGCACGGCGTTTTCGCCAAAGCTGTTGTCCCCCCACGCCACCACGGTGCCGTCCCCTTTGAGGGCCATGCTGTGGCTGCCGCTCGCCGCCACCGCCACCACTCCCGTCAGGCCTTCGGGCGCCGCTGACTGGCCATTCATATTGTCGCCCCAAGCAACCACTGTCCCATCCAGTTTCACCGCCAAAGTGTGAGCGCTTCCGGCGGCGATGGCTTTGAACCCGGTACCCGGCTCCACCCAAGGCAACACTTGCCCGCCCCAACTGACAACTGTTCCCGCTGCTGGTTGTCCGGCCGCCGGCCAGGGCGGCCCCACCAGTAATAGGAGAAAGCCAAAGGCAAACCCCAGTCCGGTTTTGGCTATGCCACGCTGCGCGCAGTGGCCCGGGTTGCTAACGGGGGCGGTATCCACCAGCCCCCCGCGCCTTCGTCGCCGTCGAAAACAAGCGGCCATCGGAGTTGCGATTGAGCCGGCGGCCGATGCGAGCCCGTCAACCCGTGTGCGCCAATTTCCACACTCGTGCGGCTTCATGGGAATCCTTTTGACTTGGAAAACAACGTCGGACATGAAACCGGCCGCCGTCAATAGGCCGAAATGCGATTTTAGGATGACTTATAAAATAAATTAATCAGTGCGGGCAAGGCTTCGCCGCTTGTCCGCGACCCACCGCGAAGCAACCCGGTCCGGCCGTTTAAGGGTGGGGAGGAGGCCGGCCCTGAGCGGAAACTCCAAGGCGGCGGTTTGTTAACAACGTCTGTTATATCAGACATAAATTGACATAACGACTGTTATAGCAGACAATGGACTTATGTTGCCACCGGCCACCTGCCTGCCGTTGCCCGCCGAACGTGCGCTTCGCAAGTTGGGGCGTGATCTCGCACTCGCGCGTCGCAAGCGCGGCATCTCCACGAACGACATGGCGGGGCGTCTCTTTGTCAGCCGCGACACACTGTGGCGGCTTGAACGCGGCGACCCGACCGTTGCGCTCGGCACCCTGGTGACGGCAGCTTTTATCCTTAACCTGCACGAACGTCTGGCCAATCTGGCGGCCCCCGGCAGTGATGAGCTTGGCTTGAGTCTGGATGAACGCCGCCTGCCGCAACGAATTCGCCGCCACAAATCATGAGCCTGGAAGTGCACATTGATTGGCGGGGCGAAACCCGCCTGGTCGGGCGGCTGTATGCCGCTGCACGCGGTTCATCCGTTTCGTTCGAGTATGACGCCGGATGGCTTCAGCGTGAGGACACGTTTGCGATTGATCCAACTTCGCTCCCCTTGCAGCGCGGCGTGCATCATGGGACCACGCTTTTCGGGGCGATGCAGGATTGTGGACCAGACTGCTGGGGGCGCGTCTTGATCGAGCGGGCTGTCCGCAAAAAAGTTCTCACGCAAATGCCCTATCACGAGATTGATTATGTGCTGGCGCTGGATGATGCGTCGCGCATCGGTGCGTTACGCTTCCGCCGTGATGTCACCAGTCCATTTCTCGCGGCCACCAGCGGAAAGCTCCCGCCGTTGGTTCGACTCAACGCTCTTCTGCGTGCCACGGACGCGATTCACAGCGAGACGGAAACGGCCCAGGATTTGCGTTTCCTTCTTGGTGCCGGTTCCCCACTCGGGGGTGCCCGGCCCAAATCAGCCGTTGCTCTGGCTGACGACCGGCTCGCGATCGCAAAGTTCTCCAAGCCCGACGACACCCGCGACATCGCGGCGGGGGAGATCCTTGCTCTCACCTTGGCAGCGCAAGCCGGCATACAAGTCGCGGAACATCGGCTCGTCTCGCTGGGCCGCCAAAGTGTCGCCGTCATCACGCGCTTTGATCGTGCGGGAAAAATCCGCCTCCCCTTTATCTCTGCGGCCAGCTTATTGGGGCTGCCCCAAGGGGAACTGGGCGCCTACACCATGCTGGCTGATGGCATCCGCCAATTCGGCAACGACGTGGCCGGCGACCTCCGTGAATTATGGCGTCGCCTCGTCTTCTCGCTGCTCGCCAGCAACTACGACGACCATCTCCGCAATCATGGTTTCCTCTTGCACGAACCGGGACGCTGGTCACTCTCGCCGGCCTATGACCTCAACCCGGTGCCGGAAGTGGACCGTGCCCGCGTGAGCAAGACCGCCATCACCGAGAGCCAAGAAGAACCGACCGTCGCCGGGGCGCTGGCCGCCGCCCCCCGTTTTGGGCTCAAGGCTGCCGAGCCGAAGCAGATTCTCCGGGAAGTGTTCGCTGTCGTGGCTGGCTGGCGCAAGACCGGACGACAACTCCGCCTCACTGCCAACACACTGGATGCTTATGCCACCGCCTTTGAAAATCCGCTGATGGATGAGGCCCGACGCCTGGTTGCAAAA
>CAYTJG010000238.1:0-3662 GCA_964437865.1 uncultured Bifidobacteriaceae bacterium | reverse complement strand
TCATCAATAACTTAACCCACTCAAAGATTCCACGATGCCTTTCGCTTCGGCAAAAGAATCACATGCGACTGAAACCCCAATGGTGGATGACGCATCAACATGGGCGGGCATTCGAACTTTGGTAATGAGCTTGGAACCAACCATAAACTCAAGCTGGCCGCCGGGATGCTCCTGCGCAAAGCGGTGCAAGGCTGCTGTCTTGGCGCTGGAAAGCTCTATCGGGACGCAATACAAAATCTGCGCTCCAGAATTGTTGGTGATAATCTCGGCCGGCGAAGCAAGATCACCGCGCGCCAAATCAAAATGTGAAGATGCGGTCGCGCTCTCTTTCTTGGAGCAGCCAACGAGAAGTAGAACAAACACAATGCATAATACCGTGATTTTCATAAAGTTGCTTATGTGGCCCAACGACCGCATAACCGAGCCGATCCGCACCTGGGGCTCGCGCCAACCTGGATCATCAAGATGAACTCTAGACTCCGTTCGGCGGCGACTCCGGCGATCAGGTTAGGCCTATTTTCCATGACGTGAATCTCGTGACAATAAGAGAAGTGCAGCAACCACAATCATATAGAAGCCCGGGAACTGCCAATGAATTGTGTTTTGCGCCACGCCATTTACTACCGGGCCGAACCCGGTGCGGTATGTGAGCAACGGCATGCCATGCACGAGGCGCAGCAGCAAAGTAAAGAACGGCCATAAAAAAGCAACTGCCAACAACAACCATCCAATTTGGCGGTGTTGACGGAACAACATGACTGACAAACTCACCGCAATAGCAGATAACGCAAAGTTGGCAAAAAATAAAACCGCAGCGATGGCTTCCATAATGTGCCTAACGACCCCAGAACTGAGCCGAGCCGGACCTAGGGCTCGCGCCAACCTGCATCATCTCGATGAATTCAGGCTTACAACCGGCGGCGACTCCGGCGAGGTGGTTGGACGGCTGGTATCTCATCTCAAAAACCCTGCTGCACGTGAACCAACTTGTCATCAACGAAAACCCGATACATCTGCGAACGAAAGCCTGCGAAAAGTAATGGTCGCTGCTTCTCCAAGACAACCTTGTGTTTCTCTGCGCTGCCGACCATGAACTCATATCTCCGCCGCAGCCTGAAACTAAAATGTGTGAAAATGGAAAATGGACTTTGCCGCGCTACCTGCCGACCGTCCACAAAAGCCCGCATCGAGCCCGTGAAGCAGTTCCGGGAAAACTCAATCTTCGATTTTTCTTTGTCGCCAACCTCAAGCGTGAATCTCATAAATGCTCCTGACGCTCGAAGCCGCCTAACGAGCCGAGCCGCTGCCGATTCCTGGCGCTGACCGCGACAGCGGAACGGCGAGCGCCAACGGCGGACGGCTCCAGAATTTGGCTGTTAAGCCGCGTTGTCATTGCGTCAGAATTCCAACAGCTAGTGGAAGCAAACAGACGACAAGGCCGGTGACTCCGGCAGCGACCCAGATAGTGCGGCGCTGTCGCTCTGGCGGAAGCGCCCGCAACCACTGCGTCCACAGCAACACCAAGAGAACAATGCCCGCAGCTAAAAAGGCCGCCGTGCCAACAATAAGCTGCGTGATGACCTCCGGCGTCGTCGTTGAATGCACCAAGTGCAGGGGCGCAACATCCAGTGACGGCTACTGCAACGAGTGCTGTTTGTTTAGCGTTCATGAGGCCTAGTCGAGTGGCTTAACGGCCTTCGGCTCACCTATCCCGAGCCGGCGGCGTTGCGTTTCCGGCTGTGACGTTATCACGGGGTTTGGTGCAGCCGGCTGGTTCGGCATAGTTTTTGATCCGCTTCTCTGCCTCAATTTGCGCCTGCACTTCCGAATAGAGGTCTCTTCTGCCAGTACCGTTGCGCTTCCAAAGGCTGCCTACTTGGTTGGCAAGGGAAATAGAGCCAGCGAGCACAATGACCGAACCCACAAATCCAGCGGCCCCCGGCGGGAACATCTGCTTCAGACCTAGAAGCCGGAATGCCGACACCCACAGAACCACCGCGAAAGTGTTCGCGATCAGGCCAGAAATCCATCTATGTTTACGTGCGTTCATAGGATTTTGTAGCCGAACTTCTTAAATACACAGACCGCCGGTCCGTATATTGAAACCCACGTTTTGACCTGTGAAAGAGTTGGAACCTGTTCATAATCAATGGCCCATCGACCCGCTGGTTCGTGTGTCGAAAAAACCTTAATTCCCGGACCAGAACAACGCAAACCCTTTATTTTCAACGCCACTGTCCAAAATGCATGCACCGCCAGTCTGTATGTTGAACCCCCGGTTCGTATATTGAAATCGGGCCTTGGACCGCCTGTGTCCAACAGCCTGCCAATATCGGCTCCATTCTGAACCTGCTCAACGCAATCGAACGAAATGCGTGTCTTCCGACTTCAACCGAGTCCTCATGCCTCACCCGGAAATACGACCACACGTCGTCCCGCAACTGGCAATGCCGCTCCGTGCCGTCCTCCACCAGCTCGTATGAGGTACACTCGCGCTGCCAGGTCTCGAAGACATCGTTTGCTGGCCGTCCGCAAGACCAGGACAACAGGGTTGGCCTGAGTCGGGTGAGCTTCAGCCGCACCCCTGCGTCGCTGATTTGGCTTTAGACTGGCTTAATCGGAACTGGCAAAGCCTCATTATTTCCGGCGGCGGATTGGGACGCGGCGAGCTTCAGCCGGCGCTTCTCCTCCTTCTTGGCTTTCTTGTCTTGTTCCTTGCGGCGCTTCTCAAACTGATAGTTGGGTTTTTGCATATCTGGCAGTGTGGCAGCCGGAGGTCCGCAACGCGAGTCTTTCCCGCCCCAAGTCCAGGGCCTGGGTGTGAGACAAAATTCTTTTTGGTTCAACCGCGCAGCGGTTGGTTTTGGGTGGGGCGCGTGCGAAGCCGACGTTCGGCCTCCGAGCGCGCCGCGCCTGCCAACCAACGTGTGTAAGCCCACCCAAAGCACCGATCTGAAATCACGCTCTGCCCGCTCCGCTCCGCGTCAGCAACGCCGCCTTTCGCTCGTGGTCGCCGAGGTCTGAGCAACGTCACGCCACGTTCGCGGCGCGCTCGGAGAGACGCGCCCTACCTGCGCTGGTAAAAATGCCAACCCTTAGCACAGACAGACGTACCACCGAGCCGCTGCCCCCATTTTATGGGCGGTCTTGGGAGAGGAGCTGAATTTTGTCCCACGCCCCCGAGGCTGGGCCGCATTGTGGATGCCGGTTTATGCCTGGCGCGGATCAACCCAGCTTGCGGCCAAAGAAAAGAGTCTGGCCAACACAATAGTCTGCCTCTACCAACGCAATCGCTCGCCGCTTGGTGGATTAAGTTCCGCAACCCCAGAACTGGAAAAATCAAATACGATTGTACCTGCACCGATTTCTCGGGTGTCGTCCTTGGCCCGGCAAAACTTGAAGACAGATTGACGCTGTCAGATTTCCCGCGCACAATCGCTTCAACCGGCCAAGCGTTATTCCGGCGGTGTGGCCTCCGCGGTTTTCAATTCACTGCCAGCGTCAAGTCCAGTCTCACGTTCCCGGACAAAACGCCCTGGGCCTGTGAACAAGTGGAAGCCTGGTTCAGGCCGGAACAGGCCACTGCCAAAAAATGGAAATACCTAAAGTCAGCCCGCTGTTGGATTGGTTGTTGCGAAAGTATCCCGACACGCCGAAAGGCC
>CAYTJG010000237.1:0-10206 GCA_964437865.1 uncultured Bifidobacteriaceae bacterium | reverse complement strand
GTGCGCCGGGTGCAAAATCCGCTGACCGGATTATCGCGCTGGAAAATCTTTGATAATCTGCGACGCAGCCTGGTTCCGTTTGCGCTGGTGGCCCTGCTCCTGCTTGGCTGGCTTTCCTTCCCGAACAATGCCGGGGCGTGGGGAATCATAATTTTGTCCATCATTGTGCTGCCGGCGCTGTTGGCTGTGTTGACGGAATTGTTGCGCAAGCCGAAGAACCTGCCGCTTTACCTACATTTAAGAAATGTCGGCCAAACCCTCGCCCGTCAGGCAGGCCAGGCGATGTTGACGGTGGCTTTTCTTCCCTATGATGCCGGCATCAGCCTCGATGCCGTGACCCGCACGCTGTGGCGGCTGGTCTTTACGCGACGTCACCTGCTGGAATGGCAAACAGCCGACGACAACGAATGTGACGACAAAGACAGTTTGCGAAGCTTCTATGCCGCGATGTGGTGTGCGCCGTTGCTGGCCTTGGGCACATCCGCCACGATCTTTTATTTAGGCAACCCGGCCTCATGGATCGTTTTGGGGGTTCTTGCGTTGTGGTTGGTTTCACCGGCGGTGGCGTGGTGGATCAGCCTCCCCATCGAAGAAAAGCGCGTGGAATATTCACCGGAGCAAATGCACCAGCTCCGCAAGCTGGCGCGCAAGACGTGGAATTTCTTTGAAACCTTTGTTACCGCCGGGGAGCACTGGCTGCCACCGGACAATTTCCAGGAATATCCGCACGCCGACATTGCCACCCGCACGTCACCCACCAACATCGGCCTCGCCTTGTTAAGCACCCTGGCCGCATATGATTTTGGCTATGTTTCTTTGCGCGGCTTGACGGAGCGCCTCGCCCGCACACTGGACACCGTGGAAAAAATGGAGCGCTATCGCGGACATTTTTACAACTGGTATGATACGCACACGCTCCAACCGCTGGCGCCGCTCTATATTTCCACCGTGGACAACGGGAATCTTGCCGGCCTGCTGTTAACCCTCCATTCCGGATTGCTCGAACTGATGGATCAGAATTGGAGCGCCGCCCGGATCGTTGCCGGGCTGCGCGACACGCTCGGCGTCTTGCGAGAGCAGCCGCACAATTCAGGAACCACGGCGAATCTGGAAGCTTTCGAAAAAATACTGGCTGAAATCCCAGCGTCACCCGCCCAAGCCGTCCAAATGCTCGACCGGGCGGTTGAGACGGTGGAAAAACTGGCCGGGATGGGGAATGAAACGAATCGTGATTTTGCAGCCTGGCGGCAGATTTTTGAACAAAGCTGCCGCGAACAGCGTGAGGAAATTTTCGCCGGTTGCCCGTGGATGAATTTGCCTGAACCGCTTAAAGCCTATTTAAATCCCGAGAAGGCCCAGGAATTTGAAAAATTCCTGGAGCAGCTTGACACGCCAATGAGCGTGCGCCGCCTCGCTGGTGAAATGGAAAACTGGCTGCTGAAACTGGATGAGTTGTCGGATGCCGCACGCAACTCCCCGGAAAGCGCGGAACTGGCGGGCTTGCTGTCCGGCCTGTATTCCTCGCTGGCCGCGGCGGGGCAAAAAGCCCAGGCGCGAATGCAGGAACTTGAAAACCTGGCGCAACGGTGCGATGAACTGGCGCGCATGGATTTCACGATTTTGTATGATCCGGCGCGCGAGCTTTTTTCAATCGGCTACAACGTCAGCCTGCACCGGCTCGACACGAGTTGCTACGATCTGCTGGCTTCCGAAGCGCGGCTGGCGAGTTACGTGGCTATCGCCCTGGGACAGGTGGAGCAAAACCACTGGTTCAGGCTGGGGCGGTTGCTAACTTCCGCTGGCGGCAAGCCGACGTTGATTTCGTGGAGCGGTTCGATGTTCGAATATCTCATGCCGATGCTCGTGATGCCAACTTATGAAAACACGCTGCTCGATCTGTCCTGCAAATCCGCCGTGGCGCGGCAAATTCAATATGGCCGGCAGATCAAGGTTCCGTGGGGCATATCGGAGTCGGGTTACAATTTGAGGGACGCCGGTGCAAATTATCAGTATCGCGCTTTCGGCGTGCCGGGCCTGGGCTTCAAGCGCGGCCTGGCGCATGACGTGGTCATTGCGCCTTACGCGACGGTCATGGCGTTGATGGTCGCACCGGAAGAATCCATAAAAAATCTCAAGGCGCTTCGTCATGAAAAAGCCGCCGGCAAATTCGGGTTTTACGAAGCGCTGGATTACACCACCTCGCGCGTGCCAAACGGGCAGACGCATGCCGTGGTCCGCCAGTTCATGGCGCACCATCAAGGCATGAGTTTGCTGGCGCTGGATTACACCCTGCTCGACCGGCCCATGCAACGGCGGTTCAATGCCAACCCGTTGTTCAAATCCGCCGAACTGTTGCTGTATGAGCGCGTGCCGCGGGAGACTTCCGTGCTGTATCCGCATGAACTTGAAGCCAGCCGCGAACGCGAATCGCCCCCCGCGATTGAGGCCACGATGCGCGTGTTTACCGATCCGGACGTCGGGCCGCCGGAAGTTCATCTCCTTTCCAACGGCCGTTATCACGTCATGGTCACGAACACCGGCGGCGGCTACAGCCGCTGGAACGACACCATGATGACGCGCTGGCGCGAGGACCCGACGCGCGATTGCTGGGGCACATTTTTTTATCTGCGCGATGCGGACAGCGGCGCGTTCTGGTCGCCCACCCATCAGCCCACCCTGGAGACCAAGTCCGGTTACGAGGCCATCTTCAGCCAGGGGCGCGCGGAATTTCGCTCGCGGCTGCACGAAATTGAGACCCACACCGAGATCGCGGTTTCGCCGGAGAACGACGTGGAGGTCCGTCGCATCACGCTCACCAATCATTCCGACGAAGCGCGCAGCATCGAAGTCACCAGCTACGCGGAAATTGTATTGACCACAGCGGCGGCGGATTTGGCGCATCCGGCCTTCAGTAATCTGTTCATCCAAACACAAATCGTGCCCGGGCAGAACGCCATACTTTATTCGCGCCGTCCGCGCGCCTCACCCGAAAAGTTGCCGTGGATCGGCCATCTGCTGCTGGTTAACGGGCACGAGACCGGGACCGTTTCATTTGAGACCGACCGCGCGCAATTTATTGGTCGCGGCGGAAATTTGACCTCACCCGCCGCGTTAAAAAATTCTTCGGCGTTGTCCAACAGCGAAGGTTCGGTGCTCGATCCGATTGCGTCCATCCGCCGCACCCTCCGGCTGGAGCCGAAGGAAAGCGCCACGGTCACCCTGGTTTCCGGCATCGCGCCGACGCGCGAGGAAATTTTCAGCCTCGTTGAAAAATACCAGGATCAAACCATTGCCGACCGTTGTTTTGAACTGGCTTGGACCCATGGCCTGATCATGTTGCGTCATTTAAACACGACCGAGGTCGAGGCGCAGCTTTATGGCCGGCTCGCGGGCGCTTTGCTTTACCATCAGGCCGCCCGCCGCGCGGTTCCAAGCGTCCTGGCGCGCAACCAGCGCGGCCAGCGCAATCTCTGGAGCTTCGGCATTTCCGGCGACCTGCCGATCTTGTTGCTGTATGCCACGAACGTTGACCGGGTTGACCTGGTCCGGCAAATCGTGCAGGCGCACGCGTACTGGCGCTTGAAAGGCCTGGCCGCAGACCTCGTGATTTTGAACGAGGACGATTCGGTTTACCGTCAGGCGTTGCACGATCAAATCCTGAATCTCGTCGCCGCGAACAACGCCACCCAGTTGCTCGACAAACCCGGCGGGATTTTTCTGCGCCGGGTGGATCAATTTTCGCCGGAGGATAAAATTCTCCTGGAAGCGGCGGCGCGGGTGGTATTACACGATGACCGGGGAACCTTGTCGGAACAATTGTCCCGCCGCACCCGGCCCGAACCCCTGCCGCCCCAATTGCGCATCCGTTCGCGGCCCGAAATCGAAGCCGCCCCGGGATTGCCGGCGCGCGAACTGGTTTTCTTCAACGGCCTGGGCGGCTTCACGCCCGATGGCCGTGAATACGTAATCACGCTTCTCCCCGGCGCCGTCACGCCCGCACCGTGGGTTAATGTGCTGGGCAACCCAAATTTCGGCACGCTCATCTCTGAAAGCGGCGGCAGCTATTCCTGGGGCGAGAATTGCCATGAGTTCCGGCTGACGCCCTGGAACAACGACGCGGTGACCGACGTCAGCGGCGAGGCGTTTTACATCCGCGACGAACAGACCGGGCAATTTTGGTCGCCGACGCCGCTGCCCGTGCGCAGTGAGTTGCCGTATGTTGTGCGGCACGGATTTGGCTATAGTGTCTTCGAACATATCCAGTACGGCATTTCATCCGAGTTGTGGATTTATATTTCCATCAACGAGCCGGTCAAATTCGCGGTTTTAAAACTGCGGAACAATTCGGATCGCCGGCGGCATTTGTCCCTGACCGGTTATTGGGAATGGGTTTTAGGCGAGCAACGGCAGAAAAACGCGATGCACGTTGCGACAGAAACTGACCCGCAAACCAGCGCGTTGTTCGCGCGCAATCCCTACAACACGGACTTTGAAGGCCGCGTGGCGTTTGTCGCCAGCAGTGAACTGGCGCGTTCATGCACGGCGGACCGGGTGGAATTTTTGGGACGCAATGGCACCCCCGCGCAGCCGGCCGCGCTCCGGCGCACGCGCCTTTCGGGAAAGACCGGCGTCGGCCTTGACCCCTGCGCGGCCTTGCAGGTGCCAATGGAACTAGAGCCGGGACAGGAGCGCGAAATTGCCTTCATTCTGGGCGCGGGACAAAATCTCGAGACCGCGCGGGACCTGGCGGGGCGGTTCCAAAACCTCCAGGCCTGCCGCGACGAATTGCAAAAAGTCTGGGCTTTCTGGGGCCACACTTTGAGCGCCGTCCGGGTGGAAACGCCGGAACCGGCGTTGAACCTTCTGGCCAATGGCTGGCTGATTTACCAGACGATCTCCTGCCGGATGTGGGCCCGCACCGGATTTTATCAGTCCGGCGGCGCGTTTGGATTCCGCGACCAGCTTCAAGATTCGATGGCGCTGGTTCATACCCGTCCGGAGTTGTTGCGTGAGCAACTGATCCGCGCTGCCGCGCATCAGTTTCGCGAAGGCGATGTGCAGCATTGGTGGCATCCTCCGTCTGGTCGCGGCGTGCGCACCCATTTTTCTGATGATTATCTCTGGCTGCCCTGCGCGGCCTGCCGTTATGTCGAAACCACCGGCGACACCGGGGTGCTGGATGAAGTCGCCCCTTTTCTGGAAGCCCGCGCAGTCAAGCCGGAGGAAGAGGCGTATTACGACTTACCGCAGCGCTCGGCGGAATCCGGCACGCTTTACGAACATTGCGTGCGCGCCATGAAAAATGGTTTGAAATTTGGCGAGCACGGTCTGCCGCTCATGGGCTGCGGTGACTGGAATGACGGCATGAACCTCATCGGCGAAAAAGGAAAAGGCGAAAGCGTCTGGCTGGCCTTTTTCCTCTACGACGGCCTGAAACATTTTTCCATCCTTGCCTCCCGCCGTGGCGACAAGGTTTTTGCGCAACAATGCGAGGAACAGGCAAAGACCTTGCACGAGAACATTGAAAAAAATGCCTGGGACGGGCAGTGGTATCGCCGCGCTTATTTTGACAGCGGCGAACCGCTCGGCTCCGCTGCCAACCCCGAATGCCAGATTGATTCCCTGCCGCAAAGCTGGGCGGTGATCTCCGGCGGAGGCAGCCAGGATCGCGCCCGCACCGCGCTGGATGCGGTGGCGCACCGGTTGGTGCGGCGCGAAAGCAAATTGATTCAATTGTTCGATCCGCCGTTTGATAAATCGCCTATGGAACCCGGCTACATCAAAGGTTACGTCCCCGGGGTCCGCGAAAACGGCGGCCAATACACCCACGCGGCGATTTGGGCGGTCATGGCTTTTGCGCTGGCCGGCGAGACCGATCGGGCGTGGGAACTGCTCAAGTTCATCAACCCCATCCTGCACGCACAGGAATCCGAAGCCGTGGCGCGTTACAAAGCCGAGCCATACGTCATGGCGGCGGACGTTTACAGCCTGCCGCCGCACACGGGCCGGGGCGGCTGGACGTGGTACACCGGGTCGGCGGGCTGGATGTACCGCTTGATTTTGGAGACACTTTTGGGTGTCGAACTGGCCGTGGACGAATTGCGTTTCACGCCCAAAGTCCCGCAGGAATGGAGATCGTTTAAACTCGACTACCGCCATCGCGAAACGGTCTATCACATCACCTGCATCAATGTGTCGGGCGCATGGAAAGTTCCGCCCAAAATTATTCTGGATGGAATTGAACAACCCGGGGCCGCGCTAAAGCTGGTGGATGACTGCCGCGAACACTTCGTGGAGGTGAGGTTTGAGTTGTGAGGTGTCGCCGCGCGACATTAATCCCACTATGGCCCGCCGGCGGGGCGGACCGTGAAGCGTCGACACAATTCCCGCTTTATTCCGGCAACGTGCCAGGGAAAATTTCCGCCGCGCAACAGGCTCCAGACATGCAGGGCCGCCCGCCCCAGGCGGCTGCGAGTCATCCGTATTTCGATGGCAGTCAGGACCGACCGACGATGAGACCGGATACGAGTGGGGTTCATAAGACTAACCCAGTTGAGACATCATAAAATCACACTCATTATTAACGCGCGCCGGATTCCGCCCAGGCTGGGCTGACGAGCTGCACCCGGTTAACGATGATCCTTCACCACGAAGGTGACCCAATGTGACATTCGGCGGTTCTTTCGACGTTTGATTGGTTTCCGAACGTCCGCCGGTGAAAATTGACCCCACCGTGAACAATGTGAATAAATTTTTCATAAGGGTATCAGTTCCGCCGTGTGACTTGATGAAGTCTTTGGCGGAACGGCTCAATGGTTAACGGAGCAATAGCACCACCACGACGATGATGAGGACGAGGCCGACCCCGCCGCCGCCAATGTAGAGCGCACTCGCCAAAACCGGCATTAATAGGAGATGCATGGTGTGTCTTTCGTTTTTGATGACAACGGGTTCATCCTCAGTTTTCGGAGTTTTCAGCGTCTTCGTGATCGGCCCGGGCTTGGGTGGCGCGATGGTATGGGGCCAGGGCGGCATGGTGCGGTTGGTGCGCC
Organism: uncultured Bifidobacteriaceae bacterium; assembly: GCA_964437865.1. Lineage (GTDB taxonomy): Bacteria > Verrucomicrobiota > Verrucomicrobiia > Limisphaerales > UBA11358 > UBA11358. The sequence continues at coordinate 3,154 of CAYTJG010000237.1, read as the reverse complement.
GGGGTTATCGGATGGGGTTTGGTAATATGGTCACCCGGTGCCGGCTTATAGGGCTGGGAATTCAGCGGGCCTTGCAGTGGTGTGCCCGGCTCTCCGGTTTGCGGGGTTTGGTAATCTTTCATCCCCAATCATTAACCCGGAATGCCTGCGGGCGCTATGGGGTGTTTCTCCCATACGAAAGACCCGGCTCAGGTCGTCAGGGTGAGAAGCATGTCGGCATACCAGGCGCAGTTCAGTCCCAGTGTCTCATCGAGTTGCAAGTCACGGCTGCCCATGTCCATGCGCGCGGAATGCACGCCGAGCAACTTCCAAGGCAGTTGCGCATCGGGGGACGGGTCGTGCATCACTACCGGCGCACCGCTGGTGCCGCGGTGCGTTCGCGCATCGGTAAGAAAATAGCCCAAACCTTGGAAACGCAAACCGAAGGATGAGGCGATCACCGCCTGTCGCACGACGGGCAGGTGGTGCAGCGCATCGTGGAAACCAAGCGGGAAGCCAACGATCAGCAGAGAGGCGCCGACTTCCACCTCCTGGAGCGTACGCTGCATATGCGCCGGTGTGAAGCATTGCAGCACCACCGGCTGCGGCAGCGCCGCGCGGTCGAGTTCAATCGCGGCTACGTCGATCTCGCCACCGGCATCGCTGCCCTGGCGCCAGACACTCCTGCCAGCGAGGTAAAGCGGCACTGAAAGATTGATGGAACGCGTGAGGTTTTGGGCGTCGGTGTGGAGCTCGATTTCGATGCGGTCGGGAAAATGCCTGCTCGGTTCGTCGATCATCACGTGCCGGCTTGTCACGAGAAACAGCTGGCCGTTGCGCTCAAAAAAGAAACCACTCGCACAGGTGAGCAGACGCCGGCCGTCGAAGGTCGAGACCCGGGCGGTGGTTAGTAGCAACGGCTCAATCATGGGTGTGGTTACGCCTACAGGGACGCATTTGCTTTTTGAGGCTGCTATTTTGGTTGGGTCCAGTCCCGGTTCGTCGGCGATGATGTTGTTTGCGACAGCAACAGCGCGAATACTTGTCGATAGAGGCTCTGCATATCCCCGCTCAGGCCGGCCAGCGCCTGGGCGCGGCCGGGTTGCGGCTCATTTTCGCCGGCGACCTTCGCCAGATGCCAGGCATAGCTTAACGCCTCCGTCTGGGTCAAAAGCAGGGTCAGCTCGAAGGTGTCACCGGTCTGGCCCAATAATTCCTTTTCCTTGGTGGACGCAATCGCATCCCGCGTGGCCAGTTCGCCCGGCGGCAGCCCGATGTCGTCCAGCCGGATGGAAGGATCGTCCTTGGCAAATTCCTCCAAGAGCCTGGCCCCGGCCCCGGAAGTCGTGGCAATTCTTTTCACCAGTTTTTTAAGGTCGGTGTGTTCAGGTTTGATGAATCGCAACATGCTCACGTCCTGTTGCTCGGCCAGAAGTTGATGGAGCAAACTGTAGCAATTATTCCGGGTCGTTGGCGCGGCGGCGCTTCCGCCCGGAGGCAGGGCCTTGGGTGATTGACAGCCGGCCAGAAAGCAGGCGGTCGATAACATCACGGCAAGCAATGGGGGAAGCCATGTTTTGTTTTTCATGTCCAGAAGCATCACCCAACAATCTTGTTGGCGCTATCAGGTGTTCTCCCAACTCTGCTGTGATATGGGGAAACACCGCATAGACAGAGCGCCGCAACGGACGCATATTCAACGACGATATAAAAGCAGCAATATTTGCGGTGCATCGGAAGGCGGGAAGAGTGAACCAAATGTTGTGTTAAATGCCTGCGATCTTTGAATAATTGAAACGATTTTACCCTGCGCTGTTAGTGATTAGAAACTCGGCCCCGGAACTGGAATAACACACAAAATTCTGGGCACTGTTACACACGGCAAGTGCGGGGTGTTTTTTGTACGCGTAACCCATCATTCACGGAGAGCAAAGGGTGACGAACTGATGGCCGATCATTTTCCACGCCGCTGACCGTGCCAACTCGAGGTCCAGCCGCAACCCAACCGTTCAACTGCATCAACGATCCAACTCATGCCTCCCAGTTGTAGCATGCGACTGAACCCGGGGCGGATTTCGTCTCCGTTCTCGTGTAGAATGTCGAATCCAATCTTTGATTCGGGATGGGAATAACACCCCATAGCAACCGCATGGCGGGCCGGCATACTGTCAATCATGATAGAGAATGCCATCTTGCCAGCAGGAGAGTCGGTCACGGCAACCGTGCCAGTTCAACGCGAACCGAATCTGCACCCACGCGTCCTCATGGTGGAGGACGACAGTTTCATCCGCCAGCTCACCATTGAGGCGCTGAACCTCTGCGGCTACGAGGTGGACGGTGCCGAAGATGGTGCAGAAGCTTGGGACGCACTCAATGCCGAAAGCTATGATCTGATGATCACCGACAATAGCATGCCCAAACTGACCGGTCTGGAGTTGCTCAAGAAGATGCGTGCCGCGCGAATGGCCCTGCCAGTCATCATGGCCACGAGCGCATTGCCAACGGCGGAATTTGCCCGGTCCCCCTGGCTGCGACCTGCCGCCACCCTCGTCAAGCCCTATACCATTGCGGAGTTATTAGGAAAAGCGAACGAAGTTCTGTACGCGGCCAACGGTGATGACGGGCAGATTGCGCCGCCAAACCCGCAGGGCCAGCCAGCCGTTGGGATGGTTCCCGCCGCAGTTGATCCGGATACCTGTGCGAGGCTGGATTCGTAAAAGCGCGCATGGGTATTGCCGATGAAATTGTCGTCGACGAAAAACACCGGCCCGCGCCAGCCTGCCTGGTGGAGGCCGTCCAACTCGGCGATTACTTGGGTGGTTGTCTTGGTGCGTGGTCGATGCCCGAACATCGCAGTCACGTTGCAGAACTCGCAGTCGAACGGGCAGCCGCGTGAATACTGCACGCTCATTGAGGCGTATCGCTGCAAGTCCGCCAGTTTCCATAACGGTACGGGCGTCTGGCGGACGTCGGCGTATTCAGACGAGGCATAAACGCGTCGGGCAACATCTCGCTGGAAGTCACGCAAGAACTCCGGCAGCGTCACCTCCGCCTCATTCAAAACGAAATGGTTAACTTCGGGAAACTGTTCGTGAGGGTAAACAGCGGCACGCCTCCTCGATCGTCTTGCCCGCCGCATGGCACCGGGCGATGAGTTCGTGCGCCGACTCCTGCT
>CAYTJG010000236.1:0-10269 GCA_964437865.1 uncultured Bifidobacteriaceae bacterium | reverse complement strand
TATCACATTCAACTGGACAAGGTGGATCCAGGACCGGCCCTGGATTGGGACCGGGTCATCAATGGCGCACGTGAGATTTTGGGCATGGAACCGCTGCCTCCACCTGCGCCGGCCAGCGCCCCTTCCGGGCACTGAGCGGTGCGCGAGGGGGAGATAATGTGCCCCACCAGTCCCTTGCAACCGCGCCCCAACCAGGCCGCGCCGAGGCGCCGGCCCAACATCATCAGCCTTGCAGGCAAACGCGTAATTGAACTAAAACTAGGGCAGACATGGTCACCCAAGAACAGATCGCCCGGAAACTCGGCGTCTCCCGGCAGTTGGTCACCTTTGCGCTGGCGGGATATCCCCAAGTATCCGCGGCCTCCCGCAAACGCATTTTGGCCACCGCGCAACAGCTGGGCTATCGTCCCAATCCCCACGCGCGGGCCTTGAAACGGGCGCGCACCGGCATCATTGCCCTCTGGATTCCCGACCAAATCTCCAGCCATTACGCCCGCGTCACTCGTGAATTGAATCATCTGGCCAAGCAGGAAGGCTACGAATTGATCATCACCGACGTATGCAGCGACCGTTCCGTGACCCAAGTGCTCTCGAATGTGCCCATGGACGCCGTTTTTGCCGTGGATGCGCCGCACGCGGTCAAGGCCCATCTGGAATCGCCCGCCGCCCGGTCCATTCCCGTGATCAGCCTCGGCGCCCATTGCCCCGAGGAATCGGATTTTGTGCAGGTGGACCTGTACACCGGCGCCGCCAAGGCCATGCAGCACCTCATCAATTCCGGTTTTCGCCGGATCGTTCACGCCACGTTCGAACGCACCAGCCAGCCGCACACCGGCCGCCGCCAAGCCTACGAGGAAGCCATGCAAAGCGCCGGCCTCCAGCCCGAGTTCCTGTATTATCCCCTCTCGGAACAGCAACGCCCCATCGTCCGGCAGTCCATCCAGGATTATATCCGCCAGCAGGGGCCGCCCGAGGCCATCTTCTGCCATTCCGACGACGTGGCGCTGGGGATTTATCGGGGGCTGTACGACCTGAAGTTGCGCGTGCCCCAGAATGTGGCCTTGGTGGGCTGCGATGGCATTCAGGATACCGAGTATCTGGAAAGCCCGCTGACCACGCTCGTGCAACCCGTGGCGGAAATGTGCGCCATTGCCTGGCAGTTCCTCCTCAAAAGGCTGGAGAATCGCAAACTCACCCGCCAAACCGCCCGACTGGAGCCGGAATTGGTGATCCGCGACTCCTCCCGCCACCTGCCGGCCTGAGCCGCAGCCATTCCTTCAAGGCAGGGAAGGGCCGGATAAAACCGAAGGGGAGTCAGCGCGAATGGCTCCAAAGATGGAACAGGCTATTGTCAAAGGTGAATTGGTAGGCAAGGTAACATTGAAAATCCACCGGCCCGTCAATGGAGCGGCCCGCGGACAAGAGCAGGTGATGGCGCTCGCTAAAATCATAGATCAAACCGACATTAAAGGCCGTGGCGGTGTTGGGAAAATCGGTTTGGTAACCCGTCTGATAATACACTTCCGCCCCAAGGGCCAGGTTGGGCAAAACCTGTTTTTGCAGCACGCCGCCGACAAATTCCCAATTTTTACTGCCGGAAAGGTCATTGATGCCATAGCCGCCGCCGCCGTAAGCCGTCCACGAGCCCCAACTCTTTTGCACCCAGAGCGGCAGGAAGCCCACCCAATGGCCATTGCCCAGATTGTCGCTCTTGCTACCGGTGGGCAATTCCAACAGGGGAAAAATCCCTATTTGCGGCAGGTAGTTGGTTTCCTGAAGAAAGCGGTATTTCACGCCGATTTCCGTGTCTCCGTAACCGTAGTGCGAATTGCCGTCCGGCGGTGCGTCATACGCCAGCGGCGCGATGAGATGGAGCTGAACATCGGGGAACACGCCGTAGTTCAATTCCAGATGGGGTCCCGTACCGGACCAGTCGCCGGCCACCTTGGAGTCTTGCGAGGCCACGTAGAACTCCCAATGCTGGTAGTCCACAGGCTCAGGGTCGTCGGTCACAAACGGCGGCCCGGCCAGGGTGCGTGGCAAGGAAAGCAGATTCAGGCCAATCGCCAGCCAAATGATTTTATGCGCATGTTTCATGAGACGCTCCAGAGAATTCTTTGACCTGATAGTTACTATCTCCTATACTGTTTCACAGTAAAGAAGGCGGCATGCAAAGACAATCCCAATCGTTGCTGGCAGCGGCGAGCCGACCGAAACTCGTGAGGGGTTCAGCCACGCCCACGCCTGTCCCCAGGCCGTCAAAAAACCTGAGTTTGGCTGCCGCAGGAAGGAGGCTTGGCGCTGCCCTGGCCAAAGGAACTCCCCATTATGGAAATGTCCGATCGTGAACTCGTAACCCTCCTTCATGGCCTGGGCCTGGGAGGGCTCCTGCTGCTCGGCTTCACGGGAGCCTTGATCCAGTTTTACCGTGTCTGCCGCCCGGACAAGTCAGCCCCGCTCACCGTTTGGGAACAGAAGCTGCTGCGATATTACCTGGTCGCAATGGCCGCCCTGGCCTGGGGCACGGTCTTATCGGGCGCCTATGTGGTGTATCCCTGGTACCGGGCACATCCGCCCGCCGGAAGCGCCGATCTGGCGCAATACCCCCAGCGCAGTCTTCTGGCCAGTCCCACGACGGCCGGCTGGCATAATGTGGGAATGGAGTGGAAGGAACATGTGGCCTGGTTTGCACCGATCCTCCTAACGATGGTGGCCTATCTATTCATCAAATATGGTTCCGATCTTTCCCTGCACCGCTCGGTCAGAAAGGCCGCTTTTGCGTTCGCCGTGACCGCCGCGATCGCCGCTTCAATAGCCGGGGTTTTCGGCGCCTTGTTGAACAAAAAGGCTCCGCTCCGCGGCGGTGGAGAAATCAAATTCATGGGGGGCACAAAATGAGGGCTGACGAGCCAAGAGAGGATCGGGTTAAAATTGCAACGGCGGCTGCATCAGCCATCGCCAACGGAGCCGCGGCGGCAGCCATCCTTTCGGCGGGAGTTGGCTGCTTTTCCGTCAGCCTCTTTGGCGTGTTGGGGGATGCTTTTCCGGCCGTGGCGCATTTCTTTAATTTTTACCAGCCCACTGGCCCGCTTTCCGGTGTCACCACCACGGCCATCTTGGTCTGGCTGATCCTCTGGGCTGTGCTGACTCGTTGCTGGCAGGGCAGATCGCTTTCCCTGGGCAAAATCAACAGTCTGGCTTTTCTATTCTTGCTGGCTGGACTGCTATTAAGTTTTCCTCCCTTGGGAGACTTTTTACAGGGAAAGTAGCAGCCCGATCAGAGCTTTGGCGGGTCTTCAAAACCGGGGCGAAGCGCACTCGAGACGGGCACTGGGGCGGGCATAACGACCGGCGCGCGGTGGATGCGGCCTTTCGTTTCGAAACTTGGTTGCCAGGCTGATGACTGGTTCAAAATCATGTCTCAGCGGCCGAGGACGGCCGCGGACCGGCGCTCGTCCATTTCAGGCGCTGAGGCGGGCGAGCGAAGCAGCCGCTGGCAAAACGAGCGGCGCGCGATAGGGCGGCCTTTCGTTTCCAAGCGTTTGCGCCGGCAGATTTGCCGATTATCACGTGATAAATAGTGAGTTGCTTTCGCGGCGGTTTTTGGTATCGTGGGCCGAAACCTGCGTGACAGGCGCCTGAGGTTACCTTAAAAACTATGAGCACCACCACCGACACGGGACGGTCAGGATATAATCGTTTTCTTCTCTTGGTCGCCGGCCTTGGCGGTCTGCTCTACGGAATTGATGTGGGCATCATCGCCGGCGCCCTGCCCTACCTGCAGGACACGTTCAAACTGCCCGGCGGCGCCTCGCTGAGCGCCCAACAATGTTCCCTGGTTGTGGCCGCCGTGTTGCTCGGCACCATCTTCTCCACCCTGTTTGCCGGCATGCTGGCCGATTGGTTCGGACGCAAGCGGATGATGGCGCTCAGCGCCATTTTGTTTGTCCTCAGCGTCCCCATGATTGCCTTGGCTCACAGTTACGACGCCTTGATCTTCGGCCGGCTGCTCCAAGGCATCAGCGGCGGCTTCATCGGGGTGGTGGTGCCGCTTTACCTGGCTGAATGTTTGGGTGCCTCCAACCGGGGCAAAGGCACCGCCATTTTTCAATTACTCCTGACCCTCGGCATCGCGGCCGCGGCCTTTATCGGCCTCTATTTCAGCGGCCGCGTGGACGCGGTATCCCAGTTGGGCGATGCCGACAAACTGTTCGCCTTCAAAGACACGGCTTGGCGGAGCATCTTCTGGGTGTCGCTGCCGCCCGGCCTGCTGTTCGTGCTCGGCAGTTTTTTTGTGGCCGAATCTCCCCGCTGGCTGTATCGCCGCGGGGAGGTGGAAGCCGCCCGCACCGCCCTGCTTCGTTCGCGCACCGAAGCACAGGCCACCCTGGAGCTCAAGGAAATGGCCGAAACCATCGCCGCGGAAAAGAGCAAAACAACGGCTGCGCAAGTCAAGGAATCGCTGCTCCGCCGCAAGTACGTCATTCCCTTTGTCCTGGCCTGCCTGGTGCTTGCCTGCAACCAGGCCACGGGCGTGAATTCCATCATCGGTTACAATGCCACCATCCTTATCCAAGCCGGCTTGAGTGACAAGCAGGCCCATCTGGGATACCTCATCCTGACGCTCGTGAATTCGTTCGTCACCATCGGCGCCGTGCTGTTGGTGGATCGCAAGGGCCGCAAGTTCCTGCTCTCGCTCGGCACCGCCGGCATCATCGTTTCCCTCCTTGGCGTGGGCACGCTCTTTCATAAGACCGAAGCCCAGCGCGTGGATGTGAAGGAGGCCGTCCAAGCCCTGGTCAGCAATGATCAGTCGCTCGCGCTGGATTTCAAGCAGGCGACCGCCACCAGCCTGCTTGCCGGCAGGAATTTCAGCTCGGGACCAAGCACCATGGTCATCATCTATTCTTACGGCGATTTCGGCGCGGCCTCCCCCGTCGTACGCTCGGATGACCTGGCAGCCAAGCCGCTGACGATCACCCGCGAAGGCTGCCTGCCGGCCAATAAGGTCATCGCGTTTTTCTCCAATCCGTTTGCCAACCTGGACGCCGCCACCAACGCGCCGCTCAAGATCGAACACGCGCTCATGACGCCCGTACCTGACGAGCGCAACGGATGGCTGACCGCCATCGCCATGTTTGTTTTCATAGCGTTCTTTGCCATCGGCCCCGGCGTCTGCGTCTGGCTGGCCCTCTCCGAACTCATGCCCACCCGGATCCGCTCCAACGGCATGAGCATCGCCCTCCTGATCAACCAGGCGGTATCCACCTTCATCGCCGCCGTCTTCCTACCCACCGTGGGCAAGTATGGCTACGCCACCCTGTTCTATATTTTCGCCGGCTGCACGGTCATTTATTTCATCACCGCCGTGTTTTTCCTCCCGGAAACCAAGGGCAAAACCCTGGAGGAGATCGAGGAACACTTCGAAGGCCGCCAAACCAAATAGCCAACGCCTATGTTCTCCCCAGCCACACAACCGGCCACCGCCCCCGCGGCGGAGTTAGGGGCCACGACAACGGAAACCCGCCGGACCTCGGACCTTCGCTCGCTCGGCCTGTCGGGCGTGCTCCTCCTGACGACGTGTCTGTTGGCGTCCCCATTGAGCGCCGCCGACAACACCAGCGCGCCGGCGCCCTACGGCCCCGTGCCCAGCCCCCGCCAGCTCCAATGGCAGCAAATGGAGTTCGTCGGCTTCGCCCATTTCACCGTCAATACCTTTACCGACAAGGAATGGGGCGACGGCGACGAGAGCGAGCAGGTTTTCAATCCCACCGATTTCAACGCCGACCAGATTGTCGGAGTGGCGCGGGACGCGGGCATGAAGGAACTAATCCTCACCTGCAAGCATCACGACGGTTTCTGCCTGTGGCCCACGAAGTTCACAGAACATTCCGTGAAACATTCGCCCTGGAAAAACGGCCAGGGGGACGTGGTGAAAGAAATATCGGCCGCCTGCCACCGGGCGGGCATCAAGTTTGGCGTTTACCTTTCGCCCTGGGACCGCAACCAAAAGGATTATGGTCATCCCGAATACCTCACTTATTATCGCAGCGAACTGCGCGAATTGCTCAGCCAATACGGGCCCATCAGCGAGGTCTGGTTTGACGGCGCCAACGGCGGCAGCGGCTTCTACGGCGGGGCGCATGAAACCCGCCACATCGACAATCACACCTATTACGACTGGCCGGTGACCCGGCAGCTCGTCCGCGACCTGCAACCGGACGCGTGCATGTTCAGCGACGGCGGGCCCGATATCCGCTGGGTGGGCGGTGAAAATGGCGTGGCGGGTGATCCGTGCTGGGCCACGATCAACGGCGCCGACTTCGGCCCCGGTTACGGTCCGAATGGCGACCACTACTCGGAGGTGCTCAACCGCGGCCAGCGGCCCGGCACCACTTGGATGCCCGCCGAATGCGATGTCTCCATCCGCCCTGGCTGGTTTTACCACGCCAAGGAAGACAGCCAGGTGAAAACGCCTGCCGAACTGGTGGATCTCTATTACAAGTCGGTGGGTCGCGGCGCCACTTTGCTGCTGAACATTCCTCCCGACCGGCGCGGGCAGATCCACTCGAACGACGTGGCCTCGTTACTGGCATTCCGGCGCGTGCTGGACAGCACGTTCGCCCACGATTTCGCCCATACGGCCACCGTCACCGCCTCCAACACGCGCGGCGGCGATGCCCGGTTCGCCCCGGCCAACGTCATCGCCGGCCGGCGCGACGTTTATTGGAGCACCGACGATGCCGTCACCACCCCTGAACTAGTGTTGGATCTCGGCCATCCGATCACGTTCAACGTGGTTCGTTTGCGCGAGTATTTGCCGCTGGGCCAGCGCATTGATGCCTTTGCCCTCGATCAGTGGCGGGACAATCAATGGACCCAGTTTGCCACCGGCACGAGCATCGGCAATTGCCGACTCGTGCGTTGCGCGCCGATCACCACCGACAAGGTCCGCGTGCGTATCACCCAAGCGCCGGTCTGCCCGGCCCTCTCGGAAGTCGGTTTATTTACCGAATAGTTATGCCTTCACAGTTGACGCTCAAACATCCTGCTCCCCTCGACCCCGGTTTCCAACCAGCGGCCCTGTTCAACCGCCATTACGAAGCTGCCGCCCGGGCCTCGGGCCGGGCCGTGCCGCTGGTCATCGGTCTCGAACGCGAAAGCGGCCTCGTCTGCCGCTTTGAAACTGTCGTGCTGCCCGAAGCCGACGCGCCCACCCGGCGCTACGTGGAGCGACTCGTGAAGTTTCTCCTGTGGTCGCGCGGGGGCTGGAAAATCACGGTCGGCGGCCCGGCCTCCATCGGCCAGTTCATCCGCCGCACCTACTCGGCCACGGGCGCGCGCAAGTTCGACTGCCGCCTGATGCAGGACGCCTACGGGAAATCGTTCAAGGTGGTGGTGACCACCGCCGGCAAAGTGCCCGCCGGTTCGGAGATGGAACAGGCCGCCGGCGGCCATTTGCAGGGCTGCCGCCTGGGATTTGATTTGGGCGCCAGCGATTACAAGGTGTCGGCCGTGCTGAACGGCGAGGCCATCTTCACCGAGGAAATGCCGTGGGACCCCAAATCGCAGCCGAATCCCGAATACCATTACCATCATATCTCGGCTGCGCTGCATCGGGCCGCCGCCCACTTGCCGCGCGTGGACGCCATTGGCGGCAGCTCTGCGGGCATCATCGTGGACAACGAAATCCGCGTGGCCTCGCTCCTGCGGGCGGTGCCCAAAAAAGATTTTCCCAAGGCGGCCGCCATTTTCAAAAGGATCCAGCGCGAGTGGAACGTGCCCGTGCTGGTGATGAACGACGGCGACGTGACCGCCCTGGCCGGCGCTCTTTCCCTGCGCAAACCGGGCATGCTGGGGCTGGCGATGGGTTCCAGCGAAGCGGCCGGGTTCATGGACCGGCAGGGCCGAATCCTGGGCTGGCTGAACGAACTGGCGTTCGCCCCGGTGGACGTGAATCCCGCGGCCGCCGCGGACGAATGGTCGGGCGATCTCGGCGTGGGCGCCATGTACTTCTCGCAGCAGGCCGTGAACAAGCTGCTGCCCGCCGCCAAGATCAAGTTGCCCGCCAACCTGGGCCTGCCCGAGCGGCTGAAAAAGGTCCAGGAATTGATGAGCCAGGGCGATCTCCGCGCGGCCCGGATTTACGAAACCATCGGCGTGTATCTCGGCTACACCATCCCGCTGTACCGTTCGTTCTACGACTTCACCGACCTGTTGATCCTCGGCCGGGTGACCACCGGCCAGGGCGGCGACATCGTCCTCGCCCGGGCACGCGCAGTGTTGAAGTCCGAATTTCCGGAACTGGCCGCCCAAATCCGTCTGCATGTACCGGATGAAAAAAGTCGCCGCATTGGCCAGGCCGTGGCCGCGGCGAGCCTGCCGGTGATCAAGAAACGCAAGCCGTGATGACCTCGCCCCACCTCGACTGTTCGGAACTGCCAGCCTTTGACGTCGCGGATCTGGACACCGTGCTGCATGCGTTCCAGCGCGCGCCCGGCTGTGCCCTCCGCCAGCCGTGGCTCGACGTATCCGAACCCGCGTTCATGCCTGCCAACGTGTGGACCGGCTGGCGCGGCGACACCCTGTACGTCCTGGGCAAACTGACCGACGCCAACATTTTCACGTTTGCCACGCAGGCGAACGAACGGTTGTGGGAATTGGGCGATGTGTTTGAAATCTTTCTGCGCCCGGAACAACAGACCGCCTATTCGGAATTTCAGGTGGCCCCCAACAACCTGCAGCTCCAGCTCCGCTACAGCAACGCGGCGGCCCTGGAATACGCGCGCAGAACCAATTCCATCGGCCAGGCCCTGGTCCACGACATCAGTTTTAAATCCCACACCTGGCCCCGGCCGGAACAGGGCTGCTGGTACCTCCTGGCGGAAATTCCCGCGGCTGCCGTGAGTGATACGCCGGCCGCCCTGCCCGGCGCCGTCTGGCATTTTTCCTTTTGCCGCTACGATTATACCCGCGGCAGCAGTCAACCGGTCATTTCCTCTTCTTCTGCCCTGACCCGGCCGGATTTCCACCGGCTGGCGGAATGGGGAACCCTGAAGTTTCAACCCTGACCCAGCAACTATGAAATCCACCAGCCTCGCCACGCCCCCTGCCGACGGACAAACAGCGACCGCCGTTCCGCCTCCCCAGCACGATCTCCGCGCCGTGGCCCGCCATTTCCAACTCCCCGGTGAGTTTGTCAGCGCCGCCCCCTATGGCAACGGCCACATCAACGACACCTACTGCATCGTGTGCGACCAGGGCGGCAGCCCGATGCGCTACATCCTCCAGCGCATCAACCACCAGATCTTCAAGCAGCCCGCCGCCCTCATGGACAACGTCCACCGTGTCACCGAGCATCTCGGCCGCAAAATTGCGGACGCGCCCGAACGTACCCGCCGGGTGCTGACGCTCATTCCCGCGCTGGATGACCGGCCGTTTTACTGCGATGCCGAAGGTAATCACTGGCGCGTTTACATCTTCATCGAGAAGGCCCGCACTTACGACGCCGTGGAAACCACCCGCCAGGCCTTCGAGGCGGCCAAGGCCTTTGGCCGGTTTCAAGGCCTGCTGGCCGACCTGCCCGCGCCGCGCTTGCACGACACCATTCCGGACTTTCACCACACGCCCAAGCGTTTCGCCGCCTTTGAGGCCGCCCTCGCGGCCGACACCTGCAACCGCGCCGGGCTCGCCCAGCCGGAAATCCAGTTTGCCCTGGCCAGCCGTCCCCTGGCCAGCCTCCTCCTCGAAGCCCGACTCCCCGAACGCGTCACCCACAACGACACCAAACTGAACAATGTGCTGCTCGATGACGCCACCGGCGAAGGCATTTGTGTGATCGACCTGGACACCGTCATGCCCGGCCTGGCCCTGTACGATTTCGGCGACATGGTGCGCACCACCACCAGTCCGGCCAAGGAGGACGAACGCGACCTGACGCAGGTGCACATGCAGTTCCCGATGTTCGAGGCCTTGGTGCGGGGTTATCTGGCCGCCGCCGATTATCTCACGCCGGCGGAGAAGCGATTGCTCCCGGCCGCCGGCAAGGTGATCACTTTCGAAATCGGCCTGCGTTTCCTCACGGATTTCCTGGCCGGCGACACCTATTTCAAAGTACACCGGGAAAACCACAACCTGGATCGCTGCCGGACCCAGTTCAAGCTCGTCGAATCCATTGCCCGGCAGGAAGAGGAAATGAACCGATTGATCGCAACCCTTTGAATCATCCATGAAAATTCTGGTCACCGGCGGCGCCGGCTTCATCGGCAG
>CAYTJG010000235.1:0-10281 GCA_964437865.1 uncultured Bifidobacteriaceae bacterium | reverse complement strand
GCCCATTACTCGGCGGGTGCCTACGGCAGCACGCCGTTGATGATCTCGCTCGCCGGCAGCAGCCTTGTCCTGAGCTGGAGCGCGGGCACGCTACAGCAGGCCACCAGCGTGAGCGGCCCTTACATTGATGTCAGCGGTGTCACCGGCACCAGCCTGACAGTGCCAGTGAGCAATGCTTCATTGAAGTTCTATCGCCTGCGGTACTAACCCAAGCCGGCTGTTTCCTAAAATCCGGGGGCCTTTGGCCACGGGCGGATTTCCGATGTACTTCGGAAGTCCGCCTTTTGATTGCTCACGACCGGCCGCGGCGCGGGATCTGGTCCGCCAGTTCTTCCGCCGGGTAGGCCCAGATTTCCGCGAGCGTGGGATGATAATGGGGCATGGCTGCCAACGCGTGTACCGTCATCCGCCCGGCCATGGCGGCCACGATTTCGTGGATCAATTCGCCGCCCACGGGCCCCACGCAACTGCCGCCCAGAATTTCACCGGACTTGGGGGCGGCGAGCAGTTTCACAAATCCGAATTGGGCGTTCATGATGAGCGATTTGCCATGGTCGTTGAAGGGATAGCTGGCCGCGAGGTACTTGATGCCTTGCGCCTTGGCTTGGCGCTCTGTCAAACCCACGCTCGCCACTTGCGGATCCGTAAAGACCACCGAGATCAGCAGACGGTAATTCATCCGCCGTGGCTGCTTGGGTTTTCCCAGGTTGTAGGCAGCGATTTCGCCCTGCTGGATCGCCACGTGCACAATTTCATGCGGGCCGGTGCAGTCGCCGGCCGCATAAATGTGGGGAACGCTGGTGCGCATGGTGTCATCCGTAACGACCCGCGGTCCGTCGGTTTTCACCCCCGCCTGTGCCAGCCCCAGCGTGTCGGTGTTCGGGATGCGGCCACACGCAAACAAGATCTCGGCTGCGGCGACGGATCGGCGACGGCCATCTTGCCCGAAGTAAACTGCCTTGAGTTTCCCCTGGCGCCGCGCCGTGAGCAGCTTGGTGCCGGTGAACACGCGCACGCCTTCGTGCCGGAAGACCTTGGCCAGCTCGCCGCCGGCGTCCGGGTCGAATTGCTTGATCAGATCCTCGCTGCGTTGGATCACGGTGACTTTGACCCCGAACCGGGCGAACCACTGCGCAAATTCGGCGGCGATCGCACCGCCGCCCAGGACGATGAGCGATTTTGGCAACTGTTTCAACGCAATGGCTTCATCGCTGGTGATAAAGCCCGTCTCATTCAATTGCGGCAAGGGTGCGGGCCCCAGGCGGGAGCCGGTGGCGATGACGAAGTTTTCCGCCGTGAGCTTCCGGCCACTGTCCAGGGCGAGCGTGTGGGAATCCAGAAAGCGGGCATTGGCGCGAATGAACTTGAAGCGGCCGTCGGTGAGCTGACGGACGCGGAAGTCGGCAAAATCCCTGACTTGTGCGTCTTTGCGGGCCATCACGCGGGCGAGGTTAAAGCCCACCTTGCCCGGGAGCACGCCCCAGGTGGGAGCCTGCTCGGCCAGGTGTTTCACCTCCGCCGCGTACAGCAGGGCCTTGGTGGGCATGCAGCCGCGCAGAATGCACAGGCCGCCCACTTGCGCGCCGCCCTCCACGACGACAGTTTTCCGGCCCGCCGCCGCGGCCGTGCGCGCTGCCGCGTAGCCGCCGCTGCCCCCGCCGATCACCGCCACCTCAAAATCAAATCGTGTCATGCCGCCAGCATGGAACAGCGTCGGATTTTTTCAAACGATTCTTTTGCGCGCTTCTGCCCGGCCATTTTTTCGTTGCGACGAACCCGGGCGAGTTTCATCTTTGCCAGATGAGCGAAATTATCTATCCCCGCAGTCCCCGCGAAGTCATGGCCGGCTGGCACTATTTGCCGCGCTATATCGACAAGATTCGCCTGAGCCTGGCCGGCCAGTTGCACTCCGACTATACGGACAATCTCGGCAAAGGCTTTGACGGCGTGTGGCTGAAGGCGGCCGGTCTCACGCACGAGCAATTCGTGGCTGTGGTGAAAGCAACAATCACCGATGGCCAGGTCTGCGATTGGGTGTGCCAGCATGTCAAGCGGACGGAAGCCGAAAAGGCGGCACACTGGCAGGAAGTTAGCAACCGGCCGCCGGCCAACGACGCCGCCGGCTGCGCGCGGTTGAAAATGCGCAAGGAAGCATCCAGCCTGGCCCATCGCGACGATGTCAAAACCTTCGTGGACTATATCGACGCCGACGAGAAGCGGATTTGATGTTTAGTCGGGATTCGGCTGGCGGCTTTCGTTCCGAACAGGGCAGGGGGCTGGTGGATTTAATTCCAGGGCTTGGATGAACCCGCGGGCTTTGTCGAGGGTTTCCTGATATTCCGCCGCCGGCTGGGAATCGGCCACGATGCCAGCGCCCACGCTGAAATGTGCCAAGCCGGCCTGGCAGATTGCGGTGCGGATGGTGATGCTCAACTGGCTTTCACGGTTGAAGCCCAGGTAACCCAGCGCGCCGCAATAGGGGCCACGCGCCAGCGGTTCGAGTTCATCGATGATTTCCAGGGCGCGGAATTTCGGGGCGCCGGTGATGCTGCCCCCGGGGAAGCACGACGCAAACGCCCCCAGATGCGTTACGTCGCCGCGCAGACGCCCTTCCACCGTGGAGACCAGGTGCTGCACCTGCGCGAACTTTTCCAGTCGGGCCAGCTCGGGTGTTTGCACCGACCCGTATTCGCAGACCTTGCCCAGGTCATTGCGCAGCAGGTCCGTGATCATCACCAGTTCCGCCAGTTCCTTGGGGCTGGTTTGCAATTCATACGCCGATTGCGCGTCGCGCGTGGCCTCCGCGTGGCGCGGGCGGGTGCCCTTGATCGGCCGGGTCGTCACGTGCGCACCGGACAGACGGAGAAACTGTTCCGGCGAGGAAGAAGCAATTTCAAACCGGCCGCCGCCGTCGCCGTCGTCACCGGCGAGGTAGGCGGCGAAAGGCGCCGGCGAAACGGCCGCCAGCCGTTCAAACAACTCCCAGCCGCCAAAGGGCAGCGGGGCGGTGAGACGGTGCGAGAGATTGACTTGATAAACGTCGCCGGCGCGGATGTAACGCTGCGCCCGTTCGACTGCCGCCACGAATTCCGCGGCGGAGAGATTGCTCTGGAGGCACACTGGCGCCGGGCCGGCGCTCACGGCTGGCGAGGGCAGGGGGGGCGGAAGGCCGGCCGGTGGCGTGGCCAATTGCGCCGCCCAAAAATCCGCCTGCTCCGCCGCCCGCGTAGCGCTCCGCGAGCCATCGGCGCCGAGCCCGGTGGAAACGATGGCTGCGGTTCCCAGGCGATGGTCAAACACCACCAGGCTGTCGTGGAAGGTCACGTGAGAATCCGGCAGCTCCAGGTCGTCCGTGGCGCGCCGCGGCAGTTTGGGTTCGGTGAAGTTCTTCAGGCCATAGCCCCAATAACCAAACGCGCCGCCCAGCGGAAACGGCCAGTCGATGGTTTCCAACAGTTCATAGCGCGCCATCAGCGTGTCCAGCAGGCACCAGGGATTGCCAAATTGCGTCGTCCGCCCATCCCGGTAGGGGGCCAGCGTCTCGCAGCGCGAGCCAAAGGAGCGGAAGATCAGGAACGGCCGCGTCGCCACGTAGGAATACCGTGCCGCTGGCGAATCGAACTGGCCGGTGCGCAGCAGCACCACCTGCCGGTGCGCGGTTCGCAATTGTGCCACCAACGATTCGGGCGTGTGGGCGGTGGGGACTGTCTGGATGAGCGGGTGCCCCGCGGGGGCCGGGTCGAATTCCCGGCTGAACGGGGGATGGGGCTCAGGTTTGGGCTCGCGCACGTTGGTGGTTCCAGAGTTCGGCCGGCCGGAAATTTTTCCATTCGCGGGCGATCAGACAAACGACTTGGGCAGAGCCCCGGGCGGGCCCACGCGGCGTTCGTAATCCCGGATGATATCCACCACCTCGGCCACACTGTCGGTCATGTGCACCAGGTCCAGATCGCCCGGGCTGATCAGCTTGTCCTTTTCCAGGCGCGCCTTCAGCCAGGCGATGAGATCCTTCCAATGTTCGGTGCCGAAGAGGACCAGCGGGAACTGTGGGATGCGCTGCGTCTGGACGAGGGTGAGCACTTCGAATAGTTCATCCAGGGTGCCGAAGCCGCCGGGCATGTAAACGAAACCGAGGCTGTATTTGACAAACGAGACTTTGCGCGCAAAGAAATAATGAAAGTGGATGGGCACGTTGGCATAACGGTTGCCGTTCTGTTCGTGGGGCAGTTCGATGTTCAAGCCTACGGATTTGCCGCCGCCCTGGGCCGCGCCCTTGTTGGCCGCCTCCATAATGCCTGGACCGCCCCCCGTGATCACAGCCAGATTGTGTCGCGCCAAGCCCTTGGCGATTTCCACTGCGGCGCGGTAATACTTGTCGTTGGTCTTGGTCCGCGCCGAACCAAAGATGGTCACCGCCGGTCCCACCTGCGACATGGTTTGAAAGGAGTCCACAAACTCGGCCATGATGCGGAAGATGCGCCAAGGGTCCTCGCGAACGAATGAATTGTCGTTGCTCATGCCCCCACGTTAAACGCCGGTCCGCGGAGAAACAAGTTTCAGCTGCGGCTTCATCTTCCCTTAAGGTCGTTTCTGCGAAGCTGACGGCTGCCGGTGGTTGTGTTATCACTACCGGGCCGCATGCGAATCCTGATTGTCGAAGATGAACCCGATCTGCTCGCCAGCCTCGCCCAGGCCTTGCGCGAGGAAGGTTATGCCGTGGACACCGCCGATAATGGCGACGACGGGCTCTTTAACGCCGAAGGCACCGATTATGATGCCATCGTGTTGGATGTGATGCTGCCGGGCATGGATGGCTGGGAATTGCTCCGGCGCCTGCGCCAGACCAAGAAAACCCCGGTCCTCATGCTCACCGCCCGCGACCAGACCCGCGACCGCGTCAAGGGGTTGGATACCGGCGCCGACGATTACGTGGTGAAGCCCTTCGATCTGGACGAGGTCTTTGCCCGGCTGCGCGCCATCATTCGCCGCACGACAAATCAGACGACCAACCGGATTGAGATCGGCAACGTGGCGGTGGACACCGGGGCGCGGAATGTCTTTCTCAACGGTCAGTTGGTGGAACTGACGGCCCGCGAATACTCGCTGGTGGAGTTTCTGGCGCGGCACCGGGGCGTGGTCGTTACCCGCACGCAACTTTACGAACATCTTTTTGACGAGAATGAAAGTTCGCTGTCCAACCTGCTGGACGTGCATGTTTCCAATGTGCGCAAAAAATTGGGCGCGGAGTTCATTGTGACCCGGCGCGGCCACGGCTATTGCATCGGGTAGACAGGCATATGCGAACGCCCACTTTCAACTTTCCGCATGCCGGCCGCCGTGCCGGTGGCTCGGCCCCGGCCGCAGTGGCCGCTTGAGAACCTCTCACCCCATGGTCTTTAAATCGATCAAATGGCGCTTGCAGATCTGGTACGGACTCATCCTGGTGGCCGTGCTGGCCGGCTTTGGCATCACCGCTTATCAGTTGGAGCGCAACCGGATTTTTCGACGGGTGGATGAGAATCTGCATCAGCGCTTCGCAGTCCTGAGCGGGGCGCTCCACCGGGAGCGGCCGCCCGGGCGGGAACGTCCTTTTCGGGATAACGGGCCATTGGGCGAAAATCCGGATGACCGGCCGCCGCTGCACGACTTTGACACGGAGCCCTTCAGCCTGCCGGCGCCAGTTGCCGGCTTGTTTGACACCAATTTGCCTGGGAATTTTTATTTCGTTCTTTATGCGCGTGACGGCCGGGAAATCGCCGGCGTCGGCCAGCGACCGCCGGCGTTGGTGGTGGCGAAGCCCCTGTCATCCTTGAAGAAAGAGGGCCGGATTGCCCTGGTTCCGGAACCGCCCGGCCCGAAACCGCCACCGATTTGGACCCTGGATGGTTTTCGTGAGAGCTTTAATGAGACTCCCGGTGGTGAAGTCATCATCGTCGGTTGCTCGGTGGCGCCCGAATTGCATGAGTTGGAACTCGCGGCGCTGAATCTGGCCGCCATCGGGGCGGGGATTTTACTGGTCGGTCTGGCTGGTGGCTGGTGGTTTGTGGGACGGGCGCTGCGGCCCATTGGCGCCATCAGCACCACCGCCGCCAGGATTTCGGCCGGGGATCTCTCCCAGCGCATTGAAACGGCCGAGGCCGGGAGCGAATTGGGACAATTGGCGGGGATTCTGAATTCCACGTTCGCGCGGCTGGAGACCGCTTTTGCGCAGCAGAAACAATTTGCCGCGGATGCCGCGCACGAGTTGCGCACGCCGGTGACGGTGATGCTCACGCAGACCCAGACCGCCCTGAGCCGCGAGCGCGATGCCGCCGGTTACCGCCAGGCGGTGGAAGCCTGCCAACGCGCCGCGCAGCGCATGCGCCGGCTGATCGGTTCACTGCTCGAACTCACCCGGTTCGACGCCGGACAGGAGGTTTTGAAGCGGATGAAATTTGATCTGGCCGGTACCGTGGCCGAAGGCATGGAATCGGTCCGCATGCTGGCGGCGGAGCGGCAGGTGAAAATGGTCGCCGAAACGAAGCCGGTGGAAATCACCGGCGATCCGGAACGCTTGGCCCAGGTCATTTTAAATTTATTGACCAATGCGATTCAATTCAACCAGCCGGGCGGGGAGGTGCGTCTGAAACTGGAGGTCAGCGGCGGATTGGCTGTTTTGCACGTGGTCGACACCGGCAGGGGCATTGCGGCGGAGGATTTGCCGCATGTATTCGAACGGTTTTATCGGGCGGAGAAGTCGCGCACGGGGGCCGGCAATTCCGGCTTGGGTCTGGCCATTTGCCGGGCCATTGTCGAGGCGCATGGCGGCAGCATTACCGCGGCCAGCGTGCCCGGGGACGGCGCCACCTTCGTGGTCCGCCTGCCGATTTAAGCGTGGCGGCACGCCGCCGCCGGCCGTTCAGCGCAAGAACATCTCCGCGGCGGCATCCGCGAAGCGCAGGCCCTGGTGGGTGAGTTGAAAGCGATCGGCGGTAAGGGTGGCCCAGCCGCGGCCGGCCAGTTGCTCCATTTCGTCCCGCCATTCCCCGCGCAGGTCGAACTCGGTGGTCCGCTGGAAGTCGGCGAAGGGCCAGCCGGCGTTCATGCGCAGCCCAAACGCCGCCGTCTCGCCCGCCCGGCGCAGCGGCGAGAGTTCTTCGCGGGACTCGATGGCCCGCCGGCCCTTCTCCAATTGGTCGCAATAGAGCGGCGTGTTGGACCAGTTTTTCGTGCGCACACCCCGCACATAGCTGGTGGCGCTGGGACCCAGGCCGTAAAACGATCCGCCGCGCCAGTAATTCACGTTGTGCCGACATGCCCGGGCCGGAATGCCGGCGCGGCTGGCTGCCTCGTCCGCGGGCGCCGGTGCGCTGCGGTCGTCCCGCGCATAGTTGGCAATTTCATATTGCCGAAACCCCGCGCGGGTGGCCGTGGCAACCAGTTCTTCGTACATTTCGCACGCCAATTCCTCGTTCACGGTGAATTCGCCCGCCTGCAATTGCTGGAACAGTGGCGTGTCGTCCTCGTAAATCACTTCGTAGCTGGAGAGGTGCTCGCTTTGCATGGCGATCACCTCGTTGAGCGTAGCGCGCCAGATGGCCATCGTTTGCGTGGGAATGGCAAACATCAAATCCAGGTTCACGTTGTCAAAACCCGCGTGCCGCAGGGTTTCAAATGACTTGAAGACCATTGCCCGGGAATGGATCCGGCCGAGCCGATCCAGCAGTTGCTCATCCAGCGACTGGACGCCCATGGAAATGCGGTTCACGCCGAAGTCGCGCAGCAGTTTGCATTTGTCGGCGGAAACGGTGGCGGGGTTGCTTTCCACGGTGAATTCCCGAGCGCCGAGCAGATGCAGCCGATCCATCGCCTGCAAAATGGTTTCCCACTGGCGCAGGTTCAAGAGCGACGGCGTGCCGCCGCCAAAAAAGATGGTTGCCGGCCGCAGATCATCCGCCACCAACTCCAATTCCCGCACCAAGGCAGCCACGTAGCGGTTGATGAGGTCGCCGGCGGACGGCTCGGAGTAAAACGCACAGTATTCGCATTTCTGCGCGCAAAACGGCACATGGATGTAAAGGCTCGCGATGGGAGCCGATGGCGATACCTGCATGACTCCAATCTAACGAAGCCACCGGCAGATGCGAATGAATTCTACGCCTAGGGGGCCGCAGGTTGCGACCGTTGGACATTTTGGGCTTTGAGTCCCCGCTCGCTCGGGATCGCTTCAAAGGTGACCAGTTCCCCTTCGTTGAGCGTACGATAACCGCCGCCCAGAATGGAGGTTTGATGGACGAAGACCTCTTCCCCAGAGTCCAACGCGATGAAGCCGAACCCTTTTTTATTGTTAAACCATTTAACTTTACCGCTCGCCATAGTTAGTTCCTGATTATTGAGGCCGGCCAAAGCAAAAACGGCGCCCCTGATCTGATGTTCAGTGCGCCGTTAAATTACCTTCCCAAATAGTCATGCCTCGGTATGTCGTTGTTTGCTAAACAAAGTTTTTTGGGATCAACCGAGCGATTCTTTGGCATTCTTGGTGAATTCGTCAAGTATTATTTTGCATTATTTTGAACCACCTGAGGGGAAAGAGAATTCTGCCGAGCTTTCCGCTTGCGTTTCGGTCGCCGTGGGGGAAAAATTCACGCTTCATTGAATATGCAAACTCAAGACGCACCGGCCGAAATCATTTTTAAACTCTGGCCCTGGCTCGAGGCCAACAAAAATCGGCTGATCGGCGGCACGGTGGTCGCGTTGATCATTGCGGGCATTGTGTTCTATGTTTCGTCCTCCCGGGAGCAGCGGGAGATCACGGCCGGCCTGGCGTTGACGACGCTGATTAATAATCAATCCGCCGCCACCAGCAGCACCCAATTGGCCGCCTCGCTGGAACGGTTGGCGACGACCTATGCCGGCACCGGCGCCGCCCAGCGCGCCGAGTTGCAGGCGGCGGGGGTGTTGTTCGCGGCCGGCAATTACGCGGATGCCCAGACGCAGTTCCAGAAATGTATCACCGAGGATCGGAGCGGTCCGTTCGCGGCCACGGCCCAATTGGGCGTGGCGGCCAGCTTGGAATCGTTGAACAAGCTGGACCTGGCAGCGAGCGCTTATCAGCAGGTGCTTTCCACTTATCCCGGCTCGCCGTTTGTGGCGCAGGCCGAGTTTGGCCTGGGCCACATTGCCGAGTTGCAAAATAAGCCCAGCGAGGCGGTGGGACATTATGACAAGGTGGCCGCCACCGTTGCCGGTGGCACGCTGGCCCAGGAAGCCGCCATGCGCTCTGCCGAATTGAAATTTAAACTGGCCGCCGCGGCGCCCGCGGCCGCCACGCTGGCCCAGCCGGTCGCGGCCCCCAATGCCACCGCCGCATCCCAGCCGGCTGCCAAGCCCTGACTTTAGCCCCTGACCGTTTAACCCTGGGAACCTGGAAGCAGAACCACCATGAAATTATCCATCATTGGTACCGGCTACGTTGGCCTCGTCACCGGCACGTGTTTCGCTGAAGTCGGCCACCACGTGGTTTGCGTGGATAATGACGCCGCCAAAGTGAAGACCCTGCGGGCGGGTGGCATCCCCATTTATGAGCCAGGACTCGAAGAGCTCGTCAAGAAGAACGTCGCCGCCGGCCGGCTCCGCTTTACCGCCAGCACGGCCGAGGGCGTGCAGGATTCCGCAGTAATCTTCATTGCCGTGCCCACGCCGCCGCAGCCCGACGGCTCGGTGGACCTGAGCTATATCGAGCGCGTGGCTCGCGACATCGCGGCGTCCCTGACCAGCTACCGCATCATCGTGGACAAGAGCACCGTGCCGGTGAAAACCGGCGAGAAGGTTGCCGAAACCATTCATCGCTATTGCACCTCCAAGACCGAGTTTGACGTCGTGAGCAACCCGGAGTTCCTGCGCGAAGGTTTCGCCGTGGGCGACCTCATGAACCCTGATCGCGTCGTCATTGGCGTGCGCTCGCAGCGGCCCGTGGCCGCCATGACGGAAATCTACACACCCTTCAAGGCCCCCATCATTGTCACCGACATCAACTCGGCGGAATTGATCAAGCACGCCGCCAATTCATTCTTGGCGCTCAAGATTTCGTACGTCAACGCCATCGCCAACATTTGCGAGGCCACCGGCGCCAACGTGCTCGAGGTGGCCCAAGGCATCGGCTTGGACGAGCGGATTGGCCGCCGTTTCCTCAACGCCGGCATTGGCTTCGGCGGCAGTTGTTTTCCCAAGGACCTTAGCGCCTTCATCAAGATTTCCGAGCAGGTCGGCTATGAATTCAAGCTCCTCAAGGAAGTCCAGCGC
>CAYTJG010000234.1:0-10312 GCA_964437865.1 uncultured Bifidobacteriaceae bacterium | reverse complement strand
TATTAAAGCAGAAATGCAGCGGGTGTCAACCCCTGATTTTTGGGAATTTTACCGGGCCGAATTCTCCCCGGCAGAGGAACGATCTTTCCGCCACCGCCAGACCGACGCCGTGAGCCGGCCACAGATGGGGCAGGCTCAGCGCTTGCCAGTGGCAACCATTTTCGAGCCGTGGTTCTCGGGCGAATTATAGCGCTTCTTGAGGGCATCCACCCGCGGTGCATCACCTGCTGGTTGATTTCGTTCAGCAGGGCGGCCAGGGTGGTGGTCTTGCCGCTGCCGCCGGTGCCAACGATCAAGCCGGTCCGCTCCTTGATGATCTCGGAGAAAACCGACGCGGGCTGGAGCTTGTCCAAGGTGGGCGATCTATTAAATCCCAGTCCGCGCTTTCAAATTGAAGATCAGACTGCTTAAATGACGGCACGTAAATCATGACTGCGACCGAATTTGCCGCCGCCCGGGAAACTTACCAAAAAATCTCCGACAACATCGCCAAAGTCATGCGCGGGCAGGCCGCCGCCACACGACATCTCCTGGCGGCGCTGGCCGCCGGCGGCCACGTGCTGCTGGAGGATTATCCCGGCACCGGCAAGACGACGCTGGCCAAGGCCCTGGCCCGCTCCATCGACGCGCAGTTCAAGCGCATCCAATTCACGCCCGACCTGCTGCCCTCCGACATCCTGGGCGTTTCGATTTTCGACCAGCGGGACCAGCATTTTCAATTCCACGAGGGCCCCATCTTCACCAACATTCTGCTGGCCGACGAGATCAACCGCGCCTCGCCCCGCACGCAATCCGCGCTGCTGGAGGCCATGGGGGAGGCGCAGGTGAGCATCGAGGGCGAACGGCGCAATCTATCCGACCTCTTTTTCGTGATTGCCACGGAGAACCCGGTGGAATTCCGCGGCACGTATCCCCTGCCGGAGGCGCAGATGGACCGCTTTGCCATGCAGTTCACGCTGGGATACGTTTCGCCGGAGGACGAGGTGGCCATTCTCACGGCGCAGGAACACAACCATCCGCTGGAGACCTTGCAGCCCTGCGCCACGCTGGCCGAAATGCTCATGCTCCGGCGCGTGGTGGAGGACATCCGCATCAGCGCCGAGCTGAAGCGCTACGCGGTGGACTTGGTGGCGGCCACGCGCACGGCCGCCGGCGTGCAACTGGGCGCCAGCCCGCGCGCCTCCATTGCCCTGATGAAAACGGCGCAGGCCGAGGCGCTGTTTGACGGCCAAGACTTTGTGACCCCGGAGCAGATTCAGAAACTCGCCGTCCCGGTCATTGCGCACCGCGTGATCCTGGAACCACAGGCGCGTTTTTCCGGCATCACCCAACGCGGGGTGGTGGAGACCGTGCTGAAGAAACTGCCGGTGCCGGCATGACCGGCTTTTCTCCGCCACTCCTCCCCTCGCCCACTCGGTTTCACCTTTTGCAGGCTTGTGAAATTCATCTTCAAACCGATCTACTGGGGCTACCGCCACTCGTCCAGCGTGTGGCACTGGGCAGCGCGGCGCTTCACGCCGGCGGGCCTGTGCGTGCTGTTTGGCTGGGTGGTTGCCGGTGCCTTCGGGGTGGATATTGAAAACACGGTTTCCTATCAGCTCTTTGCGCTGCTCTTCGCGCTGCTGGTGTTTGCCCTGGCGTGCAGCCCGTTCTTTCGCGCCCGGTTCTCCGTGGTGCGGTCGCTGCCGCGTTTTGGCACCGCCGGCCAACCGCTCCATTACCAGGTGGATGTCAAAAATCTCACGCGCCGGCCCCAGACCGGACTCACCCTGCTGGACGACCTGACTGACCCGCGCCCGAGTTTCGGGGACTGGCTGACCTACAAGCTGGCCGAAAGTCGTCATGTGCACGCCTTTCGCGTGTCTCAGCGGCGAGTGCGCAACCCCTTCCGACTCGCCACGGTCCAGCCGGCAGAAATCCCCCCGCTGCCCGTCTTGGGCGAGGGCACTGTCTCGATGGAATTAATGCCGCACCGGCGCGGCATCCTGCGCTTCAGCAGCGTGACGGTGGCCTGCGCGGATCCGCTGGGCATCTTCCGCGCCTTTCGCCGCGTGCCGGCGCCGGCGTCGGTCCTGATTTTGCCCAAGCGCTATCCGCTGCCGCCAATCGCCCTGCCGGGCCAGGTGAAATATCAGGAGGGCGGCGTGGCGCTCGCGGCCAACGTGGGCTGCAGCGAGGAGTTCGTCTCGCTCCGGGATTATCGGCACGGTGACCCGCTGCGGCACATCCACTGGCGGAGCTGGGCCAAGACCGGCAAGCCCATTGTGAAGGAATTTGAGGACGAGTTTTTTGTGCGGCATGCCCTGGTGCTGGATACGTTCACCGACGAACCGCGCAGCGAGGTGCTGGAGGAGGCGGTTTCGGTGGCAGCGTCGTTTGCCTGCACGGTGATCACGCAGGAATCGCTGCTGGATCTGCTGTTCATCGGCAATAAATCCTACTGTTTCACCGCCGGACGCGGACTGGGCACGGCCGACCAGATGTTGCAGATCCTGGCCTCGGTCCAGAACTGTGCGGATAAATCCTTTGAGGCGCTCGAACACCTGGTATTCGGCCATCTGCCGCTGGTGAGCGGCTGCGTCTGCGTGCTCCAGCAATGGGATGAGCCGCGCCGGCAGTTTATCCAGAAACTCAAGGCCGTGAACGTGCCGGTCACGGTGCTGATTGTGGTACCGGCCGGACAGGGCATTTCCGGCGCCGGCGGCGCGCTGACCGGCGCCGAAGGTTCGCTGCACGTGTTGGAAGTGGGCAAGATCGCCGAGGGACTGGCCAAGCTGACATGAAAACGCCGCCCTTCCTCCTATTTGCCGCGCTGCTCTTCTGGGGCTGGCAATCCGATTTGCTGTGGTACGGCGCAGCGGTGGGCGTGCTGCTGGAAATGTCCCGCTTCATCAAGCCGCGGTGGGAATTGGAGGACGTGGATTTCAACCGCATTTTCAGCCTGTGTATCCTCGTTGTGGTGGGGGTGGCGGCGTATATCTTCACCACCAGCGATGAAGGCGGGGGCCTGACCGGGATGTTTCACAGCGGGTTCAACGGTTTGCGCCGGGCGCAAAATTCCTCCACCGTGGCGTTGACCAGCGTTTTCCGGTGGCTGCCGCTGATCTTTCTGCCGTTCGCCGCCGCGCAGATTTACAACCTCCGCCCGAGCGTGCCCGTGACGGCGGTTTCGATGGTGCTGCGCATCCGCCGGCGGCGCGGCGAGCAATCGCTCGCCGGTCGCTACGTGGATTTTTCGTACGCCTACTTCATGTTCTGCCTGTTCTCGGCCGGCATTCACCAAAACCACGCCACCTATGGTTATTTCTGCGGTCTGGTGGTGTTGATCCTCTGGGCGCTCCGCACGCAACGTTCGCGGCGATTCGGCTGGCCCATCTGGACCGTTGGCTTGCTGGCGGTGGTCCTGGTCGGGTTTCTCGGCCAGGTGGGCATCAACCGGCTGGAACGGGTGGTCCAGAATCTCGATGCCGAACTGATCGCTCGCTGGATGCGGTCCCGGACCGACCCGTCGCAGAGTTTCACCTCCATCGGCCAGATCGGGGAGCTGAAATTATCCCCCCGCATTGTCATCCGTTTGGAGCCGGAGCAGCCGGGCCGGGCGCCGGAGTACCTGCGGGAGGCCAGTTACCGGCACTATGATTCCAAGAACCGGACCTGGTATGCCGGCAACGCCACCAATGATTTTTCCCTGTTGCAATGCGAACCCGACCAAGCCTCGTGGATTTTCTTGCCGCGCAAGGACACCAATACCGCGGTGAAGATTGCGTGCTACCTCGAGGGGCGCAATCGCGAGGGTGACCACGAGGGGCTATTGCCGCTGCCGACGGGCACTTTCCGCCTGGAGCACCTGCCCTATGGTGTTTCGGTGATCGCGCTGCAAACCAACCGCACTTGCGCCGCCCTGGCCACCGGCGTGGGCCTGCTGATTTTCGACGCGCGCTATGGCCCGGGCGCCACGGCCGATTCCCCCCCCACCGACGGCACCAACGGGATCGATTTGAGCGTGCCCACCAACGAAATGCCGGCTCTGCGCCAGGTGATCGCGGAAATGGGTCTGACAAATGCCGATGAAGCCGACGACCAGAAACGCCTAGCAGTGCAGACCTTCTTCGCCCGCAACTTCACTTATAGCATTTGGCAGGGCTTGGAAAAGCGGGCCGCCCCCGGCGCCTCGCCCCTGACCAAATTCCTCCTCTCCAGCCGCAGCGGCCACTGTGAATACTTTGCCACCGCCACCGTCCTGCTGCTGCGGGAACTGGGCATTCCCGCGCGGTACGGCGTGGGCTACGCCGTCCATGAAGTCTCCGGCGCCGGCTACGTGGTGCGGGAGCGGGACGCCCACGCCTGGTGCCTGGCGTGGAACCGGCAAAGCCGACAGTGGGAAAACTTTGATACCACCCCGGCCTCCTGGGAGGCCATCGAGGGCCGGAACGCGTCGTTTTTGGATACGCTGTCTGACGCCCGTTCCTGGCTGGTTTTCCAGTTTGAGAAGCTCCGTTGGCGGGAGACGAATCTGCGGCAATACATTCTGTGGACCCTCCTGCCCGTCGGGGTGGTGCTGCTGTACTTCATCCTGTTCAAGCGCCGCGGCCGACTGCGCGCCACCCCCCGGCGCAACGAAAAGACCTTGCCCACCTGGCCTGGACTCGACTCCGTGTTTTACCGGCTGGAGGCGGCGCTCGGCGCGCGGGGACTCCCGCGCCAGCCAGCAGAAACCCTGTCCGATTGGTTGGAGCGGGCGCTCGCGGAACCCGCACTGGCGTCCCTGCGCGCGCCCCTGCGCGAACTTCTGTATACGCACTATCGCTATCGCTTTGATCCCCAGGGGCTGCACGAGGCGGAGCGCCAAGCCTTCATCCAGAACGCGGAAACGGTGCTGGACGCCTTGGCGAAACACTGAAGCCCATTGGGCCAGGGCGTCGTTGCCTCGCGCTTCCGGATAAGGCAAGCTGCCGGCATGCGATTGGTGCTCAGCTGGAGCTTGGGACTGCTCTGCCTGTCCGCCCAGGCGATGGAGCCGGCGGAGAGGCTGCCGCTGCCGGCACCGGTCCATATGAACGAGGCCGCCGGGCGCGGCGGGCTGCTGATCATTCGCGTCAAGTTGGGGACGGGCGAAGAACTGCCGATGGCGGTGGATACGGGGGCACCCATTACGCTGCTGGATAACTCGCTGGCCGGACGGCTGGGACCACAGGTCGGCGAGGTAAAGCTATTCTCGTTTGAAAATCGCCAGACGGGGATGGTTTACGCCACCCCACCGCTTTACCTTGGCGGGGTCCGATTGGCCACGGGCAGCAACGTGTTTACGGCCGATCTGTCCCGGCTGTCCGCCGGAATGGATCCCTCCTGCAAGGGAATCCTGGGCATGGATTGCTGGCGCCATTATTGCATCCAACTGGATTTTGAGACCGGTGAAATGCGGTTCTTGGATGCCAGGCGGTTGGCTGCCGAGACGCTGGGCAAGCGGTTTCCGCTTCAAGGGTTGACGGAACCAAGCCGGGCGGGCACCCCCATGATTCAACATGCCGGCTTGCTCGGCGGAACCGTTACGAGCGTGTTGATCGACACCGGTAACACCGGGGATGGGATGGCCGACGAACGGCAGATTCGCCGCCATGCCGCCGGCAGCTATTCCGGTGGATTGATCAAGCGCACGAAGCATTTTCTGGCGGTGGAAGGATGGGTGAACCGGGGAGTGACCTTGCCGGGCTGCGTTTGGGAGAACAATTCTTATCAAAGCCTGGGGGTGGCCCGCGGACCACGCGATCAACCGGATTGGCTGGGGCTGCGATTCCTGGCGCGCCATCTGGTCACCCTCGATTTTCCGGACGGCGCGATGTATCTGAAGCGGGTGCGGGGCGATCCGTTGCCGGGAAAACGGGCGCCCGCGGTCGAGCCGGCCAAGCCCTGAGCGCCCGCCGGCGCCGGCGGGCGACGCCCGGAGGGTGCAAGAATTCGCTTTTGCGCTGGCCCGTAGTCGTGTTCAATCAGGGAAGTATGAGTCAGACCCATCCGTTGACGACCACAGCTTTTGAGCTGACTGGCTATCGCATCACGAAATCGTTCGGCGTGGTGCGCGGCATCATCGTGCGGTCGCGCTCGGTCATTGGCAACATCGGCGCCAATATCCAGAGCCTGTTCGGCGGCAACATCACGCTTTATACCAATCTCTGCGAGCGGGCGCGGGAGGATGCCTTCAACCTCATGCTCACGCACGCCGGGGAACTCGGCGCCAACGCCGTCATTGGCGTGCGGTATGACGCCACCGAGATTGCCCCGGGCATTACGGAAGTGCTCTGCTACGGCACGGCGGTCTTCTTGGAAAGGGAAACGGCGTGAGGGGTTGATGCGTGGACCGGTGAAGGTATAGGGGAGCGGCGGCGGGCGAACCGCCCTGACCTTTTGACCGGCCCCACCCCCAAGCAAGCATGAAGGCTTTGTCGGAAAATTCGTTGATGGCGCGCTGGCTGGGTCGTCTGGCGGCGGGCGTGTGCCGTCATCCGCATTGGTTTTTCTGGCCCCAGGTCGGCGTCTTCGTACTCTGCGTGGTTTACACCGTCTGCTACCTCAAGGCGGACATGAACCGCGACGATCTGGTGGGGCCCAACCAGCAGTTTCACCAGAATTACCTGGCGTTCGAAAAAGAGTTTCCGCAGCCGGATGATCTGGTGGTGGTGGTGCAGGGCGACACCCCCGAGAAGAATCGGCAGTATGTCGAGCGCATTGCCGCCAAGATGCTGGTGGAGACGAATTTCTTCCAGGACGTGTTCTATCAGCAGAGCATGGCCATCATGGGGAACAAGGCGCTGCAGTTCGCCGCCACCACGGATTTGGTGCAAACGGTGGAGATGCTGCACACCGTGCGGCCGTTCCTCAATGAATTCACGCAAACCACCAACCTGGTTTCGCTGTTTGAGCAGGTCAACCAGTCGTTCCGCACCGCCAAGCAGGAGGAAAATGACGCCAACCGGTCCCTGGCCCAGTCCCTCCCGGCGCTGACGCGCATCGTGAGCGAGGCCCGCGACGCCATCGCCCATCCCGGAGTGCCGCCCTCGCCCAACGTGATGACGTTGCTGGATTCCAGCGGGCAGGCCATCCTCGCCAACTATATCACCTTCAACCATGGCCACCTCTTCCTCATCACCTGCCATGCCCCCAACGACAACCTGACGGGCGTGGTCGTGAAGCGCTTGCGCGAGTTGGTGAATGAAACCCGGGCGGAAGTGCCCGGCGTCAATGTGGGCATCACCGGTGAGCCGGTGCTGGATTACGACGAGATGACCCAATCGCAGAAGGACGCCACCCTGGCCAGCGTGGTGTCGCTGATCCTGTGCGCGATCATTTTCATCTACGGCTATCACGAAACCGGCCGGCCGATCAAAGCCACCATCTGCCTGCTGATCGGCGTGGGCTATACCATGGCCCTGACCACGGCCACCGTGGGGCACCTGAACATCCTCACCATCACCTTTGTGCCCATGCTGATCGGGCTGGCCATGGATTACGCGGTGCATTTGATCACCCGCTACGAGGAGGAATTGCACCACGGCAAGTCCAACGAGGAAGCCATCACCAAGGCCATGGTCTTTACCGGCCAGGGCATTTTCACCGGGGCGCTGACCACGGCGGGCGCTTTTCTGGCGATGTATTTCACCAATTTTCAGGGCATCAAGGAAATGGGCATCATTTGCGGCGGCGGCTTGCTGGTGTGTCTCATTCCCATGATGACCATGCTGCCGGCCCTCCTGTTGCGCGGCCGGCAGAATGTCATCGACCACCAGATCCGGACCGACGACCGGCGCGCGCGGATTGAAAAACTCTGGCTGGACCGCCCCGTCCTGGTGGCGGGCATCGTGGCCACGCTGTGCGCGGTCGCCGCCTGGCAGGGCCGCAAGATGTATTTCGACTATAACCTGATCAAGATGCAGAGTCCCAGCCTGTCCTCCGTGGTTTTTGAACAGACCCTGCTGGATTCAGCCGATAAATCGCTGCTCTATGGCGCCGTGCTGGCCGACTCGCTGTCCAACGCGGTGGCCTGGCAGAAGCGGATCGAGAAGCTGCCCACCGTGGCCGCCACCGAACCGCCCTTTTACGAAAACTTCCTCTGCCCGGACGGCGGCGAAAAACGGAAGCGGATTAGCGAGGTGAAGGCGGCCGTGGCGGACTTGAAATTCCGGTCGCCCGACTTGCGCCCGGTGAGTCTGCCGGACCTGAGCACCACGTTGTTTTACACCTCGTGCTACGCCGGTCTGGCCGCCGAGGCCACCGGCACGAATGATCCGGTCTTGACGGCCCAATTGGACACGCTCGCCCAATCCATCACCGACCTGCGCCTGCTCATGACGGGGGCCGACGCCGCGCACCAGGCCGAGTACGCCCGCAAATTGGCGGAGTATCAACAGGCCTTCCTTTTTGATCTGCGAGACACTTTCCAACTCCTGCAACATCAGGATGACACCACGGTGCCCACGGTGGCCGATCTGCCGCCGGCCTTGCGGCATCGGTTCATCGGAGTCAACGGCAAGTTCCTGATCCAGGCATACCCCCGTCAGGATGTCTGGCAACGCGGGCCGCAAGAGGCGTTTGTGAACGATCTGCGCACGGTGGATAAGAGTGTCACCGGCACGCCCGTGCAGCTTTATGTGTATGAAACCGTGCTTCGCGACGCCTACGTGCAGGCAGCCTGGTATTCACTGGCGGCCATTGCCCTGATGGTGCTGATTCATTTTCGGAGCCTGCTGGCGATGGTCCTGGCCCTGATACCCGTGGCCATCGGCACGCTCTGGCTGGCCGGCTTGATGGGCTGGATGGGGGTGCCAATCAACCTCGCCAACATCATGACGCTGCCGCTGGTGATCGGCATCGGCGTCACCAACGGGATACAAATACTGAATCGCTATGCCGAAGAGGGCACCCCGGGAATTTTGTCACGCAGCACAGGGAAAGCCGTGCTAGTATCTGGGCTGACGGCGATTGCGGGTTTCGGGAGCCTGATCCTGGCACAGCATCTGGGAATCCGCAGTCTGGGCATTATCATGGCCACGGGCATTGCGACCTGCATGATCGCGGCCTTGACGTTTTTGCCGGCATTGCTGAATTTGATCGGTCGCTGGCGGCCGTTGATAAAAAAACCCGATGCCAGCAACTCGCTGACACCGGGTCCAGGAGGAACCGAGGTGAAAAACCTCAATTGAGAATCAAAATATGGAAATTACAGATAAAGTCAATATCATTGTTAAAATACATTTGTAATTGCCGAATTTGGGATGAATATAGAATTAATATCGTTAACGCAGACATCGAGCCGGCACCCTATTATTCGGTTATTTCAAATAGTTTCACTGCTCGTGTTAGCTGGGGTTATCATTCGCGCGAATTCAGCCCTCGCGGAGGGTGCTCCGGCGGGTTTTTTCTTTGATCAATTCAATTTAACCCTGGAGGATGGCCTGCGCACCGAGGCGGCCGGACCGTTCTATTATACCCAAACCAACAGCACGGGCACCCTCCTCGCTTACCCCCCGTTCTTCTCCCGCGAGGTGAGCCCGGCGACGGAATTCCAGGAAGATGACTATTTGTACCCGATTTTCACCCGGCTGCACTATGGCGCCGAGACCCGCTGGCAGTGCTGCGAGTTGATTAACTCCGCCTCCGGCCTGGCGCCGGACAATACCACGCCCCGGCGGGTGACGGTCTTTCCGTTCTATTTCCAACAGCGCGCGGCCGATACCAATCTGAACTATACCGCGGTGGTGCCCTTCTACGGCCGGCTCAAGCACCGCCTGTTTCACGATGACATTTACTTCGTCATGCTCCCCGCCTTCGTGGAAACCCGCAAGAAGGACGTCGTTACGGACAATTACTTCTTCCCCTTTGTGGACGTACACCAGGGCGATGGCATGCAGGGCTGGCAGGTGTGGCCGTTCGTGGGCCGGGAGCACAAGGACGTGACCACGCAAACGAATGGTTTCGGCGACGTGACCACCATTCCGGGCCACGACCATTCGTTCTACCTGTGGCCGTTCTATCTCGCGCAAGACAACGGCTTGGGTACCACCAATACCGGCACTTTCCGCGCCACCATTCCGTTCTACGCCCTCACCCGTTCGCCGCAATACGACGCCACGACCGTCCTGTGGCCCTTCTTCACGACGTTGGACAATCGCGAGCGCAAATACCGCGAATGGCAGGAACCGTGGCCGTTTGTCATTTTTGCCCGGGGCGAAGGCAAACACACCTCGCGAGTCTGGCCCCTGTTTAGCGAGTCGCATAATGAAACCAAGGAAGTCGACTCCTACGCCTGGCCATTCTATAC
>CAYTJG010000233.1:0-10336 GCA_964437865.1 uncultured Bifidobacteriaceae bacterium | reverse complement strand
GCTACAAAAACGTTGCCAAGCGCAACTTGAAAAGTAACGCTACGCGGCATGAAATCGCTTACCGAACAGCTTTGGTTTGAGGTCCCCGGGCGCCGGGGATTCGTCAATATCACCGACACCGTCGCCGGCTTGGTGCGCCAGAGCGGCGTACAGGAGGGCCTCTGCCTCGTCAACGCCATGCACATCACCGCCAGCGTATTCATCAATGACGCGGAGGATGGCCTCTTGCATGATTACGATGCCTGGCTGGAAAAACTGGCGCCGCACGCGCCCACGTCCCAGTACCAGCACAATCGCACCGGCGAGGACAACGCCGACGCGCATATGAAGCGCCAGGTCATGGGCCGCGAAGTAGTCGTGGCCATCACCAAAGGCAAACTGGACTTCGGGCCCTGGGAACAGATTTTCTACGGCGAATTCGACGGCAACCGCCGCAAACGCGTGCTCGTCAAGATCATCGGCGATTGATCGCCTCCGGGCGCCCCACACCGGCAGCCGCCTGGCCGGCCAGGTCCCGCAGGCTCGGCCAATAAGCCGGCAGGGGTCAGATTTGGAATTGCGCGGACGTGGCCGGATGGCTCGGCGCGTCCAGTACCGCGCGCAGTTTTTCCGCGATGGTCACCAGATCGTAGGGCTTGCGCAAGAAGGCGGCCGCCCCTTTTTCCTCGACGCGGCTTTCCAGGTCCGGGCCACCGTAACCGGAAGCGACCAGCACTTTGATGTACGGATCCAAGACGCGCAATTTATCCAGGCATTCCCAGCCGGACGATTTGGGCATCCCCAAATCCAGGATCACCGCGTGCGGCCGCGGATTGGATTCGGCAAATTTTTTGAAACCCAATTCGCCGTCGGCGGCAGAAATAACGGTGTACCCCAGTTTGCCCAAGTGCCGCTCCAGCAGGCGGCGGATGGAGACCTCATCGTCCACGACCAGGACCGTCTCCACCCCGCCGGGGGCAACCGCGGCCGGGGCTTGTTTTGATTCGGACTTTTTCTCCCCCAGCAGGAGGGCGGGGAGGTAAATATCGAACGAGGTTCCCCGGCCGACTTCACTGCGGCACTCGATGTGGCCGTTGTGTTCCCGCACAATGCCAAAGACCACCGAAAGACCCAAGCCGGTGCCTTCGCCCACCTTCTTGGTGGTGAAAAAGGGCTCGTAAATTCGCGCCAGCGTCGGCTTATCCATGCCATGCCCCGTATCCGACACCGTCAACACGATATAATCGCCTGGATGGAGATCCGGATGCGCCTCGCACCACTCCGCCTCCAGCGCCACGTTGCGGGTTTCGATGGTGATGGTGCCGCCCAAGGGCATGGCGTGCGAAGCATTCACCGCCAGGTTCATCACCACTTGTTCCAGTTGGCCGGAATCGGCCCGGATCGTGTGCAAGTCGGGAGCAAGGCGGTATTTCTGCGCCACCGTGGGCGAGAGCCCCTTCTCCAGCATTTTTTTCATACCCGTCAGGACGGCGTTCAAATCCAACAACTGCATCTGGCTTTCTTCGGATTTCTTCCGGCTGAAGAGCAGCAGTTGCCGGGTCAGCGTGGCCCCGCGCTTGGCGGTTTCCTGGATCGCCACCAGATTCTCGTCGAACCGCCCGGCGTCGGCGTTGTCGCCGATGGACAGCTCAGCGCAGCATTGGATGGCGGTGAGCAGATTGTTGAAATCGTGGGCGATGCCGCCGGCCAGCGTGCCCACGGCCTCCATTTTCTGGGCATGGCGCAATTCCGCTTCCAGTTTCTTTTTTCCGCTCAAGTCCCGCGCCACGTGCACCATGCGCGTCACCTGCCCAGTTGGATCGGTGACCGGTGAAACGGTGATTTCATTTACGTGGCCCGCCGGCGCACAACGAATCTCGGCGGTAGCCGGCGCACCACTGGTAAGCATCTGCGCGACCGGGCAATCGGGGCAGCGTTCCTCGGAATTATAGAACAGCGTGTGACAAGGCCGCCCCACCACCGCCTCCGCGGAGCCGCCAAATAGCGCGATCATGGCGCGGTTGGCTCGCAGGACCTTTAATTCCGTATCCAGCACGCACACGGCATCGGCAATCGAATCAAACGTTCTTTCCCAATCTTCCTTGGCCAGTCTGGTCTCCTGCTCCTTCTTCCGCAATTCGCCGTCCAGATCCGCCGATTTCAGCAGATAATGCAGCCGCTGAACTTCAATGGACCAATTGATCGGCTTGGTGGCGAAATTCGTGGCGCCCGCATCAAACGCCCGGTTGATCGAGCTCGGATCGTCGAGCGAAGTGGTGACCAGCACCGGAATAACATCTCCCCGAGGCAGTTGGCGCAACCGGGAACAAAACAAGAAGCCATCCATGCCGGGCATGATGACATCCACGACCACCAAATCCGGCAACCCAGCCTCCGCCACCGACAGGGCTTGGGCGGCATCTGAAAAGCTCTTCACATTAAAACCGACGCTGGTGAGGACTTCCTCGGCGAGCAGCAGGGCCGTTTCATCGTCATCGATCACCCAGATGACCCGTTTGGTATTGGTTGGCTGGCTCATGAATTTTGGCTTCTCGATACTGGTGGTAGAGGGGAAATTTGATTTGGGTTCATGCTTCCGAGCTTAGGTTTTTCGCTGATCGAAAGTGGCCGCGGCGGCGCCCAGCGCCGGCTCGGGGAGCTGCTTCAACCGGAGCAGTTCCAACTGTAGTTGCGGCAGGAGCGGACGGGCGACGGCCACATTGCCGCGACGACCGCATCCCTCCAAGGTGGTTGCCAACAGGCGCAAGGGCTCGGCGGCCACGTTCGCCGAGGCGCCCTTGAGGCGGTGGGCCACCGCCGCCAAGGCCACCAGATCGTTGTGTTGCACCGCGGTGCCGATAGCCGCCACGTCCTGCTCTGCCTGTTGCACGAACTTACCCAGCAAGCGCGTCGCCAGCTCGGCCTTGTTGAGACAGCGCTGCAGCAGGCTGGCGTAATTCACCGGCGGCAGACCGCCGTCAGCTTGCGCCGCACCGGCCGGCGGCGTTTGCTTTGGCATCCATTTGGCCAGCATCGCCTCAAACACGGGCGGGTCCAGTGGCTTGGATAAATAATCATCCATCCCGGCCGCCAGGCAGTCGTCGCGATCGCTTTTGCCGGCGTGAGCCGTGAGCGCAATGACCGGGACGCGGCAACCGTCCGCCCGTCGGCCTTCCTCCTGCCGGATGGCACGAACCGCTTCGTAGCCATCCATTTCCGGCATCTGGCAGTCCATCAGGACGACGTCCACCCCGCCACGGCTCCAGGCCTCGACCGCATCACGGCCATTGCTCACCCAACGCACTTGGTATCCCAGCGCGGTCAGAATTTCGGTGGCCACCTCACGATTGATCTCGTTGTCTTCAGTCAGCAGCACGGTGCCGGCCGAGCCTCGGGCGAGAACCGGGGCGGTGGCTACCGGTTCCCGCCGGACCACGACCGGCTTTTTGAAGTCGCGGTTGGCGGCGGTCATGATGGCGTCGTATAGATCAGATTTACCGGCCGGCTTGGGCACAAAGGCGGCAAAACCGGCGGCGGTGATTTTCTCGAAGCTCGTCCGAGGCGTGAAGCTGCTCAGCAACACCAGGCCGACGGAGGCAAATCTGGGGTTGTCCTTGATGAGCCGCGCCAGGGTCAAGCCGTCAACCCCGGGCATTTTCCAGTCCACCACGGCCACCTGGAAAGGACTGCCGGCCTGGACGGATTGTTCGAGTTTCTCCAGCGCCTCGCCGGCATCCACCGCTTCTTCCGGCACCGCCTGCCAGGCAGAAATCCAGCGCCGGTTGATCCTGCGGGTGGCGGCGCAGTCGTCCACCACCAGGATCCGCATTTGCCGCAAATCCCGCAGACCAGTCGCCCCGCCTTCGCCCCCCGGAACATCCCGGAAAGGAATGGTGAAACAAAAGGTGGATCCAGCGCCCACCGCACTCTGAAGGTCGATGCTGCCGCCCATCAACTCGCAGAATTGCCGCGAGATGGTCAGCCCCAGCCCCGTGCCACCAAAGCGGCGGGCCATGGAATTGTCCGCCTGGGAAAAGGCGTCAAAGATCAACTTTTGCTTTTCCGGCTCCACACCGCAGCCGGTGTCGCGCACTTCAAATCGCAGCCGGGTCACGTGGTCCGGCACGTTCACGGTCTGGCAGGTGACCACCACCTCGCCGTGCGTGGTGAACTTGACGGCATTGCCCACCAGATTCACCAAAATCTGCCGGAGCCGGTTGGAATCACCCTGGAGCTGCCGCGGCACCTCCGGACTTACGCGGTAGGCCAGTTCCAATCCCTTGGCTTCCGCCGCCTCGGCAAACAGCCGCATGACGGTATCCACCACTTCGGCGGGATCAAAAACGTGTTCATCCAACTCCATTTTACCCGCCTCAATCTTGGCAAAATCGAGCACATCGCCAATCACGCTAAGGAGGGTCTTGGCTGATGTGAGAGCGTTGCCGGCAAAGCGAGACTGGCGCTTGTCGAGTTCGGTACGCTGCAAGAGTTGCAGCATGCCGATGACCCCGGTGATCGGAGTGCGGATCTCATGGCTCATGTTCGCCAGGAATTGCGATTTAGCCCGGCTGGCGGATTCCGCCGTTTCCTTGGCCTTGATGAGCGCGTTCTGCGTCAACTCCCGCTCGATGGCCGCGCCGAACATTTCGGCCACGGCCCGGAAGCTGTCCTTCTCATTATCGGTCCATTCCCGTGCCTGCCGGCATTCCACCAAGCTGAAAACGCCCCACCACGAGCCATCCACCATGATGGGGATGCAGATAAAGGCCTTGAGCTGGCGGAGGGCAATGGCTTGGCGAACCGACTCGGACGCGCTGGCGGGCAGTTTGGTGCAGCTAATCCCATTTTCAAACAGCGGCAAAAAGGCCTCCAGATTCGTATCGAGCACGACCAGCGTGTGCTGGCCCGCGCCCGGTGCCGTCGGCGGACACGTGGGTGATTCCCATTGGCAAATTTGCCGCAACTTGGTCGGGCCGCCCGCCAGCGTTTCCTTTTGCAGCACCGCCACGCGGCTGGCGTCATCCGCTTCCCCAATCTTGGCCAGCACTTGATCCACCACGGTTTCCCAACGGGCGGAGCTCAAGAACTTCTCCGCGGCAAAACGCATGCTCTCGAGGATCAAATCGCGCCGGTGAAGCGATTCGGTCATGGAATTGACTGAACTGGCCAGGCTGTCCAGTTCGTTGCCGCTCTGGATCTCGGCGCGCACAGTCAAATCGCCGCTCGCCACCCGGCCGACCACCTGGCGCAATCTCAAGATGGGCTGGACCAGACGTTTGGCGTAAACCAGGGAAGCCAGCAGGCTCGCGCCAACACAAATGACCGCCAGAATACCGGTCCGCAGGCAAACCGCCGACACATAGCGATCATAACTGTCGAGGGAAAGGCCGACGTGAACCCATCCCCACGGGATGGCGGAATAATTAAAGGGCTGGGAGTAAAAGAACACGCGGCGATGGAACAGCGGCACGGTGCCGATACCGTAGCTGACCACGCGGTTCAACGGCCGCCATTCTGCTCCCGCCTTGCTGTCGTACCACCAGTTGGTGCCCCGGTCAAAGACGATGGAGAAACCATCGTTCTTGGTCATCACGATGTAACTCAGGGACGGGGCGCCGTTGAGCACTTTGTTGCAATGCTCCACGACGGCGCTGAAGTCCCCGTTCATCAGCGCGCCCGAATTCACCTCGTTCAGCGAGACGACCAGGCCTTTTGCCCTCGATTCCAGGTTCTCCAGATAGGCCTGCTTTTGCATGGGGATGAGCACCACGATGAACAGCAGCAACGTCGCGGTGGTCACCAGCCAGGACAACAACGCCGTGCGGGCGGTGATACCCAAACTCTTTCTGATGGCTTGCTCGGCCTTCATACGCAATTACCGATTCACCGACTGATTTGCCGGCGCGGCGGCCATGCCGTTTTCAGGAGCGGTCTTACCAGGGGCGGTCGCCGACGCCTGCCGCTGCTGCGCCTCGCCCTGGCCACCGCAAATTGAGGCGCCGCACGCCGATGATTGTTGTGCCTGGCCATCGTCTGGGATTCTGCCAACGGAAGTTTCTGGATGGTGGCAGCCAGCGACTGTTGCGCGAGAGCATTGGGGTCGCCAGGCTCTGCAGCCGGAGCCACGCCAGTCCACAGCCCACCCATAGCCAGAACCGCATTCGCGGCAGCATGCTTGACCGAATCAGTTTGTATGTGATTCATCATGCGATGGGAATGCCCCTTAACGTTGGCGTCTTTTGTCTCATTTTTAGAATTAAGTGTCGTGTTTTTGATCCAGACATTTTGAACACGCATCCGGATATCATCCCGACACTTGTTTCTGAACTGCTCAAATTCCGGTTCTCGTCTGGCAGCCGCCGCTCCACACATTCGGTCAACTGTCCCGTGTCGATCGGCTTGCGGAACAGGCTTACCGCGCCCACACCAGACAGCTTGTCCAGTTCCACGAGATCGGCGAAAGCAGTGGCCAGGATCATTTGCCCCGGCGAGGCAATACCATCGCGTTCTTACGGAAAATCGCGTTTCTGCTTTCTCATCAGCGCAAAAATTCCAATCATTCCGACGATTAGATTTTTTTGCAGCTACCACCATACCATCGGCAGGTCCAGCCTGACACGTTAGTGGATATTAACCCTACAACTCGCCGCATGGCGAGACGGTGCGGCGCACGTGGTGTATGATTCCAGTGACGCTGGCCGATTTTAGAAAAGGTCTTCCCCCCAAGACGCAAAAATAATTTGTCCCGTATTGCCAGCGGCGGACGTTTATGGGTGAATGTTGTCCATGCCCGCGAGTATCCGATTTCAGAAATGCGCCCATTCCGGCTCGGACCCGGCCCTAACCGCGTCGGTTATCACCATTGGCGCGAGCGTTTACGAAGCAAGACATGACGCCAACGCCCCTTCAGCGCCCGCCGGCAGCCAGCCAGGCTCACGGTCCCAGGGGCGACCAGGGCATTCCTAGCGTGCTTATGACGAGTCGGCCA
Organism: uncultured Bifidobacteriaceae bacterium; assembly: GCA_964437865.1. Lineage (GTDB taxonomy): Bacteria > Verrucomicrobiota > Verrucomicrobiia > Limisphaerales > UBA11358 > UBA11358. Next base: position 3,369 of record CAYTJG010000233.1, on the reverse strand, counting down.
TGGCAATCGGCAGCCTACTTGACCCTGGTCACCTTGGGTTTCGGCCTGGTGCTAATGGGTGTCAGTTGGCTGTGTGAATTCGGCTGCACCTTGGTTTTGTGCGCCCTGCTATTCGTGGGCCGCGCTCCGTTCCAGGGTCATTTCACCTCGCTGATCGCGTACCTGGGTCTCTTTGTGTCTTTTGGCGGGGGGGTGTACCAACTGATAACCGCCCATCAAAACGGTCACCTATGGTTCCGCGTGCCGCCACCCTGGTGGTTCGTGGTCTTCATCTCGGCAGTTTGGGTGGTGTCCATGGTCAAGGAATTCTCGTCAAGCCATCCGCCCCGGCACTGAAGAGCAGGCTAACCGCCGGAGCTTGCCTTGGAGAATTCTTGCGCCAGCGTTGGCCACGTCAGGGGCGCGGCGTCCCGCGGACTTCAAGTGGGGGCGACCGCAACCGTTATTGGGCGGTCAGCGTGAGAATGATATCGGCATACCAAGCGCAGTTGAGCCCCAGGGATTCATCCAGTTGCAAGTCCCGGCTGGCCATGTCCATGCGGGCCGAATGTACGCCCAGGAGCTTCCAGGGCAAGGGCGCCTCGGCTGCGGGATCGGCTACCGGACAACGCATCACCACCGGCGCGCCGCTGGTGCCACGATGCGTGCGCGCATCGGTGAGAAAAAAGCCGGCGCCTTGGAAACGCAGACCGAAGGACGAGGCAATCGCCGCCTGCCGCACCACGGGCAGATGGTGCAAGGCGTCGTGGAAGCCGAGAGGAAAGCCAACGATTAACAGCGAGGTGCCCACTTCCACCTCCTCCAGTGAGCGCTGCAGATGGGCCGGCGTGAAGCATTGCAAAAGCGCGTGTTCCGGCAGCGCCTGGCGATCCAACTCGAGCACGGCCACGTCGATTTCACCACCGGGGTCTTTTCCCTGACGCCAGACGCTCTTGCCCTCCTTGTAGAGCAACACAGACAAACCGATCGAACGGGTCAGATTCTCCGGATCGTTGTGGAGTTCGATTTCGATCCGGTCGGGCAGGTGTTTGCTGGCTTCATCCATCAACACATGCCGGCTGGTGACGAGAAACAGCCGCTCCTCGCGCGCGAAAAAGAAACCGCTGGCATCGGTCAATGGACGCTGGCCGAGAAAAGTGGACACTCGGGTGGTGGTCAGCAACAGCGGTTCGATGGCGGTGGGGTTTCTCATCCTGCGGAAAGATTGGTGCCTGGCGTTGCGCGTTTCAAGGAGAATTGCCGCGCAATATGCAATCCGAGGGATCCGCGCAATTTGGTGGGCCCGCCCGGACTTGAACCGGGAACCAAAGGATTATGAGGGCTCGCCAAAATCCGCGTTACTTATTTAATTATAGCCATTTACAATATAGACTCTTTGCTGGATGTGGGTTTGGATGTGGCTCGACAAATCTCTTTCTCCCCCAATTCAGACAGCCTGACTAAAATGGCCTACACCTCATACATTGTCTCAGATTCAACCGTAAGCACACCCTTAAACCTAAATGGAAGCGGAGCCTCAATATCCATAATCAACGGAACGAAATTAACTCCGTGCTTATTTGCAATTGGCTCACCGGGCGCGCTGTCCGGATTGACTCCGAGCAAAATGCCGGAAACTTCTTGTGGAATGGACACCTTCAGAGCGATCCAATCCACCGACTGGCCTTGCTTAACCAACAAGTTGCAATCCTTGTGTGGCATGACTTTGTATTTTTTTAGTTTCATAAAATCAAAACGTATTGCTCCGAAAGCTTCCTCAATTTCGCTTTGCTCTGTCGGTGCAACGCCGTAAATCTTTTACAGCGTGGCATAATCAAATCAATGTCACAGCCAGAGACATCTTCAACTGCCGCCAAATTGGGCTGGTGACCGTTCGTGGTCAGTTGGACACGACGCGCCAAAAGTCCGGCCAAATCGTACGTAAAGTGGCAGGCTGCGCCAAGTTCCACCAGCAGTTTTTGAATCGCTGCGCGGTGCGTGCCTGTCATGCGCGACGTGGCTCGGAGTGAATTGTCTTAAACTAAACAGGAAACCACTCGGATTTGCTGTTTTTTCGTTAATTTATTCATATCAACAATATAATGCGTGACCGCTCACGCTCTCAGGACTCAAATAATCCACATTGCTATAAAATTTACAGCAACAGGGCTTGACTGCAGGTTGGAGATGCTATATATATGGAATTGAACAAAGGGCGTCCCTTGGCGGTACCTACGTAAGTTCAGCCAAGAGCGCCCGCATCCTGAAGAGAGGTGGTGCTTATGAGAGCACAAGGCCCCTAACAAGGGCTAGTAGGGTGTCCGGTGGTGGGTACAATACCTGCCACCGGAACCCGAATAGCACCGCTAAACTATCAACATTATGGATAAAGATCAAGCGGAAACGTCACAAAATTCCATAAATTATCAAGCTGTGCTTGATGATTTGGAGGCAAAGCGAGGAGAATTGGACATGGCTATAAATGCCATAAAGCGCATTTTAGGGCAACCCTCGACCATTGCGGTGTCATCCCATGAAAAATCGAGTCATCACAACGAGACCCTTACGTCTACTTCATTATTCGGTCTCGGGGTCGCAGAGGCGGCGAAGCGTTATCTGGCAACGGTCAAACAGCCTAAATCAGTCCCTGAAATAACTGACGCATTAAAGACATATGGCCTTCAATCAACATCAAAGAACTTCAATATTATAGTTTTTTCTGCTTTAGATCGCCGAGAGGGCGATTTGTTTGTGCGACCAAAACGCGGGTTGTGGGGTTTGAAGGAGTGGTATCCAGGAGCGCGCATAAAGCCAAAAGATAGCGGCGATCCAAAGGAATCGGAAGCCGAAGGCGAGGAAAACGCCAAAAAAACAGAAACGCCAGAGGTGAAGCCGCAATTGTCTGTGCCACCGCCACCAAGGAAGCCTAAGACGCCTTCTTCCACCTTGCCCTAGCGGCTTTTAGGGCCGAGGCATGTCGTTGTGGTGAGGTGAGCTTTTTGGCTCTAGCAGGACCTCCCTTCAATCCCCCAAGCCGCCCCAAAGCAACTGCTGCGGGGTTTTTTATAGATGATGGATGAGGCTTCTTTAAAGCAGGCTGCGCGATGGACTGCTGGACAATGTGAATTGCGGTTTCGTTCAAATCTGTGCGTGAGCGCTTAGGCATGCCTTAACTTTGCGCCGATTCGGGAAAATTCAAGCCAAGAGTGCCGTTTTCTTTTTCAAAGCGTACCACTACCAATCGGCGTTTGGTTCAATTAGTGGACCCAATTTTCAATTCCCGCAAGCACGTCACCTTCTCCGGTACCGTCAGCGCCTTGCTGTTTTCAACCTTAGATTGCACGATTGGCAGTAGCTGCATTTGCTCATCCGCGTTTGCCACGCGCCACA
>CAYTJG010000232.1:0-10372 GCA_964437865.1 uncultured Bifidobacteriaceae bacterium | reverse complement strand
CTCACTTGCCGGGCCGCATCGCCGCCATTGTCGATGCCTCCCGAAACCGGCGGCCGCACTCGGCGGGGGCGCTGGCCATCCTGGCGCTGATTGGCGGGATTGCCTTGGGTCTTGGCGGCCCGGGAATCAACGGCGCCGGCGGCGCGGACCAGGCCCGCCTGCTGCGGCAAAAGCAAATCGTGCAACTCGAGGCGTTCTCGCAACAGAAGGAAAGGCAGTCGGAGATGCTGGCGGCCGCGTCCGGCGAAAGCATTTCACCTGAATTTCAGAAATTGTTCACTGCGGCCACCAACGGCGATTGGCAGGTGGTGACCAACATGTATGAAAGCTTCAAACAGCGTCATCCGCAATACAGCCATTCCGATGGTGTTGGGGAGCCGGGCTTGCGAACCAGTTACTGGTCGCCGGCGCTGGAAGTTTGTCTGGCCTACGACCACGTCGTCCGCTGCGAACCGGCCTACACGCAGATGGCGGTGGAGGGCATTATCCATTCCATCCCTGCCGGCAGCATCTATTTCGGCGGCACTGACCCGGGCCGCGGTTTGCCGACCGCCTTTTGCAAATCGCATGTGGACGCGGACCCTTTCTACACACTCACCCAGAACGCGCTCGCCGACGGATCCTACCTGGATTATTTGCAATGCACTTACGGAACAGAAAAGGACGTGCTCGGCCAAATGGCGGAGGCGTGCCGGGCGGATGCGGAACTGCAGCGCATCCGCACCAATTCAATTCCTGGGCTGGAGCCTCTCCGATCCGCGCTCGCTGACACGCAGCGCGAAATCGCCGAGGCACAAATGGACGGCGATTCGGAGCGCCGGGCATCGAAAGTAGCGGAGTTGGAGCGGAAAGCTAAATTACAGCGGGACAATGCTTCCCATTTTGAAGAGATGCTGCTCCAAACGAGGGGTGAACGCGTGAAGGCGATCCTGGCCGGGATTCAAAAGAGCCCGCGCCCGGCTGACCCGGCGACTCTTTACATTCCCACGGCCGATGATTCCCAGCGGTGTTTTCAGGACTACTGTGCCGGTGCCATGGAACGGCTGAAAAATCACCAGCTCAAACCGGGGGAAGTTGTGGTCCAAGACGGCGCCGCGTTCCACGTCAGCGGCCAAGCGGCCGTCATGCAGATCAACGGGCTGCTGGCCAAGGTTATTTTCGACAAAAACCCGGGCCACGATTTCTTCATCGAGGATAGTTTCCCGCTCGACTGGATGTATCCCAATTTGGAACCGCACGGATTGATCATGAAGATCAACCGGCAGCCGCTGCCGGAAATATCCGAAGCGATGGTGGGGCAGGATCGGGAGTTTTGGCAACCGCGCGTGGACCAGATGATTGGCGCCTGGCTGAACGACGGCACGCCAGTGGTCGCCGTGACCTCCTTTGGTGAAAAGATTTTCCTCCGGCATGATCTTGCCGGCTTCTCCGGCGACCCTGGTTTTGTTCAAAATGATTATGCCAGCCGGATGTTTTCGAAATTCCGTTCGTCGATTGCCGGACTTTACGCGTGGCGCGCCGCCAACTCGGCCGACGCCAGCGAGAAGGGGCGCCTGACGCGGGCGGCGGATTTTGCCTTTCGCCAGGCGCTCGCGCTGTGCCCGGGTTCGCCGGAAGCCGCGCAGCGGTACATGGCCTTTCTTAAGAGCCAGCATCGCGAGGCGGATGCCGAGTTGGTCCAATCGATGACCGATCGCTTCGAGGCCGCCGATCTGCCGGCTCCGGCCAAGGCTTCAGTCTTTCAACTTCGCCTGGCGCTGGACGTGCCGACGGACAATACCGAACCGATGCGTCTGGTTTCCGGAGACGGATCGACCGGGGCCGGCGAACCGTTGTATGTGACCAAAACCGTTTTGCTCGATCAGACCGCCATTCAGTACGCCCACTTGAACCAGAATCCGCAGGGCTACGAGGAAATCGACGTTATCTTCACGGGGGCGGGAGGCAAGAAATTTGCGGAAATCACCAAGCAATACCTTCATCAACGGCTGGCGATTGTCATGGACGGAAAACTCTGGATGGCGCCGGTGGTTCAAAGCGAGATCACGGGAGGCAAAGCGGAGATTACCGGCAGCTTCAACGCGGAGGAAGCCAGTGCGCTCGTCGCCCAGATCAACGGGGCCGCCGGAAAGTAGAATCCAGGTGATATTGGGGCATTGACGGCAGGGCAATCCGGGGTATCCCTCCCAACTCGTGCCCTAAGCCAAACCGTTCTTCGGCAGCAGCGCGGTGCTGGTTTATTTCCTCTTGGCGCAACGGCGTCAGGCACCGGACACCCATTTTATTCCATGCTGACAATTTGAGATTGAAGATGACGCTGGGCAGGCGCGTGCCGTTTGAAGGCGCGTGGTTTGACGTGAATCATGGCGACCGCGTGGCGCTGACCGGGCCGAACGTCTCGGGTATCCGACAAGTGTGACAAACTTTAATTGTCGCGAGGGTCTGCCCCAAAAACAGGTGAAACGGGTTGCCGGCATGCACACTTTGCGTGCTTGGGTAATCGAAATAGATAAAATCCAGCACTCCATGCATCGTGTGCCTGTACAAAAGTAAAACAGTTTAACATTTCGTGGCTCGTCAGAAGGCCAATGATTTGGAGAATTTCGGGCATAATTTTTCTCAAATCAGACTGGCACGAGCGGCTCCGATCAAATTTTGGCAAACTTTTTTCCAAAGCTTAATGTCAAAACCTCTCATTTTGCAGGGTTTTCCGATGATGAAATTTCGGGTATTTTTTTGCAACAACAACTCTTGTGTAGTCGGACATCGGATAGGAATTGTGACTGACGAATGCCAACCTCAGGGGGCTTACCAGCCGGTGAGGCCCTTTCCAATTTGGTCTATAGGGTGAATACACCATAGCCATTTCACATTTCTTCTGCATGGTTTTCACCATGACTTGCGAAATTTTTAGGCCGTCATGATGATTATTTGGTCGATCCCAATTGCAGCCGGACGGAACGAAGAATTTTGTGTTTTCAAATCAGTCCGCAACATTGGTGGCGGTGCTGGCCATCAATAACCACCATGACGAGGCGGAACAGGTGGCCAGCCAGGCGTCTCAGGAGATCAGCAGTCCGGAATTTGTGTCTCTGCTGGCGGAGGCCAAAACAGGGACGGTCCCCCCGCGCTGGCCTTAGTTGAACCCTGAGACCACCGTGGTGACGGTAGTCCTTGCTGGCGTCCATTGCTTAATCGACATCCAATCCCACCAAACGCATCAATTCGAGCGCGTTGCTCTTTTCGACCACGCCCGGCCGCAGATGGTAATCAAAGCTCATCTTGCCGTTGAGGATCTGATCTTCAAAATGGCAATTGGCGCCGGGGGGCTGGATTTCTTCGGCGATCCGGGCCAGCGCCAGATCGTGCGTGGTCATCAAGCCCAAGGCGCCGCGTTCGACCAGCGACCGGGCGACGCAGCCGGCCCCAATGCGACGATCGTGCGAATTGGTGCCGCCGAGGATTTCATCCAGCAAGAACACGAGCGTGGTCCCCTGCCCCGCAAGCTGCACGATTTGGCCCAGGCGGGTGATTTCGGCATAAAATCGCGAAGTCCCCTCCTGCAGCGAGTCCATGGTGCGAATGGAAGCGCCGATGCGCAAAGGCGTCATGCGGAGCTTCCGCGCCCGCACCGGCGCGCCCGCCAACGCCAGGACCAAATTGACGCCAATGGCCCGGAGGTAGGTGCTCTTGCCGGACATGTTGGATCCGCTCACCACGATCAACCGGCAGTTCGGGCCAAGCAATACATCATTGCCCACGCACCGGGCGTCGGGCATGAGCGGATGCTTCAGCCCCTCCGCCTCGAATTGCCCAGGTGCCGTGCCTGGCAATAATCCCGGAAAAGGATCTTCCGGCTGTTCAAAAGCGTAACCGGCCAAGGACGAAAGCGCCTCGATCTCGCCCAAATGGTGCAGCCACGGTTCCACCTTCATTCCGAAGCGCGCACGCCACGCTTCGATGGCAAAAGAAAACTGGGTCTCCCACAGAAAAAAGCTACTGACGATCCCTAATAACGGATTCTTGCGAGACTCCAACCATTGATACAGCGTGGCGAGGCGTTGAATGGCTTCCGAAGGGCGAATTTCATCGCATCCGCACTCCGTTTCCATGCGGCGCAAGCGTTCGCTTTGGAAATTCTCCGCGTCGAGGCACGCAAACACGTCGCCGAGCGCGTTCAAGTGATGCTGGGCCATGCCGACCGTGCGCGTTACTTGCCGCACCCGGCGCAAATAAATCCCGGCCAGGACACTCTGAACGGCCAGCGAGAGCAGGCACAATGGCCATAAACCAACCATCAAGAAGATCAGACTGATCCAGGGCAGACCAAATGCCGTTACTCGAACCGCCTTGGAGTGAAGCAGGCAGGGTTGGCGGGCCCAGGAGATCAAGGATTCAGTGGGAATCCAGGCCTGCGCCTCGGCGGCGGCGAATCCCAACTTTTCGCGCAAATCCAGTTTTGGACTCAATTCCTTGATGGCCTCCTGTCGCGCCACAATTTCTTGCGCCGAGGCGGCTTCCAGCAACCAGGCGGCCAAGGTGGCCCGGCCATTCTGGGTGTGCGCTGCGTTCACCAACTCAAACAACGAACCCGCGCCAAAAAGGTCCAGGTCCGCGGCGTAAGGATGGTGCGGATTGAGAAACTCCGTCCCGGGCGAGCCTTTTCCCGGCCAGGTTCCGTCCAAGCGATCCAGTCCCAATTGGTAGAAACGCATACCGCGTCGGGCGGTGTCCCGGCCGCTTTCAATGCGGAGATGCCAGATGCCCGTCAGGAGCAATCCCACCAACAAACCCAGCAGGACAATCTCCCAGGAAATCTCCGACCGGCACAGCACGGCCGCCACCCCCAGCCCGCCGAAGAGCAACCACGCCCGGAAATTGCCCATGCGCAAATGCGACTGTTCGAAAACTTCCGCCCGCCGCGACCATGCCGCCAGCCGCGCCTGATATTCCTTTCTTGGATCCACACTCATTTCAGTGGAGGTCAAAAAGGCGCTGGCTCGATGAATTGAAACCTGCCATGGGCCAGCATTTAGCATTTCCCCATCGGATTTGCAATTCAATGGCGGCGGCAGAAAGGGCTTGCAAGGCCAAAGGAGGTGCGGATAATTGCGAAATGGTCAGGGAATCTCAGAGTTGAATTATGAACACCAAATCGTATGGGAAATCTGGATTAAAGATCGTCCGCCTGGTGTTTTCCGGGATGCTCGCGTATGTGGCGGCAGTTCATGCCTCGATCACGGTGACCAATATTTCGCCGGAAAGTTCTGCAGACCACACATTGTTTCTCAAATCCGACGGCAGCCTGTGGGCGATGGGGCTTAATAGTTATGGCCAACTTGGAGACGGCACCTCAGCCACCAGCGCCTATCGGCCGGAAAAAATCGTGGCCGGCGGCGTTACCGGCATTGCGGCAGGTGGTTATCATAGTCTGTTCCTGAAATCTAATGGTAGTCTATGGGCGATGGGGTTTAATGCCTCGAGCCAACTTGGGGACGGCACCTCCAACTTTTATTCCACCGAGCCGGAACAGATTGTGGCCAGCGGCGTCACTACTATTGCGGCGGGTGGTGCTCACAGCCTGTTTCTCAAATCCGACGGCAGCCTGTGGGCGATGGGGGGCAATAGCTATGGCCAGCTTGGAGACGGCACATTCATTGATACCAACCAACCGGAACGAATAGTCTCCAGCGGAGTCACCGCCATCGCGGCTGGTCAATATCACAGCCTTTTTATCAAATCCGACGGTAGCCTATGGGCGATGGGCTGGAGCGGCCACGGCCAACTTGGCGACGGCACAATTGGCGACCCGATAAATCCCGTCTATAGCATTCCAGAATACGTCTACACCAACCAGCCCGAACAAATCGTGGCCAGTGGCGTCACCGCCATTGCCGCAGGAGGCGAACACAGCCTGTTTCTCAAATCCGACGGCAGCCTGTGGACGATGGGAGATAATTCTTGGGGTGAACTGGGCGACGGCACAGGCAGCAATTGCACCAACCGGCCCGAACAAATTGTGGCCAGCGGCGTCATCGCCATCGCCGCGGGTGGTTACCATAGCTTGTTTTTGAAAACCGACGGCAGTTTATGGGGAATAGGCTATAATGGCCTCGGTCAGCTTGGCGATGGCACACCCAGCAACGGTGTTAACCGTCCCGAACAAATCGTGCCCAATGGCATCACGGCCATTGCAGCAGGTTGGGATCATAGCTTGTTTCTCAGGTCCGACGGCAGCCTGTGGGCAATGGGGGGAAACTATGCAGGCCAACTTGGCGACGGTTTTGGTGATGATGGGCATCCATTTCCGGAACAGGTTTTTCCCGTGCCACAGCCATTGTTGGGCTGCGCGCCTGCCTCGCCAACCGATTTGCAGTTCGACGCTACTTGCGAATTCGGTGGCAACTTCCGCTTACTGGGCAGCACAGACCTCACCCTGCCCTTGAGTCAGTGGACGCCGCTGCAGACCAATTCCATTGCCTCGCGCGGGGCAGACAATTATTCCGTCACCCTCACCAATGCGGTCACCGCCGGCGGACAGCAATTCTACATCCTGCAATCTCCTTAAACGTCGTTCGGTTGCACGTCGCGACGCCGGCTTAAACTTGGGTGAGCTTATGGATGAAGCCAACCTATCGATTCTTTTTCAGTTCCCGCGGAGGCGGTAGTAGACAGGCGTTTTGGCCGGGGGCAGTGCGTCACTCAGGTTCGTGGAAAAGCCCATCGTTTGGAAGGTTTGGACGGCTTGCCAACTGTTCGCTGCCAGGGTTGGAGATTTTTGCAGCATGTAGGACACGCCCGGGGTGAGATTGTTAACGAGCAGGGAAAGATGATCCGCAAACGGCGACACAACCACGAAGACGGGCGGCGCGTAGATGGACACATCGCGCTGAAGGACGATGCCGTCCATGGGCTCCAAATGCACAGTCGCGGCGGGCTGGCTGTTGTTGAATCTCGAAGCGGAGTAAATGTGCAGCGCGTCCGCAAGGCAAATGCCCGAGGCGGAAGTAAGGCGGACGGTGGTGGTGTTGGTGGCGAAAAGTTGGACCGTGCCCAGGAGGTGCCACTGGTCGCCCGTGCCGGTCTGGTCGTAATTGGTGGAAGCCAGGACATTGGTGCCGGAGATGATTTGGTAGAAGGCTTGCGTGGTCCAATTGGTCGCCGACGGCGCGGCCGGCCACCAGGCGAAAATCGTGTAGTTGTCATCCGCGGGAATCGCCAGAGGCCAATCCGCCTGGCCGCCGCCCGTTAATTCCAGGTGGGAGGTTCCCGCCCAACTGTGATAGTAAGGTCCGTAAACCGTTTCGTAACCGCTATCGTAATCCACATTCGTCCACGAGCCGAGAGTGGAAAACGCCGGGTCGGAGTCGTCCATGATCCACTCGTACATGGGTGCCTGCGGGCCCGTGAGCCGGTGAAAGCCCGGCCCGAGGTTGAAATCCTGCGCCTGCGCGGTGGGATTGAGCAGCACGATGCCATTATTGAAATCGCGGCGATAAACAGTCGGTGCGGCCGGCATCAACACGACCTCATCCAGCCAGACGGTGCCGGTGGCGGCGCCGACGAAGAATTGCAGGCGCGCGTCGGTCGCGGACTCCGTGGCGGTGAAGGTTACTGAGTACTGCTGCCAGTTGGTGGTGATGGCGATGGGCTGGTAAAGACCGTAGTTGTCCCAATTGGGGCTGTCCTTCTGCGAAGAGACGGAGATGAAGCGATTGGTGCTGGCGCGGGCCCAGAAGGTCAATTGGTAGTTCGTCTTCTGGAAGAGGGTACGGTTGTATTGAGCCATCTCGATGTCCGCGTCAATACCATCAGTTTCGGGAACGTCAATGCGCGCGCAAGCATTGCCGACGGCGGCGTTGCCAGTTTGTTGCGAGATGGAAACCGCACAGCCCGTGTTCGCCCACGAACCCCACGTGCCGGCGAGCGATTGCTCGAAACCGCCGTTGACAATGAGATTGGTGAATGCCGGGCTGGAAAACGAAATGGCTTGCGCGGGGCCGAGCGGGTAACCGAGGTTGTAATCGAGTTCGTCGTACCACCAGTTGTTGCCGTGGTAGGTGTCGCCAAATTCGTGTGCGAAGAACCCGTCGCTCATGAGCGTGAGCGCCAGGCCGAAGCGGACGTAGGGATAGTAGGTGCGCGCGAATTCCAGCGTGGATGGCGGAATGACCGAGAGTGGCGAATAACCGTAGCCGTAGGAAATCTGCGACATGGGCGAGGACTCAATCATCGTTATGGGCGGCGGCACGGCCAGCGTGTTCCAATCGTGATACAGGCTGTACAACGTGGAAAAGCCCATGCGCCCTTCCAGCACGTTGTCCGTGTCAAAACCGATGCTGATGCCGTTGAAAAGCGCCGCGATGCCGGGTTCGTATATGTTCATGGCATGTCCGCAGGTGAGAGCGTTGGGCATGAGCTGGCGGAACGTCTGGATTTCGAGGAACACGCCGGCCTTCCACTCGGCGTCCAGCGTCGCGGCGGGCGTGGCCACGCCGTCGTTGTTGGCTGAGATTTGGACCGGATTGCCGTAGATGTCCTGGGTTAGCCACGATTGCGTGGTAAACACGTTATCGAAAAAGACACCGTCGGTCATCAGGCCGGTGTCGAGGACGGTCTGGTAGGCGTAGTTGGCCTGGTAGAGGGCGACGTAGGATTGGGTGAGGTTGAGCCGATATGAACCGGGCCAAACCTCGATTTTGTTGCCGTTCACATCATGGAGATAGTAATCGTCAGGCAAGCCATCGTTCTCGACGGCATTGATGGAAGTGAGGATGCGGACGTGCGGATTGAGCTGGCGGAGAGTGACGACCTGGTTGGAATTGGGTGTGGCGCCGAGCCAAAGGTCCACGCGGGACATATAGGGCAGGCCGTTGGGGAGCCACTCGTACCAGCCCCACAAATTGCCCTTGCGCGGATAAGGCGGGTTGGCCTCGGAAATGGCGCGGTATTGCAGGTGGAATAGGTAATTCGTTTGCGCGAGGCAGCGGACATAGACGTCGTTAACCACGTTGGGGTCGGGATTGAGGCCGCTGACAATCGTTTGGTGCTGCGTGCCGGAGTCGGAAGTGAACGGGGTCATCTGGGCGTAGGGCAACGGCAGGCCGACGGCCCAGGCGCAGGTGGTGGCAACGGCGGTTTGGACGGCCAGGTTTACACTGGTAGCGCCGACGGGCAGGAGAGTGCTGGGCGGCTGCGCGTTAGTGATGGGGATGCCGGTCCAAGTAAGCTCCTCGGTGGTGCAGACGGCGCCCGTTTGGGTGAGGCTCACCGGAGTGTAGTCGTAAACCAGCAACGAGCCGAGGGGAACGTTGGTGGCGGCGAGCCAGACTTCATTGGGTTGCGGGGCGTCGAGCCGACGGGCACGGGCGGCGATCTCCGCCGCATCGGCCACGCGACTGGAGATGCGCAATTCGTCGATGTCATAAGCGGCGACGTTGTTGCCCCAGACGTCCGAACCGACGGAAAAGACGGCACCGCCAAAGCTGGGGGGCCAGTAGTGCCCTTCATTGTTCGCGGCGGTCAGCACGCCGTCCACATAAAAGCTCATGCCACTCTGCGAGGCGGACCACGTGAAGGCCAAATGATGCCATTCGCCGGCGTGCCAGCCGGCAACGGAACCGGGCGAGCCATAGGCGCTTTCCCACTGGTTGCTCACGGTGCCCCCGGCGTAAAGGATCTGGCTCGGGCTTTGGTCGATCTGCAGGTAATCGCCGTTGGGGGCGCGGTATTGGAAGAGCGTGTGATCGCGGTTGGTGTAAACGGAATTGGTGGCATCGGCCGCCAAGGCGACCCACATCTCCAGGGTGCCTTGGCTGAGGGACAGGTTGTTCGTCGTCGAGAATTCCAACCGGCCGTTCGCGCCGAGGGCAAGGCAGGAGCCCCATTTGCCGGCCGCATAGGCGAGGTTCTGGGCGAGCACAGGCGTCTGGCCGTTGACGCCGTTGGCTGTGCCATCGAAAGGCAACCGGAGATTTTCCGCCACGAGACCGCTGGCAAGCGGCGCGTCGTTCGTGAGCCATTGGCAAAAGCTGCCGGATTCCGCCTCCCCGCTCGCGCTCTCGTATTGGGCGCTGCCGATGAAATACTGGTCATCCGGCGTGAGGCGGAGATTCACGCCGGCGCACGCGGGCGGAGCCGCCGGGGCCGGCTGGGTCAGGAACAGGGCCACGGCAACCAGCGCCCCGCGAATCAACGCGGGCACAACTGGAGACGGGCGCGCGCTGGTATCCATGGGTGGAGCGTGACGACTACTGCCGCAAGTTCACCGCAACCGGCATCGGTTTTCAAGCACTTTCACTTTTAGACTTGCGTGGATTGAAAGGGCTGTGGATTGAAAGGGCTTGCAAAATATTCGGAGCAAGAAGAAGAT
>CAYTJG010000231.1:4040-10402 GCA_964437865.1 uncultured Bifidobacteriaceae bacterium | reverse complement strand
GACCCGGCAGTGCCCGGCAGTTACTATCAATATCCCGGTACGGTGAGCGCGAACCTGGACCAAACAGCTGTCTCGGAGAATTTCAACGCTCGTTTCACCCGGCTGCCCCGCACCGTGGTGTTCGCCGAGGTGAGGGGGCAACAGGAAAGCGTGGGGCAATTTGACCAGGCAAACGATGCCTTTGAGCCGGTGGCACAACGCACCGACGCGCTCAACCATTTTCTGGACGCACGCACCGGTCTCATCGTTTCGCCGTGGACCTGGCTGGAAGTGGGCGGGGATTGCCGCTGGCGCGACAGCAGCACTGGCTATAACAACCTGCTGGCCGATCCGGTCAACGGCTATCCCGGCTTCATCACCCATCGCGATATCGCGTTGGAGGAATTGGAGGCCCGGGTCGTGGTGCGTCCGGTTTCATGGTGGAGCGCGCGTTTGACCTATGAGCGGGACGCAACGGCATTTTCCAGCGCGACGGCCGGCGTGACCAATTTCGACGGGAGCGAGCTTACTCCTGCCAGCCCGATTTTGGACGGCCGCACCACCACGGACAATTTCGGTCTGGAACTGACTTTTACGCCGGTGCAGCGATTTTATTTTTCCGGTTCCGCAACCTATAGCCGTGACCGCACGACCACAGCCGGGGAAGATAATTCCGCGGTGGTGCCGTACGTTGGCGAGACCTGGACGCTCAATGCCAGCGCCGGATACGCGCTGAATGAAAAGACCACTTTGAGCGTTACCTACGCTTTCTCCGAGGCTGGCTATAGTCAGAACAATGCCGCCGGACTGCCGCTCGGTCTTGATTTTACCCGCCACGAATTGCTTGCCGGCATAAAGCGCCAGATTACCAAGCGCCTTGCCGGCGCGCTACGCTACGAGTTTTCTCAGTATGAGGAGCCAGGCAGCGGCGCCGTGAACAACTTCAGCGCCAACGGCGTTTTTGCCTCGCTCAGCTATCGCTGGCCCTGAGCCAAGATTGTCGAATGCTCCAACTCCCGGGCAACAAATCGACCCGGGCACCGGGAGCACCGCCGCCATCAAAACGGTGGCTATGATCGGTTATGAAACACGTTTAGGGCGGATTCGTGGCCTCATAATCTTGCACGAATTCCCTCAATTCCCCTTCGTTCAAGTCCGAGACCGCCCAGAACGTCATTCCGGTTTTCGTCCAGTGGATGACGTTATAGCCCTGCCGGGGCGAGGGGGCGGCGGGCAGGGCATCGCGCTCCTTCACGGGCCAGATGAAGAGATTGATCACATGTTTGTGACGATGAAAAACGAGCGCGGCCACGCTGCGACCGTCCAGGTAATCCAGGCGTCCGCCGGCGAGCGGAAATTCCTGTGTCGCCAAATCCCGGACCGGCGGCGAGAAATCCAGTTTGCCGTTGAACCACGGCTTCACGGTGTGCTGGTCGGTGGAAACCACGTCGAGCATATGCCCGGCCATCAACGACCGGATATTGCCGGCCACCACTTCCTGGGTGAGGCGCTGTTCCGTCGAGGGGCGGGCCAGGGTGACGAACAACAGCAGGGTCGCACATACTGCGGCCAACCCGGAGGTCGCGGCGGTCAGCCATTTCAAGTTCAAGAAATTCCAGCGCGACCCGGTTGCGGTCTGCGAGCGCAGTTCCGCCTGCAGCCGGCGGCGCCAGTCCGTGGGCGCGGGGAAGTAGAGCGCCTCTTGCTTCAGCGCCTTTTTCAACCCCCGGGCCTTTTGCCAGGCGATTGAACACGCGGGGCAATCGTGGACATGCTTTTCCAGCTCCACCATGCCGGCGGCGTCCAGCTCGCCGTCGGCATAAAGCTCAAGCAATGGCTGGGCCTGCTGACAATTCATCGTTGGCCTCCTGGTTTGAATTCGCCGGCCAGGCGCTTGTGCAGCAGCCGCCGGGCACGGGCCAGGCGCGACATCACCGTGCCGACTGGAACGTCCGACAGCTCGGCGATCGCTTTATAATCAAATCCTTCCATTTCCCGCAAAATGATCGCTTCCCGAAACACCACCGGCAATTCAGCAATGGCGCGGCGCACGGTATCCGCGTCGGCGCTACGCAACTGGTTGGCCTCAGCGTTCGCCGCAGCGTCCTCCACTTCCAGCGCCTGCTCATCGATGGCACCGACAATCTCCGCCGGGCGATTCTTGGCCAGCCAGTGGTAAAAGGTATTTCGCACAATGGTCAGCAGCCAGGCGCGCGCATTTTCACCGCGAAAACTTCCGAAGAACTTAAATGCGCGCAAGCTGGCTTCCTGCGCCACATCCTGCGCATCCGGGTCGTTGCCGGTCAGCCAGCGCGCGAGATTGTAGGCGGCGTCCAAATGGGGCAGCACCGCTTGCTCAAATAACTTTAATCGTTCGCGCTCGTCCACCGGGGCTATTTTTCGTTCGGTCGATCACATTGCAAGACCAATCTGCCCGGGACTTTATTCCCGAAAAGTTTTGGGAATAAACCGGCCGCAGCCCCGGTCTGGAAAACCGAACCAATCGTAACCATATGAATAATGACCAACCCAAATCAAATTCCAGACCGACCAAACCAGCGCGCCTGCCGGCGGACGCCATCCATCATCACCAACCGACCGAGGACGACGGCATTGACCGTCGGGGATTTTTATCGTGCATGGCCTGGGCGGGGACGGGGATGGTCTGGACCGTGGCGGGCGGCGTGCTCGGCTCGGCGCTTCTGCCGCGGCGGGCGGGCGCCGCCGACCCGGGGACGCTGATGTCCCGGGGCAGTTTTAGTTTTGTGCAGATCAGCGATTCGCACATTGGCTTCAACAAGGAGGCGATCAACCCGGACGTGGTGGGCACGCTCAAGCAGGCGATCGCGCGCATCAACGCGCTGCCCGTGGCGCCGGATTTCGTCCTGCACACCGGCGATCTCACCCATCTGGCCAGCGCGGATGAATTCGACACCGTTGACCAATTGATGAAGACCGTGAAAACCCAGGAAGTGTTTTATGTGCCCGGTGAACATGATGTTACGGGCGACAACGGCAAGGCCTATCTGGACCGTTTCGGCAAGCATGCCAAAGGGCAGGGCTGGTACAGCTTTGACCATCGGGGCGTGCATTTCATCGGCCTCGTCAACGTGGTGGACATCCAGCAAAACGGTCTCGGCGCGCTCGGCCAGGAACAGTTGGCCTGGCTGCAAGCCGACTTGCAGGAGCGTTCGAGCGAAACCCCCGTGGTCATCTTTGCCCACATACCGCTGTGGCTGGTATATCCCGAATGGGGCTGGGGCACGGACGACGGCGCACAGGCGTTGAGCTATTTGAAACGATTTGGCTCGGTCACCGTGCTCAACGGTCACATACATCAGACCGTGAAAAAGGTGGAAGGCAGTGTCACGTTTCACACGGCCATGTCCACGGCGTTTCCGCAACCGGGACCCGGCCAGGCGCCCAAGCCCGGCCCGCTGAAAGTGGCCGCCGGCAAACTGAATGATTACCTTGGCATCACCGAGGTGAATTACGTCGAGGGCCAGAGTTCACTGGCGGTTGTCGATACGAAGTTGGGCGGATTGCCATCATGAACGCAGTACGATGGATTGCCTTGGTGATCGTGGGGTGCGGTTTGAACGCCTGTGCGCAATATCATCCGGTCCCCGCGCAAGGTGCGGCGGTCGCGAAACCGCCCGCCGGCAGCAATGGCCGCACCCTCTTCTTGAAGAATTGCGCGCATTGTCATGGAGCCAATGCCCACGGAGACGAAGGCCCGGATCTGCACGCCCTGGGGCTGAACGATGATTGGATCGCCAACCGCATTCGCCAAGGTAAAGCGGGTCAGATGACGGCGTTTGCCGGCAAGCTCCAACCGGCGGAAATTGCCGCCCTTGTGGCGTATGTGCAGTCCTTGAAATGAAGCGAGGCGTGCACGTTTGAAATGAGCCTATGCTGTCCGGCTTGGATTCCGTGTGCGGAGATCAAATCGGCAGCTTCAGCCCGTGCATTTCAAATGGCACCGTCAACCAGCGGGTCTCCGAGGGCGTGAGCCAAATCAACGTGGCGGGCTTCACCCGCTTGGAGACAAACAGCCATAGCGTCGCGACCTCGCGTCCGTTTTCCTGCCGCGATTCTCCCAAACTGCTTACTCCCAGCGTGGGTGAAACGGGCCGCGATTCACCGCGAAACTCGCTCCAGATGTCCTCCCTCACCATTCGTGGCAGGCAGGGGATTAGCCTCCGCGATTCATCAAAAACACTCACGTTAAAAATATCCGGCGGGTTTGTAAGTTGATTCGCGAATGGGCTGCCGGTCGGCGCGGATCCCTCGATGATCATCTCCGTGAAGGTGCCGGCATAGCCATCAATGCCGTCTCTGATCGTTTTGATGGTGAGGCGTAGGCCGTCGAATTCCATCGATTGTCCCTGCGCCTGCATCAGGTTGGTGACGGTCAGGTAACGCTGCTCCACCCTCAACCCCACGTCGAAATGGCCCTTGAGCGTCTGGATATGCCGGCCGGTTGCCGGTGCCTGAAACGCCACCGGTACGGTCCAGTTCCAGTAGCAACCCTCGCCCTGGGAGTGAAATGTCGCTGCGTCATCCAGTAAAAGCGATTGGCCGCGGTCATCCCGGCACTCGTCCAATTGCACCATCGCGTGTTCACCGCTGTTCCAGAACTTCGGTTCCGCCTGCGCGGTCAAGGTCAACGTCACCCGCGCCGAATTGCTGCCGCGGCCGTACTCGAGCCGGCGCGCCAGCTCCACCGACACCGGGGTAATCTGGAGCGGTCCGCTGACCACCGACCGCCGGTTGCCGCCCGACTGCGGCGCCTCGAAGCCGAAACCGGACTGGACGAGCATGGGGCGGTTGAGGTTTTCAAACACCTCCGAGAGGTTGGCTTGCCGTTCGAGCTGCTGGAGCGCCGCCCAATAATTCAAGGAATCGAAATTCACCGTCACCCGGTTCGTCTTAATCCAATCCAGCGAGCCGAGATTGGGACTGCCCGCCCGCACCTCGGCGCCAATCTGCCGGCCAAAATCCGCCAGCACATTCGTCAACGGGGCCTGCCGGTAATGCAGTGTGACCCTCGAAGTCTGCAATTGCCGTTGCTCTTCCAGATGTGACCGGAGCACTTCCAATGCGTATTGGGTGCGGTGGGATCCGAGCAAATCAGGGTCGAGGATGAAACGGTTGGAATAAGCGGCCTGCGGCTGCAGAAAGGGAAACGTCGCCGCCGCCGGCTCGCGTTGCAGTGCTCCGCATAATTGCGATTCGATAACTGGCCCCAGGGCGAGCAAGGCTTGGGTGGCTGCAACCTGGCGCTCATCGTCCGCCAATTGGCCAATCAAAGCCGCCACCTGTTCCATTGGTTCCATCGCCGCCGGCTCCGGCTGCGGCGAAATCACCATGGACACGATTTGCGGTCCGGGCTGGCTCAAGACCGACAATACGGACGCAACTGCCAGCAGAACCGTGATGGTGGTAAGCCGCAGGCTGCGAATTCTTCCGCGCGTGGTGGCTTTTGATCGGGCGGCTTTCAGCTTGGGACCGGGTTTCATCGGTTCCGGTATCATATGCTGTCCAGCGCCGTTTGAAGCCATTAAATCCGCCGATTCGGCCGCCGGATGTACCCATAATGTAACCTTCCTTCCACGGAACCGACAAGCGAGGTTGGAACTGCTGGTGCTCCTTGCGATTTGGGTGGCGATCGCATTTGGACTGGCTGGCTAGGCCGGGGAACGCTGGGTTCCCCGGGCACGTAGTCGCCAATGGCGTGGATCTCACGGCCGAGTCAGTCCGGTATAATCGCCGACCACTTTCGCATCATAGGGCGCATAGAGTCCTTGTTGTGAAGTGTGGAGGCCGTAACCGGCGTTAATGCCAATGGTGTCACCACCAGCCAAGGGAAGCCCGTAGTCGGCGACGATCCGGCCCGCCCAGTCCACCCGGATGACGCGGTTGTTGAACTGGTCGCTGATCAGGGTGTCGCCGTCGTGTAACCGGATGGCGCGTGTGGGTGCCGGGGCCGGCACGCTCAGCGGGTCGGTGTCTGTGTAGTATTGCCAGACCACTTCGTCGTGCGCATTTACTTCGACCGCGCGGGAGTTGCCGGAGTCGGTCAATAACGTGTCCCCGTTCGGCAATCGGCTGGCGAACGCGAGGGTGCTGATCGTGCCGCCGGCTGAGAAGGTTTTTACGATGTGATCGTTACGGGTCACCTCGATGGCCCGGTTGTTGGCTTGGTCGGCGATGAGAATGTGTCCGTCTGGCAGGAGTTCCGCCGAGTTGGGGCTGTTCAGTTGGTCGGTGGCGTTGGTGTTGGCTCCGGGATACTCCCAGACGATTTCCTTGCGCAGATTCACTTCGATAATCCGGTTGTTGCCCTGGTCGGTGATCAGGACATGGTTATCCGGCAGCCA
>CAYTJG010000231.1:0-3940 GCA_964437865.1 uncultured Bifidobacteriaceae bacterium | reverse complement strand
CCGAACGACCACACGATTTCGCCGGCGGGAGTGACTTCAATGACGCGGTTGTTGAACTGGTCGGCAATCAGGACGTTTCCGGGCCGGTTGAAATCCCACGGCCGGATGATGCCATTCGCGGAAACCGCCACGGTTGAAATCGCGAGGAGGGTCATCAGCGCGAAGGCGCGGCCGTTTCCCGTCAAACATTTTAAATTCATGAACTTGGTATTCATAACTTTCCTTTCTCGGTTGGGTGTTGATCAATTGTTTGCGGAGAGTAGGACTCCGGAAGCGTGAAAAGGTTCCCAGGAAAAATGTCGCGCTTTGGAAGCGGGCCAATTAGGCGTCGCCGGTTGACATTGGATGCGGGGTGGCGTAATGGTCAGGAAGAGGCATAGTATTCTCAACTACCGTAATCCATTGACGACCGCAGCTCGAAAACTGTCCCTCGCCGGCGGGGGACAGTCGAAGGGCTTTACGTTGATTGAATTGCTGGTGGTCATCGCCGTGATGGCGATTCTGGCCGGCCTATTGTTGCCGACGCTGGCCCGGGCCAAGGCCCGGGCGCAGGGGATTATTTGTGTGAGCAACACGCGGCAACTGGCGCTGGCCTGCCTGATGTATGCGCCCGACCACAATGACCGCCTGCCCTACAATCTGGGCCGTCCCGCCGCCAGTACCAATCTCGACAACTGGGCGGCCGGTGTTTTGGACTGGGAATTGACCCCGGACAACACCAATGCCCTGCTGTTGGCGGCTTCCGCCCTGGGCCCCTACGTTGGCAAAGTGGTCAACGCCTATCGTTGTCCCGCCGATACGGTGCTCAGCTCCCTCCAGCGGCAGGCGGGCTGGTCCTATCGCGTGCGCAGCTATTCACTGAACGCCTCCATCGGTGACGCGGGGGACTTTTCCACCGCGGGATACAATGTCAACAACCCCGGTTATGTCCAATTCTTCAAGCTCGCGTCGATTCCGCAGCCGGCTGATATTTTTTTCTTTCTGGATGAACATCCCGATAGCATCAGCGACGGCTATTTCCTGAACAAAGTGAACCCGGCCACCTATTCGGGCTATGGCGGACATGGCACCGGCAATGAATGGATCCGGCTCCCGGCGTCCTATCACAACGGCGCCGCGGGCGTTTCCTTCGCGGACGGCCACGCAGAAACGCATCGCTGGCAATATGCCGCCACCAAGCCCCCGGCTTTGCCCGATGCCGCCCGGCTGCCGGCGCTGATCCCGGCCGGCCAAATCGCGGACTTCGACTGGGTGGTGGACCGGATGAGCGTCGGCCGTTGAAGGCGGGGAAGCCCCGGCCGTTCAGAGATAGGCGCGCAGGGTGGCGGCATCACCCGCCACGCACAGGAGATAGACCTTGTTGCTGTCCGTCCAGGTCGCGGTGATCAGCCGGTTGACGTTGGCCAATGCCGGCGCGCCGGGCGCCGGTGCGTCCTTCAATTTGCTCCGGTCCACCACGAATAACCAGAGGTCGCTGGACTCGCCTGCCGGCAACGGTTTGCCGGTGCGGAAGCAGATCAGGGTCACGTTTGCCCCCTGCCACTTCTCCACCGCACAACCGGTCACGGTTGCGTGCTGTAGTCCGGCCGGCAACACGTAGTCGGCCGGCGCCTGTCGCTGCGCCAGGTAGGTCCGCAGCGGCGCCTCGCTGTTCGTGGTCAGATCCATGGCATAGCCGGTCAACGCCGCGCGCACCATGCGGCCGCGATAGATCGCCAGGTCGCTTGCTGGCGGTGTCGCTTGCCACCACCCAAACAGGCCGGCGCACGCCAACAGCAGGAGCACGCCGGCGACGGCGAAAGCCAACGAATGCCGGCGGGACTTCATGCGGACGGCGGCGGCATGCTCGGAAATGATTTGTTCCTTCAATCCAGCCGGGGGCGCGATTTGCCGGAATTTGGCGCGCAGTGCCTCCTGCCGGGCGATGGCTTCCGCCAGCCAGCGTGACAGTTCCGCATCCTGCGCGGCCAGGGCGAGGGCCTCGGCCACGAGCGGATCGGTCGCATCCGTCGTGCCCGGGCGGTAGCGCTGGAGGATTTCCTTGGCTTCGTCGCGATTCACAAATTGAGGGGCGGGTTTTGGCCGGCGGTGAGGTCGCGCGCCAGCAGTTGTTGCAATTGGCCAAGGCCGCGCGCCAGGCGCGACTTCACCGTGCCCAACGGCACCTTCAGAATATCGGCAATTTCCTGGTAGGAACAATCCTGCAAGTAAAACAAGGCGACCGGCGCCTGGTACACCTCGTCCACTTTTTGCAGGGCTGCCAACACCTGCGCGGTATCCAACCGACTGATGGCCGCGGGCGAAATCGACGGCAGCTCGAATTCGGCGGATTCGAGATCGCAATGGGGAAAGCGCGTCTGGCGCCGCCGCGAGTCCAGAAATTCCCGGTGGAGGATGGTAAACAGCCAGGTTTTCACTTTGGAGGCGTCGCGCAATTGATGGCCTTTGGTGGCCCAGATTGCGAACGTCTGCTGGGTCAGGTCACAGGCGTCCGCCTCGGTGCCGGCGAGGCTCATAGCGAATTGATACAGTGGCGCGTAAAATCGGGCCACCAGATTCTCAAATTCGGCATTGTCGGCCATACCGGGTCATCCATGGTTAGAGTGCGAAACCCGGAATTTGTTCCCAAGTATTTTTTGCATAAACTTGGGAACCATTTTCGGGCTCGTGCCTCTTATTGACATATGAACACGATCATTCCTCGCGTTTCCGTTGCCGCGGCGGTTGGTACTATGGCCTTCACAGCTACCAACGGCGGCAGCGGGACGGCCGGTTATTGCGTTGAACGGCTGCTGAATCCCTGAGCCCTTTTGACTATGCGATCATGGTTTACCATCCTCAGCGCGTGTTGGTTCGTTTTGTTGATTGGGTCCAGTGCGAAATCCGCGTGGTCGTCGCCCGGTCCCGGGCTCCCGGCGGCGCAGGTTTTCGCGGCTCGCGGCGTGGTCCGGGAACTCCGGCCGGCCGAGCGCGTGGTGGTCATTCAGCACGAGGCCATCGCCGGTTTCATGGCCGCCATGACGATGCCGTTCCCCGTCAAAGCGGCGGGCGAGTTGGCCGGCCTTCGGCGTGGGGATGTCGTGGCCTTTCAACTGCACGTCACCCCAACGGAAAGCTGGGTCGACCATTTATCCAGGCTGGGCGCGGTTACCTTGCCGGCGGAAACCAACGCCGCCGCCCCGCCTGACTGGCGCAGCGAACTGCTGGATTATCCGTTTACCAACGAACTCGGCCAGGCTGTCCGCTTGAGTGATTTCCCGGGGCAGGCGCTGGCCATCACGTTTTTCTACACCCGCTGTCCGCTGCCGGAATTTTGTCCGCGGTTGTCGCGGAATTTTCAGGCGGTCACGCAAAAACTGGAATCCCAGCCTGACGCGCCGGCCAACTGGCATCTGCTCTCCGTTTCGTTCGATCCAGAATTTGATTCGCCCGCGATGTTGCGGGCCTATGGCCAGAGCTACCATTACGATCCGGCGCGCTGGAGTTTCCTGACGGGGCCGGCGGATGAGATTCACAAGCTGGCGCAGGCTGTTGGCGTGACGGTGACGGCCGACGGCACGCTACTCAACCACAACTTCCGAACGTTGATCATTGACGCCTCAGGCCGGCTCCAGACGGTTATCCCGATCGGCGGCGATTTGTCGGATCAAATTGCCGCCGAACTCCTCAAGGCCGCCGCGGTGACCAACCAGGCCATCTCCCTGGACCAACCGCACTGAATGTGAAATGACCGGACGGCTGTTTGCTTTCCTGAACTCGGGGCCGGGTGTTCTTCGACGTTGGTTAATGGGGAAAGGGCGTTGTCGCTGAGCGACAGAGGAGTTTAGCCAGACACGCCAGTGTCTGGTCTCGCGCCCAACGAATTCAGGTGTCCTGCAGGGACACCGGATTTCCCCCGTCCCTTCAGGACGGATTCCCTTTTGCGACCGGACCCGGCACG
>CAYTJG010000230.1:0-10598 GCA_964437865.1 uncultured Bifidobacteriaceae bacterium | reverse complement strand
AGAGCATCGGCTGGTTCACCGCCTGCACGTCGTCGATCCACTCCTGAAATTGCTGCCGCTCATCCGTCTGGTTCATGTCCGCCGACGGATCGAACCGGCTCGGGTTGCGTTTGCGCTGGGGATCGGCTGTGAAATAGCGATCCACGCGCAGCCAGTGCATCTCGCGCCCGCGCAGCACTTGGTCCTTGCCCACGATCGGAATGTTGTTCTCGCTCTGGCACGCCACTATGCACGTTCCACATCCCACGCACGCCCCCAGGTCAATCGTCATGCCCCACTGATGCAGCGCCGTCTTCTTGGCCTCGTCCAACGGGTTCGGATACAGCGAGCGCACCACCGGCGGCTCCACGCCATGAAATTTCTCCTCGGCGATATTCTCCTTTTTCTCCGCTGCCTCCTGCGCCTCGCTCCAATTGAATTCGCGCACCGCCGGCCGCCCTTCCAGGCTCCAGTGATGCTGCGTGCAGGCCAAAATATGCGTCTGGCCGGTCTTCTTGAGGGTCGCGCCGGACTCAATATATTTTCCGCTAAAAATTTTATACGCGTTGAAGCCCACCCCGGTACCGATGCGTCCGGCTTTTTCGCGGCCATAGCCCAAGGCCAAGCCCAGCGAATAATCCGCCATGCCCGGCTGCACCCAAATCGGCCCCACCACCGCGCGGCCGTTCAGCGTAATCTCCACCAGGTCGCCGTTTTGCACGTCCAATTCCTTGGCCGTCTTCCGGCTGATCAGCACGGCGTTGTCCCAAGTCATCTTGGTGATCGGCTCCGGCAGCTCCTGCAGCCAGCCGTTGTTCGCATACCGGCCGTCATCCACCTTCGTATCACGATGGAAAACCACTTCAAGATTGTTCGCCGACGGCGCGGTTGTATTCGCCAGTTCGCCTGCCGGCGCAGCGGTGGTCACCGCCATTGGCGTTGCCGCCGAGTCGGCTTTGAATCCATTGAACAGGAACCGTTTCCACCCCTCCTCCGATCCATCAAAGGTGGCGCGAACAATGTCGTGGGGGCTCCACGTGGACTCACCGGCAATCCGGGCGAGAACTTCGAGCTCGGTTAATCCCCCAAACAGCGGTTGAATCAGCGGCTGCACCGGCACTATTGTGCCGTCACTGGTGACGGCATCACCCCATGACTCCAAATAGTGTGCGGCCGGCAACGCCCAAGAGGTTTTCTCTGTGGTCTCGTCCTCGTAATAACCCAGGCGGACGGTGTTGGCCGGTTTCTCAGCCCAATTCAAATTGTAAACGGGATTGCCCCCCAGAATGACCAGGGTATCGACCACGCCCTGCGGGAACTTTTTGTAATCGTTCGCAGTCGCGCCCGGCGCTGCCACCAAGGTCAGCGTCGTACCAATGCTGCCCAGGGCCGAATTAATCGCGTATGCCAGCAAATGGACCTCAATCGGCTGTCGTTGGCCGGCCACCACCAAGGCCCCTTTACCCGCCGCCACCAAATCCTTGGCGCATTCTGTGATCCACTTCCCATCAATCCCCGCCGGAGAAGCCGCGGCGGAACCGCTGATCGCCGCGGAAATCGCCGCCCCGATGGCCCCAACCAAACCGGACGCCACCCGCAACCGATGATCAGCACCGGCGCCAGTCAAGGTAAACAGGGATTCCACGGTATACAACCGGCTCATCCCCTCGCCCGCCTTGCGGCCGGCGGTGAACTTGCGGATATGGTTGTGGACCTCGTCCTCGCCCCCCAGGAAATCACAATCCAGCGATAGAATCACCTTGGCCTTGTCGAAATTGAAAATGGGCTTGACCGGCTGCCCAAAGGCTTGCGTGGCCGCGCGCTGATGAATGGCCGAATCAATCGCATCGTACGCAATCCATTGCGACTTGGGGTACTTGTCCGCAATGATCTTCTGCAACCGCGCCCGTGAAGGCGACGTGCTGGTCTCCACCAGGAACACCAAGCCTTCCCCGGCGGCGGCGGAGAATTTCTGCGCCAGCCCGTCCAAAAACTTCAGCGCCTCCTCGCGCGAAACCTCTTTCCCGTCGTGCAGGAAATGCCGGGACCGGTCCGGATCATACAGGTCCAGGATGGAAGCCTGGGCATAGCGATCGGTGCCGCCGTTTCCGCCCGGGAACAGCGCGTTGCCTTCCACCTTGACCGGCCGCCCCTCGTAAGACTTCACCACCAGCGGCACCGCGCCCGTGCGCGTGGGCATGGCGGTGGCAAAATACTGGGGTTGGCCGTAAACGTAATTCTCCGGCTGCTTGCCGTAGGGCTCCAGGTGCTCCTCGGGCCGGCGGCAACCCGCCCCCAGCGTCGCGATGCCCGCCAATGCAAACGAAGCCGACATCAGCTTGAGAAACTGGCGACGGCTGTGGCCGTCCTCCAGCTCGCTGGCTCCCTGCGGAAACTCGCGCTGCACCCATTCCTTGAACTCCGGCGTGTCCGCCAGTTCATCGAGGCTGCGCCAGTAACGGCGGCCGGTCGGTGCGTCAGAGTTGGTTGAATGGCTCATGTTAACGGTGACACGCAGAGCAGCTCTGCAGCGATTCCACTTTCCAATCGTGGACAAACTTCTGCCCGTTCATTTCCTGCAACCGGGCATTTTCAAAGGAATTGGTGCTCCACTGCCAGTCCAGCTTGGTCACCTCGTCCGTCGGCCGGATCGCCGCCGCCGGATTGCGGTGACAGTCCAGACAGAAACTCATGCTTAGCGGCTTGGCATAGCGCACTTCGTCCATCTGATCCACCCGGCCGTGGCAGGCCACGCAACTGATGCCACGCGTCACATGCACGGAGTGGTTGAAATACACGTAATCAGGCATCCGGTGTAGCTGCACCCAGGCAATCGGCGTGTTGTTGGTGGCGCTGTCCCGTACGATTTGCAGCACCGGATCGTCCTTCATCACTTGGTTATGACAATTCATGCAGGTGGACGCGCCGGGCAGGTTGGCAAACCACGATTTGTCCACTCCGTTGTGACAATAGCGACAATCCAGCCCCAGTTGCCCCGCATGCACCCGATGGGAAAACGGCACCGGTTGCACCGGTTGATAGCCGACGCGATAGTACTTGGGCGTCAGATAGAGAGTCACACCGGCGGCTACGCCGGCGCCACCCAGCGCGGCCAATACGGCCAGCACCAGCGGCAAACTGTTTGTCCATTTCGGAAAAATCACTGCTTTCTATAAAAAAAACCGCTACCGATTATGAGTCCAGCAACTAGTATCAAATTAACGAAAGTCTTTTAGCAACTGCGCGGCGGCTTCGCAAGAAAAGTTTGTGAAATTTTTCACGTGCGCTTATGTGCCCCTTTCGCCCCCGATTCGCCGCCCTTCCGTCTCGCCCACGGTCCGTGGTTGCTCACCATCCCGCCCGGAGATGAGTATTTTCGCTTAAAAGCCACGTTAAATCCTCGAATCTTGACCACCGACGCGAGACAGTAGGCAAGCAAGTTTATTTGAACCAGAGAGATCCCGCTGCCAATCAACACGGATAAACCAGATAAAATGCGAGGCACGAATTGCCAATACCGCCAATTTCGAAAGATACCGACTTCCATCGTTGCGTCCGCCCAGCTGGCACAACCTCTTTTGCGGAAAATCGGGACCTGAATACTGGTTATTTCGGCTTCGGCCCCGTTGGTCCCCCTTTTCTTTCTGTCCTTCTCCCGCCTTTCATGCTAAAAAGCCGCATGCGCGCGTTCGTTAGCGATTTCAAGGCACAGGCCGCGGCCATCACCGCTGATTTGGGCCACCGGCAGTTCATCCGCACCGCGTTGCGAGGCTATGAGGTGGCTCGCGACCGGCGCAAAGGCGCGTTCCAAAGCTGGTCCTCCGCCCGCCAAGCGGCCGCCGAAACCAAGTGGGAAGCCATCAACCACCTGGATGAGCACCTCGTTGCCCTCACCCGCAAACTCGAGGCCCGCGGCACCCAGGTCCATTGGGCGAGTACCGACGCCCAGGCCCGCGCGATCATCGCTGGCATTCTCCGCGCTAAAAAGGCCCGGACGGTCATCAAGTCCAAATCCATGACCAGCGAGGAGATTCACCTCAACCGCGCGCTCGAAGCGGAAGGCTTCACCGTGGTGGAATCCGACCTGGGCGAGTTCATCGTCCAACTGCGCCACGAAACGCCCTACCATATCGTTTTTCCGTCCATGCACCTGCGCCGGGGCGAAATTCGCGACCTGTTCCAGCGCGAAGTGGGCGATACTCCCTCGGACAATCCCGAAGACCTGACCATGGTGGCGCGCCGGTTCATGCGCCAGAAATACCTTCAAGCGGACGTGGGCTTCACGGGCGCCAATTTCGCCATTGCCGAGACCGGCATGATCTCCATCACGGAGAACGAGGGAAATTCTCGGCTGACCTCCGCCCTACCCAAAACCATGGTTACGCTCTTGGGCATTGAGAAGGTTCTGCCCCGCTTTGCGGACCTGGCGCTGTTTCTGCCGATGCTGGCCACGGCCGGCGCGGGCCAGGCCATGACCGGCTACAATACCATGTATTCTGGCCCACGCCAGCCCGGCGAACCGGATGGCCCTGAAGAATGGCACGTGGTGCTCCTGGACAACGGCCGCACCGGCATGCTCGCCGATGTGGAACAACGCGATGCCTTGCGCTGCATCCGGTGCGGTGCCTGCCTGAATGTCTGCCCCGTCTATCGCAATATCGGCGGCCACACCTACGGTACCACCTATAGCGGCCCGGTCGGTTCGGTCATCACGCCCAACCTTCGCGGCTTGCAAGCCTGGAAACACCTTTCCAACGCTTCCTCCCTATGCGGCGCGTGTACCGAAGCCTGTCCGGTGAAAATTGATTTGCACCATCACCTGCTCCAAAACCGCCGCAATGCCGCCACCGCCAAGCCGGCGTTCTTCGAACGACTAGGATACCGGGCTTTCGGCTGGGTGGCACGCGATCCCCAATTCTGGCGCGTGGCCAAGAAGGTCGGCTGGCTTCTGCAACCGCTGCAATCACCGGTCAAAGGCACCCGCCTGGATCCCGCCCGGTCCTGGACCCACACCCGCGACCTGCCACGCATGCCCAAAGAAAGCTTCAAGGATTGGTGGCGACAGCGGAAAATCGACCGTACCGCAGGCAACCGCCCAGGTACCGACAAACCGATGGCCCATTTACGGTAATGCCATGACTGAACGCGACAACATTCTTGGCCGTATCCGCGAAGGCTTGCGCGTGCCGGCTTCCCAGCCCACCGAGCACGACCACGCGACCACTCATTTATCGGCCGAGCCGCCCGTGGCCCAGGCGTACAAATGGCTCCCTGCCGTAGGTTCCACGCAGGAGGAGCAAATCGCCTTGTTCCATAAGAATTGCACGGATCTGCATGCAAATTTCCAATGTCTGGCCAGCCGCGAGGCCTTGAAGACCGCCATCCTCCAGTTGCGCGACGCCGAAAAGTGGCAGCGCGTTGCGAGTCATGAGGGCGAGCTGACCCAGTTTGCCTGCCAGGCCCTGGGTTTGCCTACCCTGCTTACGGATAAAGGCTACGACGTGCAAGCCCTGGAAAAATGCGATGTGGGCATCACCGGGTGTGACGCTTTGATCGCCCAAACAGGGAGTGTGGCCGTCACCAGCCGCAGCACCGGCGGCCGCGCGCTGACGGTGTTGCCGCCGCACCATGTGGTCATTGCCCGCCGCGACCAACTGGTGGGCGATCTGCCGACCGCGTTTGCGCTTTTACAGCGCAAGTACGAGCCGGATTTCCCCAGCATGATTTCCTTCATTACCGGCCCGAGCCGCACCGGCGACATCGAGCGCATCCTCGTGCTGGGCGCGCACGGGCCCAAAAAACTCACTATTTTTTGCCTGTAGGCCCAATCGATCCCAAACGCCCGCCGGTACGGCTTCCGCATGCGCCACGCGCTCGTATAACTGGCACGTTTTGCGAATAAAATAACGCCCCCTCTCCTCGATCCTCGCCTTCTCCTTCGCGGAGAGACGACACGCAAACCGTTTTTCTGAAATTCGCCCGACCAAATTTGACGAACAGTTAATCGCAAAACTGAAATTCTCCATGGTTGTTTTTCCCTTTTGGCCAAATCGAAAATGGCGAGGGTGAGCAAAAGCTAAATCCAATATGCGGCGGCATTTGGCCGGGAGCAAAAAAGCAAAACCTTCTGTCTGGTTACTGCGGGGTCAGCACTACCCGGTAAAACCGCTGCTGGCTCCCGCTCAAGTCGGGATCACTCAAAGTGAACGGCTGGCCGTTACCGTCCAAATCAAGCCACGGATACCAGTCAACCAGGTTGGTAGAATACTCCACCTGGTAAGCCATGCCGGTGGCGGTATCGAAGGAAAATTGAAGTTTGCCATTTGCCAACCTCGATGGCAGCGAAATTGCCAAAGGCAACACCGTCAATTGGGCCGGACTGCTCATCACACTCCCATAGACATTGGTAATCGCCACAGCGTAAATGCCCGCATCAGCCGGAAGCGCATTGGACAGAATGAAGACGGCATTCGTCGCCCCCGCAACATTGACGCCGTTCTGTTGCCACTGATACACCAACGCCGGCCATCCCGACGCCCCCACCACCATGCTCGCTTCGTGTCCCACCATAACCGTCTGCGCCACCGGCTCATTCGTAATCGTGGGCATTCCAGTCACGGTCACGGTCGCTACCGCACTGGTGACCGACCCCACCGAATTGGACACCACCACCCAATAGTTCCCGCCATTGGTCGGTTGGGTGTTTGTAATCGTCAAAATCGAGTTCGTCGCCAAGCCGATTGCCCCTTGCAAACTCAACCACTGATAGGCGATGGGCGCCACCCCAAGCGCGCTCGCGGTCAATACGGCATTGCTCCCGGCCAGCACCGTCTGGGCCAACGGCGTCACCCCCACCCTTAAGCCCGTTCCAAAGTTCGCCTGAATCACCTTGTTCGTGGCCATGACCACCGAGAGCGTCGTCTTTGTACCGGTGCCATCGCCACTCCAACTGAAGAACGAGTTGCCACTATTGGCATACGCGGTCAGCAATACGGCTGTCCCTGGACTGTAATAGCTGGCCGATGGGCTGGCGTACACATAACCGCCGCCATTCGCCACCACGCTCAAGCTGTATTTGCCCGCCGGCAGCACGGCAAAGATGGCGTCAAAGCTAAGGCCGGCCGTCATCACGGTAGTCCGATACTGAAGCGATGACCCGCCGGCAGAGCCAGTCCAGTCCACAAAATAGTTTCCTGGATTGGGAACCGCAGAAACGTCCAAGACGGT
This sequence comes from uncultured Bifidobacteriaceae bacterium, assembly GCA_964437865.1. GTDB lineage: Bacteria > Verrucomicrobiota > Verrucomicrobiia > Limisphaerales > UBA11358 > UBA11358. The sequence goes on along the minus strand of CAYTJG010000230.1, from coordinate 3,392 downwards.
TCCGTACGGCACCGGATTGGTGGCGCTGAGCACAATGGTTCCGCCGGAGGCGTTGGTCTCCACGTACGTGCCAAAGATGGCTTGAACCGTGTTCGTACCACTAACGGTCATGACCAAGGGGTTGTTCGTGCCACCGACACTGCCCTGCCACCCCACAAAAGTCCACCCCGCGTTCGGCGTGGCGGCGAGCGTCAAGCTCGAGCCATTCGTGTAATAAGTTGCCGCCGATTCCACCACCCCATTCACCATCACCGTACCGCCCCCCGGCGTGCTCACAGTCAGCGGAAATGCATTTTGGACAAACACCGCCTCCACGCTGCGCGGACCGTCCATCGTAACGCTCAGCGGGTTCTGATTGCCACTGGCATCGCCCGCCCAGTGGTCAAACACCGAATACGTTCCCGCCGTAGCCGTCAAGGTCACCACCGAATTACTTGCGTACAGCGCGGCGACCGGATTGGCGCTCAGTGTTCCATTGCCAACAATCGTGGTTTGCAAGGTGTAAGCCGGCACGATCACCACCGACACCGGCACACTATTACTGCTCTCCGTAAAATCCTCACTCACACTCAGAACATTGACGATCGATGTGTTTGTCACTGTGAACGGCTCCGTATACAGCGTCGACCCCATCGATGGGGTGCTGCCGTCGAGCGTATAAAACAAATAGCCGCCCGAGTAACCGCCGAAGATGGCGACCGTTGCCGAGGCCGGGGCGAACACGGTTCCCTCATCAATTTGACCATTCACTTCCACCAAAATGAACTGCACGACCAAAATCGCCGGTTTGCTCGTCACACTGCCATAATTATTGGTTACCAGCACATCATAAAAACCGGTCTGGCTCAACGTCAGGTTTGTCAGACTCAAAATCTGGTTGGTGGCAGCCAACAGGTTTGTTCCGTTCAACCGCCACTGATAAGCCAGCGGCGGCGTCCCCACCGCTTGCACGCTGAACGTGGTACTGGTGCCAACCGCATTGGTTTCACCAACTGGCTGGGTCACAATGGTTGGCGGCATCAACGGAAAAATCGTGTTGTTGGTTAAGACCGTTATATCATCTCCGGCATTATTTGCACTGATCAAATCCAGTTTTCCATCCCCATTCACATCCACCGCCGCAACAAAGATCGGATAGTCGTCCACCGCTAAATTGGCCGCCAAACCAAAAACGCCGCTGCCGTTATTAGTTAACACGGTCAGTGTGTTGTCACCGCAGTTGGCAGTAACCAAATCCAGCGAACCGTCCCCGTTAAGGTCCGCCGCCGTAATGCCCTGCGGCTGCGAGCCAACGCTCATGGTTGCCGAAAACCCCATCACACCGCTGCCGCTGTTCGTCAATACCGTGATGGTATTGTCCGCCCAATTGGCGCTGATCAGGTCCACCGCCCCATCGCCGTTCACATCGGCGGCGGTAAACCAGTATGGCCGTGTGCCCACGGACAGCGTTTGCGCCAGCACGAATTTTCCGCCGCCGTCATTGGTCAGCACCGACAAGGTGGACGACCAGACGTTGGCACAGACCAAATCCAGTTTTTTATCTCCGTTGACGTCCACAGCCACAACGCAATCCGGGCCGCTGCCCACGCTGGGTGAACTGGAAAAAACGAACCCACCGGAGCCATCATTCGTATAAACAGAAAGTGTGCTGCCGCCTCCGGTGCCATAATCCGCCCACACCAAGTCCGGTTTACCATCACCGTTCACATCGGCAAAGATCGCCGAAGTGGGCGACCCCCCCGGGCTGATCGTGGAAGAGGATACAAAGTTGCCGCTGCCATCGTTGATGAAAATTGAGATCGATCCGCCAGCATAGTTGGCCACCGCCACGTCCAACTTGCCGTCGCCATTGATGTCTGCAAAAGCGGCGGTATGCGGACTGTCCCCCACCGCCAGTGAACCAGATACTCCGAAGGTGCCATTTCCCTGGTTAGTGAGGATACAGACGGTACTTCCGTTGTTCAGGGGGCAGAATAACTCAATCGATCCATCACCCTTCAAGTCCACCGGAGTCGCCATGGTGGGTGTGCCGCCAACAGCGGTTGTGGAGGCCACAGTAAAGGAAAGTTGGGCCCCAGCCGGCAAGCCCAAACCCAAGATAATAACCATTAGCCATACATGCTTCATATTGAATTCCTTCAATTAGACCCAACTAATCGATTTAAATCGCAAGGCAGCTGATTTAAAAGCGTTTTCACCTACGACCTTTAGATCCGACCTTTTGTCGCCGCCAGTCAAATTGACTACCCTTCAAAAGTCAATTGCTCCCCGCCCCCAGAGACCAAATCTTCCATCGGAAAGCCTTCTCCATCCCGGACGCTTCAACTCATTTCGTCTTGACACACAAAATAGCCGCCGCCTTGGACGGACACCAGCGGGTCCAAAGATAATGGCCAACCAAACTGACCATTCCCCAGAAAATCCTTGGACGATATTTCAAGACATGCATCTCCCCCCGCAGTGACTTTGGCCCAAGCAATCCGACCACCCGGTAGCCGTATTGCTTCATCTCGTCCGCTTCCCAACCTGACAAATGCTCCTGCAATTCATTGTTATCGAAGGTATGTTGCGGTAAAAAGCCGCTGGGAGTGTAAAAAATCACTTTGCGGGCTGCCACTTCTTCCATGCCCCGCATCAAGCGCAAGCCGTCCTCCTTCGTGAGGTGCTCAATCAAATCCAGCGCCACCACCGTATCAAATTGACCGGGCTTAAAATGACGCAGCAAATCCCGCACATCACCCAGAATTACTTGGGAGTGCAGGCCCAATTTCCGCGCTTCCTCAACATACGGTTCAAAGCCATCCAACCCAACGGAATTCTCCACCCCCAACCACTTCATGTTAGGCGTTCGCCCGCAACCGACTTCCAAGACGCTCTTGGAGCCCACCAGCATTTTCCTCAGTTCAAGCCGGGTGACAATTTGTCCAGGATCCAATCCTTGCTTGAGCATTAGAACTGCCAGATCAAGTCGATTTCGCATAGGTAATTGTTAAAAATGTGCAATGCTGGCGGCTACCAGCGCGTCATGATTGACGAATCCGGCATGGAAGCGCCGGCACACGGAACGGAGCCAGACCACCCACGTGCCGCGGTACGATAAACACAAACCTTGCAGTGTCAAGATGCATTTGGGCCGCCCAAAATGCCCGACCCGCGCCACCTCTCGTCCCTATTTCCCGTCCCCCCGCTGACAGCGGCATTACCCGCCGCCAGGAGATTTCCCCCGCACCAGGCCGGTTCTGCAAGCACACTTTTCGCCCCCCCGACACGGACATTCCGTCCTCAGGGCAGGAGGATCAACTGGTAGAATTTCATGGCTGACAAGGGCGTGTTCGTGTCCACGAAGCTGAAATTCGTCGTCGCCGACGTGATGGTGTTCGGGAAGAGCTGCC
>CAYTJG010000229.1:0-10598 GCA_964437865.1 uncultured Bifidobacteriaceae bacterium | reverse complement strand
GCGATGCCGATCTGATGCTGGTTGCTCTTGCACGCCGCCCGCTTGGCACGGTCCTTCGCGGACGCCAACGCCGGCAACAACATGGCCGCCAGAATGGCAATGATGGCGATGACCACCAACAGTTCAATCAACGTGAAGCCGGACCAACGGCGGCAAACGTTCAGGTGTTCCTGATTCTCTTGCGTATTTTTCATGTAACCATCCAATTAAAGCTTCGGCTGGATTCGGCCCGCTTCCCTGACTCCCCAAGCGGGCCATTTGAACCACTACTCCCAATACCCGCTCACGGATGACGCAGGCGGTAGAACACCGCCGGGCTCGCGACGTTGACCGTGATGTTCGTGGAGGTGAGGTCAGCACTGCCGGCCACGTCCACCCAGTTGGTGCCCAAGCCAGCCGCGAGACTGTTGGTCTGCTCCTGCAGGATCCAACCGAGGTAGCTCGCCGGCCAGGAAAGACCGAGCGTGTTGTTGCCAGTCACGCTGAACACGATGTTCGTGGGCGTGCTGGGGATCGTCGACGCCGTGACCACCGTGAGCACGCCATTGGTGAAGGCAAATCCCAGACCACTGCCGGCACTGCCTTGGACACTGGCGAAGTTGCTGGCACTGGCTGCGCCCGAGCCGCTGAACAATTGGAACTGCTGGCCCAGGGTGAAGGTACCACTCGGCACGATTTCCAGTACGCCGCCGTAGCTGACGCTTGCGCCCGCCACCACCGAGGCGTTCGTGGGCGTCGTTCCATTCACGTCGAAGACGTTGGTGGAACCGGCCGTCAGCGTGATATTGCCCAGGACCGTCAGCGCTCCGGAGGCGCCGCTGCCCGGCGCCAGGATGGCGTTGTTCGTCAGCGCACCGGCGATGGTGCCCGTGCCGGCCAGAGTACCGGCATTCACGAGGGTGGGTCCGGCATAGGTATTGACGCTGTCCAGGGCGAGTGTGCCCGTGCCGGTCTTGATCAGACCGCCGCTGGTGTTGGCCGCCAAACTCACCGTGGTGGAGGCGGGCGCCACCGCGCTGCTGCCCCCGTCGCTGTATGTGACCGTCAAGGTATCGCTGGAACTATAACCCGTGCCCGGACAGGTAACGATCAGGCGGGAAACCGCGCCGCCGGAGATCGTGGCAATCGCCGTTGCGTTGCTGCCCGTGCCGCCCGAGAGGGTCACAATCGGCGGCGCAATGTAGCCGGAACTGCCACTCGCCGGCACCAGGGAGGAAACGCCATACCCGGTGGGCGCCAGCAAGGGCTGGGTGAGCGTGACCGACTGGCCGTTGTCATTGAACTTCGCGCCGCCACTGTAAACATAGGCCGCGCTGAGACTGACGAACGGACTCGTGAAGCCGGCACAGGGTTCGAGCGTGCCGCCATTGAAATTGAGCACTCCATAACCAGTGACGCTCGTGCCTTCCAGCACGCCGCCGTTCAGGTTCACAATGCCCGTGTTCACGGTGCGGAAATTCACGCCCTCGTTGGTGCTCGTCACGCTGCCGCCCAGGAGGTTGATGATGGCCGTCTGGTCGCTGTTATCCGTCTGCTCCCAGTTGCAACCCACGCCGCCACCCGCATAGGTGAGGGAACCGCTGTACACATTGAGGATGCCCAGGTTCGGGCCGCTGCCGCGGGACAGTACAATCCAGCCGCTGTTGTTGATGGTGGCGCCGTTGACTTCCAGAATGCCGTCGCCGGAACCGACCGGCGGCCAGACATCGGGATTCTCCTCGCCGCCGATACTGATGCCGTTGATGTTCATGGTGCCGCCCGCGGCATTGTAGTAGCCAAAACTGTTCGCCCAGTTGCCGAGATTCAAGGTGTCACCGGTGCCACCGTTGAGGTACACCGAGCCGCCCGTCTGCGTGACGGCGGCCACGGCACTGTCAATGTTACCCACAAACAGATTGCTCGCGACCAGCGTGCCGGAAATGTTCATCATGCTGTTGCCAGCCACACTTCCGACCGTGAAGGAATCATTGGTCGCCGCGCCCACCAGGCTGACCGTGCCCGCCCCCACCAGGGTCGAGTAGGCATCGTCAGCGCCGGCGATGATCAAGGTGCCGGTGCCCGTCTTGGTGAGGGCGGCGCCGCCGGAAATGGTCCCGGACAACTGAACCGTCGGACTGCCGGGGAGATCAATGGTCGAATTGGAAACCACGACCAGGCTGCGGGGGCTGGTGGTGGTGTTGCTGAACTGCAAGGTGCCGCCCAGGAGGGTCACCGCCGCCGTGGACGCCCCCAGCGCGCCGTCACCGGACACGCTCAGCGTGCCGGCGCCAATCGTGGTGCCGCCGGTGTAGGTGTTGGTGGTGCCTAAATAGGTGATACTCGTGCCGTTCATGGCCACCGAGGTGACGCCGCCGATGCTGCCGGAACCCGTGAGGCTGTAGGCGGTGGAGTTGTTATCAAAGGTCACGCTCGCTGGCACCACCGCTGCATTCAAGGTGATGGCCGCATCCGCCGCACTGTACAGCGCATCGTTGAAGATCACGTTGTCGCCGTAGCTGTTGTTCTGGTATTGCAGGTATTTCGCGGCGCCGGTGTTCCAATTGCTGCTGGTATTGATGTTCCACACCGTCAGGGCATCGCCCGCACTGTCCGCGCCGTACCAGTTGAGCACCTGGCCCGCCCCGGTGACCAGGAGATCCAGCGAGGATCCGGAGTTCGTCAACACGGCCGTCATGCCGGTCGGCAACGTCCCCAACTTGAAGTTGGCGGTGGAAACCGAACTGCCCGTGAGAATGATCTGATATTCCCCCGTTTCGAGATTCTGGCCCGTGATATTGATGACATTGGTGCCCGTATTGCTCACCGAATAGCCGCTGGCGGCGATGGCCGGGGCGGTCGGCGAGGTGGCGGTGCCGTAATTCAGGTTCAGCACGGTGCTGCCGATGAATTTGACGTTCGCGGCCGACAACGAGGAACTGCCGTTATTGAGCGACAGGGTCAGGGTGGCGTTGCTCACCGTCAGCGCATTCGCGGTAAACGATTGGGACGCGTCCACTGCCACGATGCCGCCCTCGATGATCGTGGGACCGGCATAACCGGCGCCGCCCGTCAGGGTCAGCGCGCCGCTGCCGAGCTTGGTCAGGCCGCCGGTCAAACCGTCGCCGTTCACCAGGTCCTGGGCGATGGTGATGTTCAAATTGGTGGTGTCAATGATGGCGCCACCGACCATCACGTTCGCCGCCGTCAACCCCTGCATAAAGGTCGCGGTGCTGGCCGTGGGCTTGAGGATGCCGCCGTTGAACTCAAACACGCCGGAACCGGAACTGGAAGAAGCGATGATCTCCGGCACGGTCAGGATGCCGCCTTGCAGATTGTAGGTGCTGCTGCTGGAGGACCCGCCGGCGTAGTTCACATCCAAATTGCCGCCGCCACCCACGGTCACCCCCGAATCACTGTAAAAGGTCACCGCGCCCCCGACCTGGTTGATCACATTGGCGCCGGTGTTGCCGCTGCGGCACATCTTGATCGACGCCCCGTTTTCCAGGAGCAGGTTGCCGTTGGTGATATCCAACTCACCCGCACCGCCGTCATAATAGCCCACCATGAACCATTTGGTGGCATTGGGGCCGGCCACAAAGGTGCTGCCGTTCAGGATTTCCAACTTGCCCAAGCCACCACCGGCGAATTGCAGGACCACGTCGTTCGTGGAAACGAACGTACTGCCACCGCTCAGGGTCAGCGTACCCGACATGGTGTTATCAAGGTAATTGCCGCGAGCCAGAGTGAGCGCCGAAGCGTAGACCGCACCGCTGGAAACATTAAGGATGCCAGTGCCCACAATCGCGCTGCCGTTCTGATCCGAACCGCCGACCCGGATTTCACCGCCGATATTCCACGTGCCACTGGACTTGTTCACCACGGCATTGTTGGTCAGGTATCCCACATAGGTTGTGCCGGCAGTACTGGCCACCGACCCGGAGACTTGCGACGTGCCGTTGTTGAAGCTGACATCGCCCGCCGAGAGGCCGGCACCACCCAACGTCAGGGCGCCCGCACCATTCATGGTGAAACTGCCGGTGCCGGCGACCACGCCATTGAGCGCAAAATTACCGCTCCCCACGAGTTTCAAGGCGGAGGCTCCCAGCGTGATGTTTGAATTCACCACGAACCCGCCATCGGCGGCGTTCAAATTGGCGGCCACCCCGAGCGCCAGCGGCACATCCAAGGTCTGCGCACTGGCTGAGTTGTTGATCACATCGCCCGCCAACGTCAGCGTGTTGCTGGTCGTGCCGAGGGTGAAGCTGCTCGCATTATTGCTGAACGTCAGGCCGGTGACGCTGTAGTTCTTGTTCAAGTTCGGTGCGGTTCCCGTGCTGCCGGCAAAGGTCACGCTGTCGCCGGCGGTCGCCGGGGCCACGCTGCCCGCCCAATTTCCACCGGTGCTCCAGTTGCTGTCCGCGCCGCCGCCATCCCACGTATAAGCGGACGCCGGCACCAGGGCCGCCGAGATCGCCGCATTGGCGGCATTGGTGCCCAAGCCGTATATCGCCGCCACCTGCGCCGCCGTCAACGTCTGTCCGTAGATGCGAAAATCAAAGGTTTTGCCGCTCATGGAATGATCGCTCCAGGGCGAACCACCGGCGATCGCGATATCGGTCAAGGTGGACAAGTTCAAACCCGCGTCCGTAAAGCTGGTGGGCACGGAGCTGATGGGATTCACCGGTGCCAGCGTCCCATCCAGGTAATAGGTCAGGTTGGTGCCATCGAAGGTGATCATCATGTCGTGAAAACCTCCGTTATCCAAGTATATGCCACCCGCCTGCTGCTCCGTGGTGCTGCCGCCTCCTCCCACCACCGCCACGCCCGAAGCGTAGGGCGAGTTGCCCCGGGCCGGGGTGGCCAGCACATAATTGGCCGTCGTGCCGTCGCTGAAGGCGAACAGCGTGGAATAGCCCCCGCTCACATAATTGGCGATAAACCAGGTCTCGATGGTAAAAGCATTGGTGATATCGGTCACCGCGCTGGCATCCAGCATGACGCCCTCCGTGGGCGCGCCACCGGTCCAGTTCCCCAAGCCGCCATCCGTATTCAAGGCGCCCCCGCTGATGGTGGCGGTCCCCTCCAAGGTGCCGTTGGCGGAGCCCACGGTGTCATTGGCGGTCCCGGTATAGAAATTGTATCGGTGCAGCAACTGGGCCTGCACGGTACCGCCCAGCAACCCGGCCGCCAGCAATAGACCCGCAAATATTTTCGCCCTGCTTTTGACTGCCGACACTACTCCAACGACTACTGTCTTTTTGGTTTTCATGCTCTTCGTTTTTTGATTGGGACTTTTAAAATAGCCTCGGCGCAGCCGCGGGCGCGGCTGTTTACAACTTTGATCATGGCTTCATTCGATCTGCGCGGACTGATACGCCCCGACAAGGACTCATTAGGTCAGGATTTTCAGCAAGGCTTCAGTAATACATGCGCTTTTCCAGAAGACTTCCCGCCAATTTTTTTGCGGAAGATTTTTGCGCCGATTTTATGGGGCCGGAACCGCTTGGCCACCCGGACTTGGCCGATCATTTCACCAACTGGAAAAATTGCTGCTGGTTGGTGATCGGCAGATTCACCTGCCAAGTGTTCCCCACCTGCCGGAGCGTCACGAAACTTTCCGACCAGACCGGGGCGGCCAGGTTGGTCGTACTCAAGACCGTGTAGCCGGCGGAGGCCAAGGGCCAGGACAAGGTCAGCCCGTTGCTGGAAACGGAGGAAGTCACCATCGGATTGGTCCGGCTCAACAACTGATTAGGTCCCAGCGCCTGCGTGGCCGCCACCTCCGCCGGTGCGAGCACGCCAGCGTAGATCCGCAGTTCCTGCAGCGACCAAGTGAGGTACGAATCCGCCGTGTAAAGCGAGCGTCCCACGTATGCAAACTCGCTGCCGACGTCGCTGAGCGGATCGGTGATGCCGGCAAAGGTGGAAGCCAGCACGCCATTGGTGTAAACCAGGATTTCGCCACCGGAACAATCGAAGACACAGGTCAAATGCAGATTGGTAGCAGTGCCCAGAGAAGCGGACAAATCGCCCCCCTGCTCGTCACCATAGCCCGGATCCACGGCGCTGATGACGGTGCGCGCCAGGTTGGGATTGAAGAAAACGTAATCGTAGCCCGCGCCGCTGGCATCCGTATTGCCAAACGCAAACAAGTAAACAAAGGGGGGCGAAGTGGCGGCTCCGGCAAGAGCGGGCGCCCATAGCTCAATGGTGGCCGACGGATAATTGCTTAAAATGCCGCCCGGGAGGTTGAAATACTGTTCGCCGGCGGCGGAAAAGGTCACGTTGCTGCCCGAGAAAGTGCCGCCGTTGGGCAACGTCCCGCTCCACGCGGCGCCGCCGATGGAGTCCGCCACCGTGGTGCTGCCGTTGGTCCCGTTGAAACTGTAGCGATGGGCCAGCACCGCCGGCACAGCGACCACCTGCACGCTCTGTGTGGCCGACAACCCCAGCGCCGGATAAGTGGCCACAATTCTGGTGGTGCCGTTGGCCTGGCCGGTCACGTCACCGTACGCATCCACGGTGGCAATGTTGGTATTCGCGGAGGACCAGACAATGATGCTCCCGCTGCTGGTGTCCAGATCGGTCCAAACTCCATCTTTCCCCGCCAGCAGGGTGGCCGTCACGGCCACACCATTGGTGATGGGTGAGGGAATTTCCAACACGAGGTTGGTATAATCGTCGACCCCGGCGGCGGTCAGCCGGAGAATGGAAAGCGAATTGGCCGGCAGGGTCAGGGTAAAATTCGTACCGGCCGTGGCCACGGTATTGGTCACCGGCGAGACGTAAGTGGGCGCACTGAAGGAGTTTTCATCCATCGCACTCGCTGACGTCAGTTGAATCAGTGAGGCATTGGCGGCAATCGAATCAACACCGTTGAGGTGGAAGGTGGTGGTCAATGCCGTGCTGTAGGGATTGACGGCCTTGAGGATGACTTGGCTGGCGGCGCGGGCATAGGTGGAGGAGACCAGGAGCCCGCCCGACGGGGTGGGCAGCGTGACATCCTGCACGAGATTGGTGGCCGCCTGAACGGCATTCGTGCCGAGATAACATTGCGCGCGCAACCCGGTAACGACCACGCGGATGTAATACCAGGTATCGGACGAAATCGTCTGCGCCACCTGGGCGTAGGCGGTCTTGCTGCCACTGACCATTTGTTCGATGCCGTCCAAGGTGTTGTTCCAGCCGCCGATGTTCCACCAGGTCCAGTCGGCGCTGTCGAGCACGTTGAACATGATGAGGAAGCCCTCGCTGCCACCGGTCTTGCGCGCTTGCAGGCTGAGCGTGTAATTCGCCCAACTGGTGCTGTTATTAGTCAGCAGAGTTGCGTAGCAATCCGTGATTTCGGCCGTCTGCTGATACACACCGTTGGTCGCGCTCCAAGTGCCGTTGTCAACGCTCCACCCATTGGTTCCCTGGCCGGTAAAATCACTCTTATAGAGGGTCACGCCGTTGCTGGTAACGATAATATTCGTGTACTGAACCGCCGTGTTCCACGAGCCCAAACCGATGGTGCCGCGCGCCGTGTAGCTGGAACTATTGGTCGTTACCGTCACCGCGGTCGGCAACACAAAATCGCCGCGGTTCCGCGAAAACATCTGTTGCACATAATACGACGGCGTACCGAAGGCCTGGGAACTGTTGAAATAAATTAGGTCTGGCTGCCATTGCATACTATTGACGTTGCCAAACAGGGGCGCGTAGGAAGCCATGAGCACCAGGTCCGAATTACGTTCCATGCCGGTCATAAACGACGCCTCGCCCAAGGCGGCAGCGAGATTGCCATAGGTGCCGTAGCCGGACGTCACCGCGTATTCGCCCACAAAAACTTTCGGCCCGGTGCGGCTATAGCTGTCGTACTTGGTGGCGTAGGAAATAAAGGTGGCCGGGCTGGAATAATAATGCTCGTCCTGGATCTCCACCGGCGTGCCCGAAGGCACGCCCCCCCAATCGGGCACAATCAAGTGCATGGCCGGGTAATTGGACTTGATGGCGTTGTAAAAAAGCGCATACCGTGCGTCGTAATAGGTGCCGCCGTTTTCGTTGCCGATTTCCATGTACTGTAGGTTGTAGGGCGCCGGGTGCCCGTTGGCCGCCCGCAACGCGCCCCAGGTGGTATTGGTATCGCCGTTGGCGTATTCAATCAAATCCAGCGCGTCCTGCACCCACGGCCCCATATCGGCCAAAGGCACCGTGTTGTTGGTGCTGCCATCGTACCCCAGCGCCAGGCCGGCGTTGATCGCATAGAGCGGCACCATGTGCAGATCCTCGCATTGCCGGAAAAACTCATCCACGCCGTAGCCGTCGGTGGACCAATAGCCCCAGGCATCGTTCAGGTGGCCGGGCCGCTGGGCGATATCGCCAAGGGTCTTCTTCCAGCGCACGGAATTGGTAATGGAGTCGCCCTCAATGAAATTGCCGCCGGGAAAGCGCAGAAACGACGGTTGATTGGCGGCCAGCAGACCGGCCAGCCGCGACTCCAGCCCGTTGGTCCGCTCGTCAAATGTCGCTTGGGGAAACAGCGACACGACGTCCAGCCAGAGGGTGCCCGACTGCGCCATGCTCAAAACCAATTGCGCATTGGTATCCGTGGCCGTTGAAACGAACGAAGCAGTGAATTTCTGCCAATTGGTCGTGAGACCGCTGAACGACGCCTCCGCATAATTGGTGGTGCCCGCGGCGTTTTCCAGCCGGGCCATCAGCGCGCCGGCAAACCGGTTCGCTGTCCGCGCATAGAGGCTCAAATTGTAAGTGGCGCCCGCCTGCACCGACATGCCCCAGAAACCGGCGTTGGCCGCACCGACACTGCCGCTGCCCGAGGAAAAGGTCAATTTCAAGGAATTTAGCAGGTTCGTGTTCAGCGGCATCGTGGCGTCCACCACCATGCTGCCGGTCGCCGAACCGGACGTGACCAGATCCCAATAATAGGGCGTGGACGGATCGTAAAACGCCCGATTGCGCACCATCTCGGCATAGAGGCCCCCCTCACCGGCATAATTGATCTCCTCAAAAAAGATGCCGAACAGGTTGGAACTCACCAAGGCACCGGGCTGGTTGACGGTCACGTTAACGGTGGCGGTGGCTTGGCCCGCCGCCGAAAAGGGCGCAGCCAAAATCGACGAAGCCATCCACCACGAAGGCACCACCCGACGGCAGTGCCGCAGGAATTTTTGCATTGGAATATTCACGGGGCTTTAAAGGTTCCAACCAATCCCGAGCGCAAATCATGGTCTCCAACGCCGGCAGCCAAGCGCCGGAGCCCGGTGGGGGCTGGGCCGGCTTGAGCCGGGCAAACGTCAGACTTTACATCGATTACAGTGATCAGGGTGGTTCCACCTAATATAGCGTTTTCCCGGGGATAATTCCGCCAACTTATTTGAACGCGGGTAAAAAAATCCCCGGTTACCAGTCCGCGGGCGCAGAATTCCATCCCGGCGCCCGGTAACGGGCACGCGCCGGCTCATTCCCCGGCGGCAGCCTGGCCGCTCTCCAGCGCCTCGGCTTCCCGGAGCAGAATCCGGGCAAAGAGCCAGTCGTACCAAAACCCGCTCCAACCATTCCCCTCCTGCAAGCCCCGGGCAAATTCAGCGTTGGCCAGGTCGCCCGCCTGGGCCAACTCGGAACGCGCCGTTTCCACCTCGCCCAACCGATAACAGGCCATGGCTTGAATCACATGCGCAGTGACAATCCGGCTGGGATTGTCTTCCGGGTAAGCCAGGCATTTCTGGCACCATTCACGGGCCTTGATACTCTCCCCCTCCCGGTAGGCCATGATGGCCAGCGAAATGCATCGCCAGGACTCCATGATGGCGTTCTGCCCCGCCGTTCGCATGGATTCACCCGAGAGTTTCGACAAAGTTTCCAGCGCTTTCATGGAATCCGCATCCGCGGGGGTGAGCAGACAGATCTTGAGCGTGCGTTCCGCAAAAATGGGGTCGGTGGTGCCCAGGAACCGCGCAATCGCCGCCCGGCGGAAACGCTCGTAGCCCGGCAGGTCCCCGTGCTCAATCTGAATCGGACCGGCCATCAGCAAATCATCGGTAATCGCCCACGAATTGTCCTTTTGGTCCACGGTCAGCAACAGGTTGAACCGCTCCTCCGCCTCGCGCCACCTTCCTTTCAGCGCATGCCATTGCCCTAGCGCACGCAAGACCGATTCCGCCTCCAGCGAGGGCCGGAGGTCCTCCGCCTTCACCTTCTTCACCAGTTCATCCGCATCCTCCAGATTCTTCTGACTGACCAGATACGCGGCTTCGCTAATCCATTCCCGTTCCTCGGCTTCCTCGCGCAAACGGGCCTGTTGCTGCTCAGCCCGCACGGCCATTTGCTGGGCCAGCACGGCCCCCCGGTGCGCTTCGCGTTCCTGATGCCAGAACCAGATGGACATGCTCAATCCGCCCACCAGCGCTAACGCCACCATCAGGGCCGCGAGAAAGGCCACCTGGTTGCGCCGCACCAGTTTTTGCAGGCGGTAAAGCCGGCTGGGCGGGCGTCTATAACGGTAGCCAAGTGTCTCTTGCAGCTTCACATGCGACATTAGAACGATTGGCTGATGGTGAGGTTCAAAGAAGGCTTAACGGAGAATGCGAACGACTTGAGAAGAAATTCGTCGAGCTAGC
>CAYTJG010000228.1:8434-10610 GCA_964437865.1 uncultured Bifidobacteriaceae bacterium | reverse complement strand
CGGTGCAGTCGCGCCAGCGTCGTGGAGTGCGTCCGGCCCTCCGGCGCTGTGGCCCGGCGCAGATATTGCCACCAGTCCGAAAAGGATTTTCCACGGGCGCGGCTATTGGCGCACGTCTTAGTGCCCGGCCAATTCGTGTCCCCGCTTAAACCGCCGACTGCCCGCCGCCGTCGTGGCCTTCGCCGTCCAGGTCGATCAGGATGTCCCGCGGCTCGGCGCCATTGCTCGGGCCCACGATGCCGCGGCCTTCCAGCTCGTCCATGATGCGCGCCGCCCGGGTGTAGCCCAGCCGCAACCGGCGCTGCAACAGCGACACGCTCGCCTTCTGCTCGCTGCGGATCACCTCGATGCATTGCTGGATGATCTCCTCATCCTCATCGATGCCGCTCTCAATCTCACTGCCCGCGGGTTTGGAAAGCTGCTGGTGGATTTCCATTTCGTAGCTCGGCTTGCCCTGCTTGGCGATGAAGCCAACAATATCATTGATCTCCTGGTCCGTAATGAGCGCGCCCTGGGCGCGAATGAGCTTGGCCGAACCGGGCGGCAGATAAAGCATGTCGCCCTTGCCCAGCAGCTTGTCGGCACCCATGGCGTCCAGAATCGTCCGCGAATCCACGCGGCTGGCCACCTGAAACGCGATGCGCGCCGGGATGTTGGCCTTGATGACCCCCGTGATCACATCCACCGACGGCCGCTGCGTGGCCACAATGCAATGGATGCCGGCCGCGCGCGCCATCTGCGTGATGCGCGCAATGGCCATTTCCACGTCCGCCGGCGCCACCAACATGAGGTCCGCCAACTCGTCGATGATCACCACGATATAGGACAGCTTCTCGGGAATGACAATGTCGTCCTCCCGCGGCACAATGATTTCCTCGTCCACCTCCACGGCAAACCCTTCCGCGCCGGGCTCCACTTTCTCCTTCTTGGCCGCCAGCGGCAGTTCCGGTTCCTGTTCCGGCAGCGGCTTGTTCTTGGGCCGGTCGTTGAAGGACTTGACGTTGCGCACGCCAACACGCGCAAAAATCTTGTAGCGTTTCTCCATCTCGTTCACCACCCAGCGCAAGGCCAGGATGACCTTCTTGGGATCGGTGACCACCGGCACCACCAGGTGCGGCAGGGCGTTGTATTGCTGCAACTCCACCACCTTGGGATCAATCATCACGAACCGCAACTGGTCGGGCGAAAAACGGTAGAGCAGCGAGGCGATGATGGAATTGATGCACACGGATTTGCCCGAACCGGTGCTGCCGGCGATGAGCAAGTGGGGCATCTCCGTAAGGTCGGCCACGATGGGATGACCGTAAACGTCCTTGCCGAGGGCGATGGGCACCTTGGCCTTGGTGTTGCGCCATTCGTCCGACTCGAACAAATCGCGCATGATCACCTTGGTCTTCACCGCATTGGGCACCTCCACGCCCACGGACGATTTGCCGGGCACGGGGGCCAGAATGTTGATGCGCTCGGCCTTCAGCGCGGCGGCGATGTTGTTGGACAACCCGGAGATCTTCTCCAGTTTCACGCCCGGAGCCGGATGCAGTTCGTACCGCGTGATGGTGGGGCCCTTGGTGATGTCACCCAGGGAAACCTCGATATCGAACTGCGCGAGCGTCTGCTGCATCAGCCGCGCGTTGGCCATCAGCTCCTCCTTGGACTCGGTGGGCTTCACCGTCAAGTCGGGCATCTGCAAGAAATCCAGGGGCGGCCGCTGATAATTGCCAATCATGGGCACCGAGGCCACGGTCATGGGCTTGGGCCGGCGCGGCGCGGGTCTCGGCCGCGGCGACGGCACGGACCCGTCGGCAAAGGTGATCACCGGTTCCGTCTTGGGCGCGGCGGGTTTGGCTTCGTCGGGCTTGGTCTCGGGGGCTTCGGCGGCCACCGCCTCCGCCGTGGCTTCCTCGGCCGGTTTGGGCTCCGGGGCCGGCGCCTCGGACTTGCGGCCCAAAACCTCTTCCGTGCTGGCGACCCGCGGTTCCTTCTCCGCCGGCGCTTCCGCTTCGTCCGCCGGAGCCGGTGCCGACGTCTTGGGCGCGTCGGGATAAGTGGTCTTGCGCAGGCGGGGTCCCTTGGCCTGGGGCACGCTCAAATCGCGCACCGTGGGTTCCGGCACCGGCTGCATGTCGGCCCCCAAACCGCTGGCCACCTTCTCGGGTTTGCCGTTGCGACCGACCTC
>CAYTJG010000228.1:0-8334 GCA_964437865.1 uncultured Bifidobacteriaceae bacterium | reverse complement strand
GGTCTCGCCATAGCTGAGATAACCCAGAAATCCGCCCGCGCTGAGAATCCCTTTCGCCTTGTGAAACTGGCCGTGCAAGCCGCCGTCATCGGCGAGGAATAGCAGGCCGGAAATTGCCACCAGCAAAACGACCGTCCAAAACAGCGACCGCCACGGCCGCTCGCGCAGGCCGCCAAACCGGCTGGAGAGATAACTGACGCCGAACCAGGCGGCCAGCCAGGGCAGCAAATAGGCGGCGCCGCCCAACAAACAAAAGCTGTCATAGGCGGTGCTGGCGCCAATCACACCGATCCAGTTCCGCGGCACCTTGTTGGCATGCGTCGTGAGAAAGGAAACATCATTCCGATCAAACGACAATTGAGCAAAAAACAGGGGGGCCGCGATAAACAGGATCAACCCGATGCCAATGACATCGTGCCAACCGTTATGGGGAGCGGGCGTGTCACCCGACTTTTTAGCCATGGCAGGAAATTAGCAATTTTACCGGGCCGATCAAAGTTGAAAACGCACCTGGCGCGACTTCAAAATCTGACCGCACCGCGCCCGGCGCGCCGAGAGTTCGGCCCGCGCGCCCACCGCCTACGACCACCCGCCACACGGATTGCCCGCGTGCCATGCCGCCACGCCCAGACCGCGCTCGTCTCGGGCGCTGCGACGCGATTCAGCCTAATCCCATCACCCAGCCAGGACACTTCAGAACGAACGGCCGCTTGACCGCGCTTTGCTCAAATTGTCCGCGGCCGCGAACCGCCTCCCCCCAAAACACGCCTCAACCCGGCGGCAACTTCACGCTGAACACGCCGGCGGCGGTGATTTTCCCGAGTCCGCCCGCATAGAACTTCTCGCGGTAAGAATCCGTCTCGAGCAAATGCTGGGTGAGATCCTTTTTGTCGCGCCCGATGATGAACTTGAGTTCGTCCAGGTTGCCGGACCAGCGGAAGCCGTTGAAGAATTCCGCGCCGGCAAACTGCGTCTTGTACAGGGCCGTCCGCGAATAGCACGTGCCCAGGTAAAGATGCCGCACCCCCCGCTCGGCGAACAACGCCGCCGCCGAAGTCATCATGTACATGCCCAGGTTCCGCGCATAATAATTCAGATCGTAAAAGGCGTAGTAGTAAAACACCAGGGCCTGGGCCTCCACATAGAGCGTGGCCACCCCCACCTCCCGGTTCGTCGCCACGTCCGTAAACACCAGCAGATGCGAGATGATGGGCGTGCTGAACAGTGAATCCAGCCGCTCGTACGTCATCACGTCGTTGCCAAACTTGATGTCCGCATAGGTCTTGAAAAACTTGCGGCGTTCGGGCGTGTAGTCAAATTGAGCCCGCGGCACCAACTCCACCTTGATGTCCTTGCCCTTGCGGAGGATCCGGCGGTTTTCCGAGGATGGCGTGAACTCGCGCAGGTTCACGCGCACCTGGCGGCAGAGGTAAAACCGATCCAAAAACCGCGACGAGGGCAGGAAACCGGCGTTAAAAATATCCGCCGGCGTCTCGCCCGCCTCCGGCACGGCCCAAATGGCGTACGGGAATTGGTAATTCTCGTAGTCGGAGTTTTGCTCGGAAAACAGAAGTTTCATACGTCGGTCACAAATGCACACAGATGGACTCGGATTCCAAGCAAAAACGCCGCCGCGCCCCCGGCGGGGCGTGAGACAAAAGCTCCGAGAGACGCGCCCCACCTGCCATCCGCCCTCAAGGCCGGCTCACTTCGCCACCACGGTCTCCGCGTGCGATGCGGTGGCCGGGTTCACCGCCTTGCGACGCAAACGCAGGCGCCAGTTGGTCAACACATCGTAGGTCACCGTTTTTTTCAGGGTGGCCACTTCGCGGACGGTGATTTCTTCGTTGCCCTGCCGGCCCATGATGACGGCTTCATCCCACATTTTGGCCTGCGGTATATCCGTGACGTCCACGGTGATGGCGTCCATGGCCACGCCGCCGACCAGCGGCGCCCGCCGGCCGTGGATGAGCGCCCCGCCTTCGTTGCGTACCCGCGGAAAACCGTCGCCGTAGCCAATGGGCAGGATGGCAATGCGCCGCTGGCTCGGCGCCGTGTAACGCATGCCGTAGCCCACCACCTCGCCCGGCTTCAAAACCTGGATCGCCGCAATGCGCGCCTTCACCGACATGACAGGCTCAATGCCCGGAATCCGGCGGCAGACGGTCGAGGGAAACACCCCGTGCATCAAAATACCCGTGCGCACCATGTCCAGATAAGCGTGCGGCAGGTCCAGGAAACCGCCGCTGTTGCAGCAATGGCGCAATTTCACCGGCACCTTCGCCTTTTCCAAACCGCGCAAAACCTGGCTGAGGCGTTCAAATTGCAGATTGGCAAACGTCTTGTCCGCCTCGTCCGATTGCGCAAAGTGCGTCATCACCCCCTCCAGCTCCAGGGACTTCTCGGCCAGGATCTTCTCCACCAGCGGCAGCGCCTCATCCCAGCGCACGCCATACCGGCTCATGCCCGTGTTCACTTTCAGGTGCACCGGCACACGCTTCTCGAAGCTGGCCGCGATGCGGGCGAGCGTCCGCACATTGTGCGGCTCATTCACGCAGACGGTGAGGTTGTGGGCCACGCACCATTCCAACTCGGCCTCCTGGCGTTCGCCCAGCAGCAACAGCGGCGCGGTGACGCCCTCGTCGCGCAAATGGGTGGCCTCCTCCAGCGTGCTCAGCCCCAGCCCCCAGGCCCCCTCCTCCAGCGCAATACGCCCCACATCCAGGGCGCCGTGGCCATAGGCCTCGTCTTTGACCACCGCCAGCCATTTGACGTGGCGCGGCAGGTCGCTGCGAATCAATTGTAAATTGCGGCGCGCGCGGCTGAGATCAATCTCGGTCCAGGCGGGCCGCTGCGGAAAATTCTCGTAAGGTGTATTCATCGAAACATCACTGCATGTTTAACCACAATCCAAACGAATTGACACGAAAATTCCGGAAACCCAAAAAGTCCCGCAACCGTGGTTTCCATCGCCCCCTTGATACCCCTCAGCCCATTACTGGGGTCCCCGCGCGCGGTTCGCCCAAAAACACTGAACGCCGATTAGCCTGAGCACGGCCCCCACAACGCAGACTTTCAGTGACGTGCACCGAATACGGAGGCTTCTCTAGCAGCGAAACCAGCCGCTTGAATCGCAAATGTCGAATGTCGAGATGTGACCCCAATTCGTGCTTGCAAAACAAGTCAAATTCCAAAGCAATGGGATCCCCACCGGCCAAATCCCCGGGCGCCGGCAAAAAATGTTGGCCCCTCGGCAAGATACGGCAAGTCTCCGACCCGCGACTGCCCTAAATTCCCGGCATCGCCATCGCATCGCTGTTTGCCTTGCGCTGGCTGCCGCCTGCGGGCGGCCTTGGCTATGAGTCATTTGCAAGATGTTCTGCAGTTGCGCGTCCGCTACAGCGAAACGGACCAGATGGGGACGTTTTATAACTCGCGCGCGTTGGAATGGTTCGAGTGCGGTCGCACCGAGTTGATGCGCCGCCGGCTCGGCCTCTCCTACACCGAACTGGAAGCCAAAGGCGTTTTCCTGCCGATCGTGGAAGCCCACCTGGAATTCCTGGGCGGGGCGCGGTACGACGACTTGCTGGACATCGCCTCCGACGTGGCCATGGACGGGCGCGCCCGCCTCCGGTTCAACGCGCTCATCAACCAGCACGCCGGCGGCCGGCCCGTGGTGCGCGGCTACACCGTGCATGCCTTTGCCGATCCGCACGGCAAGCCAATCCGCCCGCCGGCCTGGTTTCTGGAACAATTGCAAACCGCCGCCGGCCCGGACCCGGCCTGATTGGATTTAAAAATGAGTTCAACGGAACGACAATTATTAAGCGGCGACAGCGCGATTGCGCTGGGCGCCCTGCATGGCGGCGTCGCGCTCGGCACGGGTTATCCCGGCACGCCCTCGACGGAAATCCTGGAATACCTGTCACACCTCGGCGGCCGGGCCCAATGGTCGCCCAATGAAAAGGTGGCGCTGGAAGTGGGCATCGGCGTGGCCTACGGCGGCGCCCGCTCGCTGGTGACCATGAAACATGTGGGGGTGAACGTGGCGGCCGATCCGCTGTTCAGCGTGGCCCACACGGGGGTGGTGGGCGCCCTGGTGCTGGTTTCCGCGGACGACCCCGGCATGGCCTCCAGCCAGAACGAACAAGACAACCGCCGCTACGCGGTGGCGGCCGGCGTGCCGATGTTTGAGCCGGCCGATTCGCAGGAAGCCTACGATTTCACGCTGGCCGCCATCGAGGCCTCCGAACGCTGGCACATTCCCGTGCTGCTGCGCGTGACCACCCGCGTCTGCCACACCCAGGCGCCGGTCCGTCCCCTCGCCCAGGCCTGGCCCAAGCCCACGCCGCGTTTCGAGCGGGATTTGCGGGGCCGCAATCTCATTCCCGCCAACGCCCGGCCCGCCCACCGCCGCCTGCGGCAGAAGCTCGCCGAAATGGCCGCGTGGAGCGAGACCACCCCGCTGAACCACGTGGTGCCGGGCAGCCGCCAACTCGGCATCATCACCTCCGGCATTGCCTACATGCACGCCCGCGAAGCCGCCCCCGAGGCCAGCTTCCTGAAGCTGGGCTTCACCCATCCGCTGCCGCTCAAGAAAATCGCCGACTTCGTCCGGAGCGTGGCACGCTGCGTGGTCATCGAGGAGGGCGATCCTTATCTGGCCGATGCCATCCGCGCCGCCGGTTTGACCGTGGAAAGCAAGCCGGAGATGTTCCGGTTCGGCGAATTGAACGTCAACCGCGTGCGCCGCATCTTGGCACACGACGAATCCCCCGAACCCGCGCGGCCGCCGGGCAAACCGCCGGAATTGTGCGACGGCTGCTCGCACCACGTGGTGTTTCAAGCCCTCAAGAACCTGGATTGCATTGTCGCGGGCGACATCGGCTGCTATGCGCTGGGCGTGTTGCCGCCGTATTCGGCCATGGATTGCTGCGTCTGCATGGGCTCCAGCATCGGCATCGGCCTGGGCCTGCGCCACGTGCTGCCGCCGGCGGAAGCCCGGCGGGTGGTGAGCGTCATCGGCGACAGCACCTTTGTGCACAGCGGCATGACCGGTCTGGCGGAGATGATTTACAATCCGCCGCCCACGGGACACGTGGTGGTGATCCTGGACAACAGCACCACCGCCATGACCGGCCACCAGGAACATCCCGGCACCGGCCGCACCCTCGACCACGCCGCCACAGGCAAGGTGGTTTACGAGGACCTCGGCCGCGCCCTGGGCATCGAACAAGTGCTGGTCTTTCCGCTCGGCAAAGACAGCGCGGACTTCGAGCGGCTGCTCAAAGAATCCCTGGCCAGTGGGAAACTGGTCCTCATCGTCGCCCGCCGCCCCTGCGTGCTGGCGGCCAAGAACATCCGGGAATACGAAAAAATGATCACCACCAACGGCGGATGCAAATCGTGCAGCGCCACCCAAGAGGGAGCGGCCGTATGAAGCAACCGGTGAACATCATCCTTGCCGGCCTGGGCGGCCAGGGCGTCATCAAGGCCTCCGACATCCTTTCCGAGGCGGCCTTTCGCGCCGGCTTCGAGGTCAAAAAAAGCGAAATCCACGGCATGAGCCAGCGCGGCGGGTCGGTGACCAGCGACGTGCGGTTTGGGCCGCAGGTGCTCAGCCCCATGGTGCCGCCCGGCGAAGCGGATTTCCTCGTGGTGCTCGCGCCCGACCAGGTGGAAGTCAACCGCGGCCAGTTGCGTCCGGGCGGATGGCTGATCGCGCCAGACTTGGTGGACCCCGCACAACTTGCCAACCGCAAGAGTTTCAACGTGGCGCTCCTCGGCGCCCTGAGCATGCATCTCGAAATTCCCGAGGCGCAATGGCGCGCCGCCCTGCGGGCCTGTCTGGCGCCCAAACTGCACGCCGCCAACGAACAGGCTTTTGAGGTGGGCCGCCGGGCGGTCGTGGCCAAGGAACACAATTCATGAAAAAGAGTTCAACCTGCGGTTTTCAGCCGGTCAGCACGCCCGATTTCCTGCCGTCCAACCAGCTAAAACAACTTCAACTGCAGCGTCTCCAAGGCATGGTTCAGCGGGCCTATGACCACGTGGCGCTGTTCCGCCAACGGATGACCGAACGCGGCCTCACGCCCGCCGACCTGCAGTCGCTGGCGGACATCACCCAGTTGCCCTTCACCACCAAGGCCGACCTCCGCGACACTTATCCCTACGGGCTGTTTGCCAGCCCCCTGCGCGACATCGTGCGTCTGCACGCCTCCACCGGCACCACCGGCAAGCCGATCGTGGTGGCCTATACCAAGCAGGACTTGGAGGTCTGGCAAAACGTGATCATGCGCAGTTTCGCCGCCTGCGGTTTGCACGCCGGGGACATCATCCAAAACGCCTACGGCTACGGCCTGTTCACCGGCGGACTGGGCGTGCATTTTGGCGCGGAAGCCCTCGGCGCCACGGTCGTGCCCATTTCCGGCGGCAACACCCAGCGCCAGCTCATGCTGATGAAGGACTTCGGTTCCACGGCCATCTGCTGCACGCCCAGCTACTTCCTGCACATCGTCGAACGGGCGCCCGAATTCGGCCTGAACTGGAAGGACCTGTCCCTGCGCGTCGGCGTCTTCGGCGCGGAACCCTGGACCGAATCGATGCGCCGCCGCATCGAGTCCGAAAGCGGCATCAAGGCCTACGATATTTACGGGCTGTCCGAAATCATCGGCCCCGGCGTGGCCATGGAATGCGAATGCCAGGCGGGACCCCACATCTTCGAGGATTGGTTTTACCCGGAGATCATCGATCTCAAGACCGGCAAACCCCTGCCCGACGGCGAGGAGGGCGAGCTGGTGCTCACCACGCTGGGTAAGGAGGCCATGCCCATGATCCGGTATCGCACCCGGGACATCACGGCGCTCTCCAGCGAGCGCTGCGAATGCGGCCGTACCCTGCGCCGCATCCAGCGCATCGGCCGCCGCAGCGACGACATGTTCATCATCCGCGGCGTAAATGTGTTTCCGTCGCAGATCGAGACCGCGCTGCTGCGGGTGGAAGGCACCCTGCCCCATTACCAGATCATCCTGACGCGCAACAAAGGCCTGGACGAAGTGGAAGTGCAGGTGGAAGTCACCCGCGAGTTGTTTGCCGACACCGTGGGCGCCATCGAACAGCTCCAGCGCCGCCTCAGCCAGAGCGTGGAATCCCTCACGGGCCTCCGCGTGAACCTGCGGCTGGTGCAGCCGCAGACCCTCCAGCGCAGCGAGGGCAAGGCCAAACGCGTCATCGACCAGCGCAAAATGTAACCGGAGGCCCACATGAAAATCAAACAACTCTCGCTCTTCCTCGAAAACAAACCCGGCGCCCTGAGCCGGCCCATGCGCCTGCTCGCCAAGGCCAAGTTCAACATCGTCACCCTCTCCATCGCCGAAGCCAACCAGTTCGGCATCCTGCGCCTCATCCTCAACGATTGGGAGCAGGCCAAGAAATTGCTCGAAAAGAAGGGCTTTGTCGTGCGGGTCACCGACATGGTGGCCGTGGAGGTGCCCGACCAGCCGGGTGGGCTGGCCAATCTCCTCGAGATGCTGGAGGACGCCGGCATCAACGTGGAATTCATGTACGCCTTCACCGAGAAGCGCGAGAACAAGGCCGTCATGGTCTTTCGCTTCGATGATCCAGACCACGCCATCAAGGTCCTGAAACGGAACAAAGTAAATGTGATTGCCAGCGTCGATTTGTTGAAACAAGCTGGCCAGCCATGAATTTGAGCGAAGACGATCTGAAACGGATTTTCAAGCAGGACCAATACGCCACCCTTTCGAACATCGAACTGCTGACCGCCGGCCCCGGTCGGGCCACCGCCAGGATGGCATTGCAGCCACACCATTGGAACGCGCTGAAGACGGTGCATGGCGGCGCCATTTTCACCCTGGCCGATTTCACCTTTGCCGCGGCCTGCAATGCGCACGGCACCCTGGCCGTGGCGCTCGAAGCCAGCATCGTTTTCATGAAAGCCGCCACCACCGGCACCCTGTGGGCCGAGGCGCGCGAGGTCTCCAAGAATTTCAAGGTGGGCCTCTACGTGATCGAAATCAAGGACGACGCCGGCGACGTGGTGGCCCAATTCCAAGGCGTGGCCTACCGCAAAAAGGACCACCTGCCGTCCCATCCGTAGCCTCGCGCCAAAGGAACCTTTGGGTCGACGTTTATGGTGGGTAAAATCTTCAAGGCGCCTTTCGGCGGTCGCGAAGCGACTTCGGATATTAGCCAGGCACAGCGTGCCGTGTGCTGGTGGCAAAAATGAAAACGTCCTGAAGGGACGGGGGAAATCCCGGCGTCCCTTCAGGACGCATGAATTCGTTGGACGCGAGACCAGACACTGGCGTGTCT
>CAYTJG010000227.1:1622-10612 GCA_964437865.1 uncultured Bifidobacteriaceae bacterium | reverse complement strand
CAAGTCACCGTACAGGATGCCACCCCGTCGTACGGGGCCTTATTTGCGCCGTTGCCGGCCGGCGAATACAGCCTGAGTGTGGTGGTAAGCGGCGGCGGCTATACCACCGCCAATCCGCAGGCCAGTTATTACAGTCCAGGGTCGACGGTGACGCTGACCGCCGTTACCAATAGCGGAAACTATTTCTTTGGCTGGACGCAGGGCGCGAGCGGGGCGGTCAATCCGTTGACCGTAGTGATATCGAGCAACACGGTGATCCAGGCCAGCTTCGGGTTGGGATCGACGGTAAGCATCACGCCGCAGAGTCAAAGCGTGTTGGCGGGGAGCAACGCGGTGCTGACCGCGAGTGCCGTGGGGTTGCCGCCGTTGGCTTACCAATGGTTTGCCGGCCAGGAAATCCTCGACCAGGCAACCAACGTCGTTTACACGATTTACGACACGCAACCCACCAACGCCGGCAGCTATTGGGTGGTGGTTTCCAATTCCCTTGGCTCGGTGACCAGTGCGGTGGCCACGGTAACCGTGATCGGCGCGCCCTGGATCACGAACCAGCCGGCGCCGGTGACGGTAACGGTGGGCCACGCGGCGTCTTTCATGGTGGCAGCGTCGGGTTGGCCGCCCCCGGCATATCAGTGGCAATTAAACGGGGCAAGTGTGACCGCGGGCACAAACGACGTCTTGACGTTGTCCAATGCGTTTCCAATTAACGCCGGCGTCTATAGCGTGGCCATCACCAACGTGTATGGCAGTGTCACCAGCAATCCGGTGCTGCTGACGGTCTCGCCTCTGGGACTGGTGATACCGTCCGGGTTGGTGGACGGCCAGCTTCAGTTCTCCTTCGACACCGCCGCCGGCGTGAACTACGAGGTGCAATATTCCACAAATCTGACGGACTGGTATCCGTGGCTGAATGCCTCCGGCAACGGCCAATCATTTAAGCTGAGCGACCCCAACACGGACGGAAGCCCACAGCGCTTTTACCGCGTGCTCCTGACGCCACCGTGACCGGGTCGGTGCTTTCGGAATGCGTTCCTTACCAATTTGCCAGCTCAAAAAGTAGGCTGCGGGGGCCCCGGTAGAAGTGTTGTCTCGTGCCGGCGAGGGCGACCCGGCCTTCGATCTCCGACGGGGTCCACGGTGAGAAAAAATGAGCGCCTCGGACGAAAGGCGATAAGGTTACCCACCTTACGGAATTGCTGTTTTCGTCCCTTCCAACTTGCCAGGGGTGTGGTTCTGCGGTTACATTCAGCCGCGCGCGCGATGCAAAGTCAAACATCCTATCCCAAACATTATTGTGGTGTGTTCGGCATTTTTGGCCACCCGAACGCTGCCGAACTGGCCTATTACGGGCTTTATGCACTGCAGCACCGCGGGCAGGAAAGCGCCGGTATCGTTACCTGTCATGACGGCCGGTTCTACAAACACCACGGCATGGGCCTGGTGCCACAGGTCTTCAGTGACCCCAAGATCCTGCACGATCTCGTTGGCGATATGGCCATCGGGCATACCCGCTATTCCACCACCGGTTCCTCGCATCTGCGCAACGCCCAGCCTTTGACAGTCGATTGCGTGCGCGGGCAGATCGCGGTGGCCCACAACGGCAACCTGACCAACGCCGCCCAGTTGCGGGATGAGTTGGAAAGCCGCGGACTTGTTTTTCAGACCACCGTGGACAGCGAGATCATCATCATGATGCTCGCCCAACCGCAGATCGGTGGCGTGGCCAACTCCATCCGCCAGACCCTGCGCCGGATTGAGGGCGCCTTTTCCCTGGTGATCATGACCGAAAAGGAACTGATCGGCGCCCGCGATCCGTACGGATTCCGGCCGCTCTCCATCGGCCGCACGCCGGATGGCGGCTGGGTGCTCTCCAGTGAAACCACCGCCTTTGACCTGATCCACGCCCAATTTGTGCGCGACGTGGAGCCGGGGGAAATCGTGATCATCGACGCCAAGGGGCTGCGGAGCGTCCAGGCTTTTCCCGAGCATCACAAGCGCGCCCTGTGCATTTTTGAGTACGTGTATTTTGCCCGGCCCGATAGCATGCTCAACGGCAAGAGCGTCTATGAAGTGCGCAAGGAGATGGGCCGCCAACTGGCGCGGGAGCATAACGTCAAGGCGGACCTGGTGATTCCCGTGCCGGATAGCGGTGTTTGTGCCGGCATGGGCTACGCCGAGGAATCGCATATTCCTTACGAAATGGCCTTCATCCGCAACCATTACGTGGGGCGGAGCTTTCTCCAGCCCACCCAGCTCATCCGCGATTTTAACGTCCGGGTGAAGTTGAATCTGATCGAATCGCTGGTGAAGGACAAGCGGGTTGTCATTGTGGACGATTCGATCGTGCGCGGCACCACCTGTCGTTCGCGCGTGAAGACGTTGAAGGAAGCCGGCGCCCGGGAAGTGCACGTGGCCGTGAGTTGTCCCCCCCACATGCATCCCTGCGTTTACGGCATCGATTTTCCCGACCGGAGCAAGCTGATGGCCGCCAATAACACGGTGGATGAAATCCGCAAGTATCTGAACGCCGACTCCCTGCATTACCTTTCGCAGGCGGGCATGGTGGCGGCCACTGGCCAGCCGTCCTCGGCCTTTTGTCTGGCCTGTTACGATGGAAAATATCCGGTGCCGTATGATCCCATGCTGGACAAGCACATCATTGAACGGCGCCGCAAACAAGCGGTGACGCTGGGTGAAGCCACCGCCCTGGAAGAGGAACAGATTTCCCTCCTGAAGCTGTTGTAGAGGGCGTGTTTCCACTCCGCGCCCAGCCCGGGCACTGAGAGGTGATTTTGAGTCTGACCACCCAACGGAATGGTCCGGGTCGAACCGCCGCTTGACCACGCTTCCCTCAAGTCCCCCATGGCCGCCACGCTTGGCCGTCTGAACGGCCGGGACGGTCAGGGAGTTTGTTAAATGAGGTGGCGATCAGTGTTTGGCGGCAATGGCGGCTTGCGCCTCGTATTCGCATCCGGCGTACTTGTCCAGCATGCGGTCGTACACCTTGGCGGCCTGCCGGTTGGGCAGAACTTGGCTGCCGGGTACCGGGGTGGTGAAGCCCGCCACCAGCTTGTCCCAGCGGGCATTTTCACTCTGGGCGACCAGCCAGCCATGGGCGGCTTGCAAGGCGGCGCCCAACGCCGCGCTTTTCCCGACTTCAATGCGTTCCACCCGGCAGTTCATGACATCGGCCAGCACCTGTAACAGCGCCGGGTCGTTGGCGGCGCCGCCGGTGGCCAGAATTCTGGACGGTGCCACCTGCATCCATTGCGAGTGCAACCGCATGGCCAGCGCCTGCCCTTCGAACACGGCGCGACAATTGGCGGCCGCGTCTTTTTCGTCCAGGTTGAAACGGTGAATGCCGGGGCGGTTCACGCGGGGGACAATCTCCGGCTCGAACCAGGGCAGGAGGATGCCATCGCGGTTGCCCGGCGGCGTTTGCGCCACCAGCGCCCCGAATTTTTTCCAGTCCGCAATCTTGTACAGCTCGCGGATTTTTTCACGGGCCAGCGAGCCGTTCTTGAAGCAAATGAGCGTCATGTAGCCGCCCGCCGGGGAGCCGAATACGTGCCCTTCGCCCGTCGCATCGGTCACGCAGTCGGTCATGGTTCCAAAAAAGGTGTCACTGGTCCCCAGGCTGATGGCCACCTGGCCCGCTTTGATCAGCCCCAGGCCCACCACGCTCGCCGGATTGTCGCCCGTCCACACCGTCGCCTGGGCCTCGGCGTTTAAACCGTATTTGCTTGCGAAATAACTGCTGACCGGGCCGATGACCGCACCCGATTCCGCCAAGGGTGGCAGCTTCGGCGCCAGACCGGGGGCCGTGGCCTTGAGGGCGTCGTGGTTCCAGATCTTGCGGCGGATATCCATCAGGTTCATCCCCGCGCCGTCGCCAAAATCGATGGGGGCGATGCGGCCGGCCAGCAGCGACGCCATAAAGGAACTGACCAGCGCGATTTGGGTGGTTGCCTGATAGGCCCGCGGATCGGCCCGGCTGAACTTGCGGATTTGCGGTCCGGTAAAGCGTTCGAACGTGTCGGAACCCGTGCGCGAGGCGGTGAATTTAATGCCGCCCAGCTTTTTGCGGATGTCGGCGCATTCCCGGGTGGTGGAGGAATCCATCCAAATGGGTGAAGTCTTGCGGGTAAAGACACCGTCCAGATTCTCTTCCAGGGATTTCCGGGGATTCAAGCCGGCCAGGGCCACCGGGGCTTGTTCGTTTAGATACACCGAGCCATGCTGCTGGCCGCTGCCGCTGATGGCCAGGATTTGGCCCAGCGGGGCGCCCTCCCGCTTCATCTGCGCGAAGAGCAGGTCGAGCGCGGCGATCCAGAGCCGCGGTGAACTATGTTTCACCAGCGGATCGCGGTTGGCCAAAACCCCGTGACGGGTCTTGAACCGCGGCAGGGCTTGATCAAAATTCAGCGATTTCTCATAAATGACGGCGTGGCGGTCAAGATCGATGATTACCGCGCTCAAGCTCTGGGTACTGGAATCCAACCCAAGAAAAATTCTGGCCATTCGTGAAAAATAACCAATTAATGCTGACTTGGCGAATCGAAACTTCACTGTCCAGCGAACCCGGGGGTGAGACAAAATTCTTCTTTGCTCAACCGCGCAGCGGTTGGTTTTGGGTAGGGCGCGTCTCTCCGAGCGCGCCGCGCCTGCTAACCAACGTACTCAAGTCCACCCAAAGCACCGCCCTGAAATCACGCTCGGCCCGCTCCGCGTCATCAACGCCGCCTTTTGCTCGTGGTCGCCAAGGTCTGCGAAACGTCACGCTACGTTCGCGGCGCGCTCGGAGAGACGTGCCCTACCCCGCGCTGGTATAAATGCCAACCCTTGGCACAGAAAGACGTACCACCGAGCCGACGCCCCCATTATATGGGCGCTTTTGGCAGACAGGCAGAAAGCCGTCCTCCGGCCGTCACGTTGCCCTTTGGTTAACGCTTGGTCCGGCGATTGTCGGCGGATTTCTTGCGGGAATCCGTCTGGTTGGCGGGTTTGGCCGGGGCGGCTGCTTCGGCAGCCACCGCCGCCGGAACCGATGCCGGAGTTGCCGCGGCAGGATTTGCCTTTTGGATCCTGACGGTGAGCAGACCGATCAGCACCACGGTGGTGACCATCGCCGCAGCACTGATGTTCAGCCAGCCGGTGGAGGTCTGGTATTTGAATTCCACGTGGTGTGTGCCCGGTGCCAATTGCACGCCGCGCAGCAGGAAGTCACATTGCAACAGCGTGTCGGGCCGGCCGTCCACGAACACCTTCCAATCGGGGTCGTAATGATCGCACGTCATCAGAATCGCCGGTGCTTTGACGTCCGCGTCCAGGACCATGTCCTTGGGGGCGTAGCTGGTGATTTTGACCGAGCCCGCCGGCACGTCGTTGGTGACCCCGGCGGTAGCCGGCTCACTGCCTTCCACGACTACGCTCTTGAGCGGATCGAACGTCGGCCCCATCAACCGCTTCAAAACATTGGTGCCGGTGGTGTTGATTTCCCAACGTGAGAAGAGGGTTGCTCGCGGCAGACCCGGCTTGAACCGAAAGAGCGCAAAGGGGCCGCTGGGATCGGGAACGGCGGTGATCTGGTCCGGCCGGTTGGCGTAGGTGATGCCGGGCTTGCGCGTCAGTTTGAACTGGGTCACCACCTCCAGCGGTGGCTGGTCAAAGAAATTCATGCGGGTCAGGTAATCGGCCAGCGCCACCGGGCCGAACACATAGCCCACGCCGGTGAACTGCCAGGCGCGGGCGAGGTGAAACCAAGTGCCGGGGGCGTTCGTATTGTTGGCCGCCGCGGACCAGGCCGCGTAATCCATCGGCGTCCGCGGCATCTCCACCGTTTCGAACGACTGGACGTTGTTTTTCGGAAACTCGTGCTGCATCCATTCGAGCTTGTACAGCTTGTAGAACGGTCCATATTCGCGCGATTGGTCGAGGGGAGCCTGGACTACGCGGTGTTCATACGGCTTGTCTTCCAGGACCTCTAAAATGGGATTGCTCAAATACTTCTCCTCGTAGTTCCATACGTGGACCCAGGGATAATCAGCCCAAGCCAGGTCGCCGACGGTCAACAAGCCGAAGCAGACGATTCCGAGGGCGGCCGCGTGGCCGCTGAATACCCGGCTGAAAGTCAACAGCATAAGCCCGGCGCCCAGGAAGAACACCACGACCAGGCAGCCGGCTTGTTGAATGCTGTAGTCCGCCATCATTTCCGGCAAGCCGCCGACTTCGGCGCCTTGCAGGTATTGAATCAGCGCCGGTCGATAGGCGGCATATTGCCACCACCCGATCAGGAGTCCCACCCCGATCACCGCGCAGCCCCCAAGCCAGGCCTTTTCGAAAGTGGTGGCTGCCTGCCACCAGCCGCCGCGGCGATTACCGCTGCCGCCGCTGACGGACTGCATGTATTGGCGATACAAGCCATGCACGCCGAAAGCAAAAAGGGTCGTCAGGGCCAGGCTGAAGGGATAAATAAATTTGGTGGGATTCCGGATGGTGGAGAAATACGGCAAGTCGTAGACATACTTATAGAAGGGCGCAAAACGCCCCAGCGCCAGCAGCAATGAAATCACCGCGACCCCCAGCCAGAACCACGTCCATTTTCGCTCCGCCGGATTAAAGGCCGATTGCTTCCGGCGCAGCGATTCCGCCGCCGCCCAAACCGCCAGCAGCACCACGAATCCGCCGGCGTAGTTGCCGCCGCCGGTGTAGCGCATGAATCCCTTTGGCCGCGTGCCCTGGCGTCCGTTCTCAATATACTTTGCCACGGTGGGGGCGCGGCCCATGCTCCCCCAATACGCCCGCTTATCCAGATCATCCATGCGATAGCCGAAAATGCCGGGGACCACCAGATTCAACATTTCCAGCTTGGGCAGGCTCCATTGCGTGGCCCAATCCCAGCGCTGCGCCTTCGTTTGAACGTCCTGCTGCGCGCCCTTCACGCCGCGGATGGAAGTGTCGATCAGTCCATGGATGGATTGGGCCGCCAGAAATCCGGCGCAGATCACCACCAGGGCCAGCCGTCCCAGGCCCACGGCCACCCGGCCGACCGGCGATCCTTCGCTGGTCCAAATCTGGTAAACGAGGAAGGCGGCCACATAAACGCTGTAGATGGCACCCACGTCGGCGCCTTCCGTTACCGCCATGCCCACGGCCATGCCGGCCAGTGCCACGCGCAGCCAGCGCCCGGGCGCCGCTGGGTCGGCCAAGGCGGCGAGGGCGAGGAAAGTCATTCCGGCGGTGATGTCATGTGCGCCCACCCCCCAGCAGGCCACCGAGAAATAGGTGGAGTTCAACATGGCCGCAAAACCGCCGAGAATACACGCCGGCGCGCTCAGCTTGCACTGGCGAAAAAAACACCAGGCGCCCAACCCCAGGATCAACAGTGACAGCAAGGCATAAAACTTGGAGAAGCCGATGGGACCCAAAAGCCATTGGAGACCGAAACTAATGCATGGAGCAGCCGCGGCCCCGCCGAACCCCACGTTGTTCAAATCATCCCAGCAGCCAAAAAAACGGTCCGGCAGGCGATGGCATTGCGCCATCAACTGGCCGAGCGGGCCGTCGTTGGAAAAAAGCGTATAGCCGGGCTGCAGGGCGCCGGCCAGCAAAATCACCAGGACGACGACGAACAACGCCAGCGCAGTCGCCAGCCCCCCGGCGCGCGGCCGGGTCTTGACAGCAGAACTTTTCATTTTAAGTCACTTGTGATCCACCTTGGGCAACCCAAAGCGCAGGAACCGCCGCAATTCTCGCCACCGGTTCAAGCGCGGCTGGAGAAAACGAAGCATCCAGAAATCGCTGCGCCGCCGAAAGCCCCGAATCTGCCGGCGCTCCGCCAGAATGTGCCGGCGCAACCGCCAGCAATCCCACAGGGCGTCCAGATAGGCCCGGCGGATAAACGACCACCGTCGCACCATCACCGACATGGCCAAGGCTTCCACCGCCAGCAATCCGAGTTGCAGCGGCACGAACAGCAACAACAGATGCTGGCTGTTCTTTAACAAGACCAGCAGGCCGTTTCGGTTCGCGTAAAACCGTTTGGTGTCGGAGGTCCGGCTTTCAAACATGCCCGGGCCGGCGCTGGCGTTGACTGCCACCGCGCTGCGATGATGCGCCCGGGCGGATGGAGCCAGCATCACCCGGCCGCCCGCCAGCCAGGTCCGCCAGCAAAGATCATATTCCTCGGCATACATGAAAAACCGGGCATCAAACCCACCCAACTTCCGGAACCAGTTGGTTTCAATGATGATCGTCGGACCGTTGGCGACCAGAATCTCCTGTGGTTTTGACCAGTTGACCCGGCCGCATACGAAGCCAAAGAGGTCGAAACCCGATTCGCCGGCAGATTGCACCGTGTCATCCTGGTAATTCATCACCAGCGCAGTTGCGACGGTAGCGCCGGTGGCGCGAACTTC
This sequence comes from uncultured Bifidobacteriaceae bacterium, assembly GCA_964437865.1. Classification (GTDB taxonomy): domain Bacteria; phylum Verrucomicrobiota; class Verrucomicrobiia; order Limisphaerales; family UBA11358; genus UBA11358. The sequence goes on along the minus strand of CAYTJG010000227.1, from coordinate 2,195 downwards.
GTTCAACAGCCGCTCCAAGCAATCCGGTTCCAGCCAGACGTCCTCGTTAAGGAACATCAGGTATTGGCCGCGCGCCAGCCGGGCGGCCTCGTTGTAACCGCCGCTGCAACCCAGATCTTCCCGGTGCCGGACCAGACGCCAGTTGGGGCGGTCTTTCAACAAATCTGCCGCCAGCAAGTCGGAATGGTCGGTGGAGGCATTATCCGCGAAAATGATTTCAACGTCATCGGCGATCGTTTGCGCCGCGAGCGAAGTCAGGCACCGATCCAGCCACGCCGCGCCGTTGTAATTTAGCACCACCACGCTGATGTCCGGCGTGCCGGGCTGTTGGGCGGGTTGCGCGGGAGCACTCTGCGTGCGCGCATTGCCGCCGGCCGCCAACCTGCCGGCAGCGGCCTCGAGCGGGTGTTGATTGGCTTCCATTTCTTTGGTGGACTTGGAAAACTTCATGGTCAGACGGCGGTCCAATGCGAAAGGTCCCGACCGATCAACGCACTCAGTTCCGACACCTCCGGCGCGAACTCGCGGCGCAGGCGCGCTTTCAGTTCGGGCTCCAGCGGCTGCGGCCGTTCC
>CAYTJG010000227.1:0-1522 GCA_964437865.1 uncultured Bifidobacteriaceae bacterium | reverse complement strand
CAAATCCTCGAACAGAATCACCTGTACCCGGTCCCGGCCGAAGACTTCAAAGTAACGTCGCACTTGCCGGGCGTAATGCGCGGCGTCATGGTACGCCAACCCAGCCGCAAAATAAGTCTGCCGCCCCAGTGCCCGCCCCGCCTGTCGTTCCGGTTCGGCCGCCAGGGCCTCCGCAAAGGTCGGCAGCGGTTCGTTGCCATCGTACCGGAAGTAGCGGTAAAGCGAGTACAGCATGGACACCGGTTCCCGCAGCATGATGATGATGCGGGCGGCTGGGCTGAAGGCCTTGATCTCGGCCGCGGCTTTCTCGGAATAGAGGTACCACACCGATGACTCGCCGATGCGCCGCTGGCCTTTCCAGCCGGCAAATTCCGCCAGGTATTCCCGCTCAGCCCGCCGGTAGAAGTGTTGCGCAAACCGCAAATCGCTGCCAAAAAAGTGCATCTCCTTCCGCCCCATGAAAATGTCCGGATGCGCGCCCAGGTAGTCGTCCATCGCCGTGGTCCCGCATTTCGGCGCTCCCACGATGAAGAAATCCGGCCGGGCCTCCCGCTGGTTCTCCAGTTGACTGCCCGAAGCCGCAGCGGCCCGGTTCGCTTGAACCGGGTCTGGCGGAGGCTGCGTCAACATGAGTATAAGGATAGCGAAAAGCGCCGCTTTGGTTTCAGCGTTGAGATGAACCGCCGCTGGTCAGGGATAAAGCCGCCTCGGGCCGGGATAAAGTCCCTGCAAGTCAATTGGACAACCGTTCCGATTCCTGTAAAATTGAAGCGTCATACGCGCATGAGTCCCCCCATTGCCTCATCCGGGCATCCGGCGGCAACGCCGGTGGCCGCCACCCGCCCCCGTACGCGGCGGGAACTCTGGGGGCTTTCCCGTTTGTGGTGGGCCATCCTTACCTTCTGGATCGTGGTGGCTTTTGCCGCCGGTTTGGAGGCCAATGTCTTGGAGACGGTCACCCGCCGGGAGGCCCTTATGGGCATTCTTTCCCGGCTGGGTCCCTGGCTGTTCATGACCGGGCTCATCATCCGGCTCTCCACCAAATATACCCTGGATGCCGTCAACTGGCGGCGCGTCATCTGGGTTTACCTGGCGGCCTTTGCCATCAGCATGGGGGTGGTGGCCGTGTTCACCTATTTCGGCCCGGCGCCGGCGCTGCTGGGCCGTCGGGGAGCCGAGGGCTTCGGCGTGTTTGCCAACGACTCCCGGTCCCTGACCTTCCTGATTTTGACGCGGATGACATTGCAGGCGCCGACCTTCTGGGGCCTGGTGGCGGCCGCCCACGCGGTGCGGTTTTATGAAAACGAGGATACCCGGAAGTTGCGGGAGGCCGAATTGCGGGCGCAACTGAGCCAGGCCCGCCTGCACGCCTTGCAACTCCAGCTCAATCCGCATTTCCTGTTCAACACCCTCAACTCCATCGCCTCCCTGGTGCAGGATAATCCCGGCACGGCCGAGGAAATGATCGAGGCGCTCGGCGAGTTGTTGCGCGTGACCACCACCACCCACCGGCAGAAAGTCT
>CAYTJG010000226.1:3463-10620 GCA_964437865.1 uncultured Bifidobacteriaceae bacterium | reverse complement strand
CTGGTCACCGGCCGGATCACAATGGTGTGCGTCACCGGCGTCATGGCGTCGGCCACGGCTTGGGCGAGCGGGGCGCGTTCGGCTTCGGTGGTGGACACCGCCTTGTCCATATCGGCTTCGGCCTCCTTGCTGTGGAAGACCTCCTTGATCTGTTTGGTCTCGTAAGCCTGCTTGGCGGCCACCGCTTCATCCACATGACCGAACGGTTCGCAAAACGGATTATCCACGAAGTCCGCGGCCAAGTTGACGCCGTGGTCCAGTTGCTGCGCCGTGTACATGTTGGTCGTGTTGCCCCAGATGACGAAATACTGCATGGCCGCGCCGTGCTTGACCACCAGGTTGAACCGGCTCAATTCCTGGAAGAAGGGAATCAGCGTGGCGGCGGACCGGAGGGAATTATCGCTGTTGGTGGCGCCGCTGGCGCAGAAGGGATACTTGGTGCTGGTAACCGTCAATTGATTGTCCTTGAAACTGTCAACGGTATGGCCGGCCGTGGCCGTGGCGGTCTGGGCGCCCAGGTCCACGGTCAGCGTGCCCAGGTCGCCATCCAAACCCATCGCTCGCAAAAACGAATAGGCCATGACCAGATGTCCAGCCCAGCCCGGATGAACTCCGTCCTTGCCGTTCAAGGCATAGTCCTGGCCGTAGCGGGTCTTGCCTTCATAACCGGCCTTGAGCAGGTTCCAAAAAATATCGGCAAACGGGGTCTGGAGTTCCTTGGCCAGCGCCACGTCACCATCGCGCAACGCGCAGAGGTTGATGTTTAATTCATCCAAGGTGTAGGCGGACGACTGGGTCCAACCGGGCACCTTGCCCACGCAACCCGGCGAGCCGAGCACCACCACGGCGCCGGCGTCTTTGAGACTGCGCACCACCGCGCCGTAGTTGTCGATATACCATTGTTCGTTTTCCAGGTCGAACGGCCGGTAATGGTGGTCGTTCATGCCATAACAAGTGGTGGCCACGGTGGGATGAAACCGGAGACAATCATTCGTCATGCGATGCAGAAAACCCTCCGCGGTCTCACCGCTCCAGCCAAATTGCCGCGTGGTGATCTTTAATTCCGGCACGCAAACCGTCAGGTAGGTTTCCATGATGCGGGAATAGATCCTTTGCTCGGTGATGGAGTCGCCGATGATGGCCAGGCGGTCGCCCGGCTTGAGAATCAGCGGTCCCGGGGCGGGGGTCCGGCGCGGATTGAATTTTAGGAAATAGGCATCGTTCGGCTTGGGTTCGTAATCGCCAGCGCGCAGGGCGCCGGGCGATTGCAGGAGAAGAACGGCACTGGCCGTGAGCAATAAAATGGAAAGCTGCCAATGGTAACGCGCGGTTTTCATGAGCTGTAAGTTTTCACGACTCTAGCGCATGACCGGCGTTTGTCCAATCGATTTGCCACGGACAATCACCACGAGTAATGCACGGTATAGTCGACCGTACGTTCCTCATCCGGCTTCACCGGAATGCGAAACTCGATGGTCTGGGCGTCTTTCTTAACGTAGTCGTCCGATTTTTTCGTGATCTCCCAATTGTTCCAGCGATAGAGATGCTCCACCACGCGGATTTCCACGGGTGCTTCCTTTTTGCGGTTGCGGAGTTTGATTTCGAAGGACTCGTCGATCCGCTTGTCGCCGGTGTCCACGTGGAAGCTGGTTTGTTTGCGTTCGCCGACGAGGTCAAAAGCGTTGCCCGTGGTCACGCGCACGGTTTCATTGCGCGGGGTGTGGTCGATGGTGTTTTCGCCGACGAATTGCAACTGGCCATCGGCGTCGCGCCGGTAGAAACGCAACTTGCCGGCGGGCAGGGCGATGCCCAGGTGGTTGGTTTCGGCGTTGACGAATTCGCGCTGAACGAGGATTTTCTTGTTTTCGGTTTGGCCGTAGCCCTGATCGTAGTTCAAGCCATAGAAGCGATAGCCCGCGGCGCCATCGAACACATAGAGGGTGGGGGCGTACAGCCGCTCCGCATGGGCAAACTCCACCTGCTTGGTTTCCTGGTTGTGCAAGGTGGTGGGCCGGGCAATGGAATAGAGATGAAATTCGTCAAATGCCTTCTCGGTCACGGGCGGAGCTTCAGCCGCCAGTGCTCCCGAGACGGCCATCGCCCGGTAGAAGGAGCGAGGCCGGCCGGCCGTTTCAATTTTGTTCACATCGCCGGCCATGAGTTGGAGCTTCGCCTTCTCAAAGGTCTTGCCGCTCTCGTTTTTGATCGTGATCCAGCCGATGAGGTCCGCGAAATCGCCGGTTTCGGGCGAGACCAGATTGTAGGCGGCATTCCATTCGAAGCCGCCGGTCACGTAGCCGATTTCGGCGTCAAATTTGCCGGCCGTATCGGATTGGAGCACCCAGTTGAAAGCGGGCTTCAACTCGGTGTCGTCGCCGAGGTCGGGGAACAACGGTGTGCCCGGCAGCGAAAACTGCAGCTTGCCGTTGACCTCGATGATCGGTTGTTGCGCCTCGCCGCCGGGGACATAGCCGCTGCGGACGATTTTGCCGGGGATCAACTCGCGGGTCTGGGTGTTGTCCTTCAGCCGCAGGTTTTCGAAGTCGATGGTTTTGCCCTCGCACAGCGAGAGGAGCAGGGGCTCGCTCACGGGGTCGTTGCGATAATTCTGCTCCAGGATCTGCAATCCGTGCCGGCCGGCCGGGTCGCGCAGGATGACCGAGTCGGGTTCCACCTGGGCGGTGGCGTTGGCGTAGCGGACCATGTTGACGCCGGCCTGCAAGTCCAGCGGCACCGTGTCGCGGACGACCGCGAAATTCTGGTTGTAAATCGTCAGGGCGGGCTGGGGCAGGCCGGCCAGCGGCAGAGCGGCGAGCGAGATAACGGCTGAAATCTTTTTCATCGGTTGCACCATGATAGCTAACCATACGACACCCACGCGGGAGAATTATTAGCGGATTTGCAGAAAAGTTTTAAAATCGTTTGCCAGACCCTGCCGGGCACGATAAATTTAATTTGTTTCACAAGGTCTGATACCGTTCTCATAACCATGCAGCGCCCCACCAGAACCATTCGAATGGTGGACATCGAAATTCCACCGGCGGCGGATAGTCCATCCGAAACCGAGACGGCCTTGCCGGCTTCCTTTGCCGACTGGCTGGCCCAACCCTCCCATATCATCACCGTCGGCCCGGAAACCGAGCCTGAGATGTTCGTGGATTTGCCGGGCGATTCCCGGACCGGGGACCAAACCAACCCGCATTCGCCGCCTCGTCAATGAATCCGCTGGAGACGATGGCCCGGTCGGGGCGCGGGATGGGCAGCGTGCCGTCCTGACGCGCGTTTCTGGCCGGCTCCGTTTGCTCCCCTCAGTATGTTTGTCCGACGTTATCTCCAACTTTACGGCGCGCTGTGGAAGAATTCCGTGACGCGCGAGATGTCCTTCAAGGGCAATTTCATTTTGTGGATCGTGGTGGAGTTGCTGTGGTTCGGACTGCAATTGAGCTTTGTGGAGGTCGTGTTTTCCCAAACGGAGTCCGTGGGCACCTGGTCCAAGTGGCAGATGGTGCTCCTGGTGGGCGCAAGCAACCTGATTCAGCAGCTCTACCAGGCTTTTTTCCTGACCAACTGCACAAATCTCTCGGAACTGGTGCGCACCGGGCGTCTGGACTTTCTCCTCTTGCTGCCCGTCAACGCCCGTTTTCTGGTTTCGCTCCGCGTCGTGGATCTGGGCGCCTTTGTCAACGCGCTGTTCGCCTTGGGCGTGATGCTTTTTGCCGCGGCCAAGTTGCACCTGCATCCGGGATTTGGCCAGTTGGCGGCCTTCAGCGCCCTGTGTGTGGTTGGAATACTGATCCATTATTCGCTCATGTTCATGCTGGCCACCGTGTGCTTTTGGACGGTGCGAGCCCAGGGCATCGTCTGGGGCTACTACAACCTCTTCAACATCGCCCGGCTGCCCGACGAGGCCTTTCAAGGCCCGTTCAAGGCGGTCTTTACGTTTTGCCTGCCGGTGTTGCTGGTCAGCAACGTGCCCGTGCGCATTCTGGCCGACAAGATCACCTCCCCGGTCGCCTGGCTGTCATTGCTCGGCATTGGCCTGCTCTGGGCGCTGCTTTCGGAGTGGTTCTGGCAATTTTCCATCCGCCGCTACACAAGCGCCAGCTCCTGACGCCGGGCGGTCCCGCGGCGGACCCGAGCCGACGTCGGGTTCGGCCCTCAATTTTTTCACCCGCCGAATCGTTGGCGCCACGCAATTTGTTTCACAGAATGAACGAATTGGACTATGTTGAGTCAAATTGAGCCGTACATGATGCTAAAGCTAAAAAAACTCTGGCCCCTGCCGGTCGGTGCTGTCGCTGGCTTGGCGCTTTGGGCCGGATGCCAAACCGGCCACATGGCGCCGGTCCCCACCTCGCCGGTCTCGACTGTGTTGGCCACCAATGTTCTGCAACCGGATCCAGATGCCCCGCGGATCGCTTACATTGCCGCCCGGTTGCTCGAGAATTACCATTATTCCGAACATCTGTTGGATAAACAGATTTCCACCAAGTTTTTCGACGAATACATTAATTCGCTGGACCCGCAGCATGAGTATTTTCTGCAAAGCGATTTGGATGAATTTTCGTCCTATCGGACCAATCTGGACACCTTGACGGTGGGGCCGGGGCCGACGGCGAACCAGGCGGCGGATCTCACGCCCGCCTTCCGCATCTACGAGCGCTTTCAGCGGCGCTTTCAGCAGCGAGTGGCCTTTGCCGATGGACTGCTCCAGGAGGACAAGTTCAAGTTCAACACCGACGAAAAGCTGGTTGACCGTCATCATCAACCTTTTCCCAAGGACTTGGAGGAGGCGCGTCAGCTTTGGCGGCTGCAGGTGCGGGGGGAGTATTTGCAGGGCAAACTGTCCCGCGAGTTTTCGGAGACCAACGGCGTGTTTACCATCCAGTTACCGCCCGGCTCCAGCACCAATATCATTGCCGAGTTGGAGAAACATTACCGTTGGAGCGAGCATTTGCTCACCAACCAGAATAGCGACCTGGTGTTGCAGGTTTACCTGAACGCCCTGGCGCACGCGTATGATCCCCACACGGACTATATGAGCTTTAACAAGGCCCAGGATTTCTCCATTAGCATGAACCTGTCCCTGTTCGGCATTGGGGCGCAACTGCACGACGATTACGGCTATTGCACCATCTACACGCTGGTGGCCGGCGGCCCGGCCAGCCGGAGCAAACTGCTCAAGGAGAAGGATCGCATTGTGGCGGTGGCCCAGAGCAATCAGCCGCCGGTAGACGTCGTGGATATGGATCTGGAAAAGGTGGTCCAGAAGATCCGCGGGCCCAAAGGCACTGAAGTGCGGCTCACGATTGCCCCGGCACCCGATTTCACCACGCGCAAGGTCATCTCGCTGACGCGTGAAGAAGTGAAGCTGGAAGACGGCGAAGCCAAGGCCAAGATTATTGACCTGCCCGACGGCCATGGCGGGCGCAGCCGCATTGGCATTCTCGATCTGCCTTCCTTCTACGCCACCCTTGACCCGAGTGGCAAGGCCTCGCCAAAGTTTGCCTCCATCGATGTGGCCAAGTTGCTGAAGAAACTCAAACAGGAGCACGTGTCCGGCATCATCGTCGACATGCGCACGGATCCGGGCGGGTCACTCGAGGAAGCCATCAAGGTCACCGGTTTGTTTATCAAAGGCGGTCCGGTGGTTCAGGTGCGTAATTTCGACGGTCAGGTGACCGTGGAATCGTGCGGCGATGCCGACCCGCTCTATTCCGGCCCGCTGGTGGTCATGGTGAACCGGTTCAGTGCCTCGGCCGCGGAGATTGCCGCCGCTGCCTTGCAGGACTACGGTCGCGCGGCCATCGTGGGGGATATTTCCACCCACGGCAAAGGCACCGTCCAAAGTTTGAATTATCTCAAGCCGTGGATGCTCAGTAGCACCAACGATCCCGGCCAGATGAAGATCACCATCAAGAAATTTTACCGCGTCAGCGGCGCCTCCACGCAGCTCAAAGGGGTGACGCCGGACCTCATCCTGCCGGATCTGGCCAGCTATTACAGCGAGGCTGGCGAATCCAACCAGGACAATCCCTTGCCATGGGACACCATTCCGGCGGCGCCCAACTTCACCAAGGAAAACCTGGTGCAGCCGTACCTGCCCCAGTTGCGGGCGCTCTCGGACGCGCGCGTACTCACCAACCAGGATTTTGACTATGTCCGCCAGGACATCGACCAATACAAGAAATTCCAGCTCGATCATACCGTCACGCTCAATGAGCACGAGGCCATCAAGGAAAAAGAAGATGATGTGCTCCGCAATCGGGCGCGGGACGAAGAACGCCGGAAACGTCCGGATCCGGGCATCAAGATCTATGAATTGACCGTCAAGGACGCCGGCGAGCCCGGTTTGCCGCCGCCGGAAAACTGGCTGGGCCTTACCAACGGTGCGCTGTCGGCCGTGCCGGAGGCCATTATTAATGGGGTTTCGCCGGTGCCCGGCGCCACTCCCGCGGTCACGGGCGGCACGAAGGGAATTCCTTCGGCAGAGCCCAAGTCGCCGCCGATGGACCCGATGCTGGATGAAACCGAGCGAATTCTCGAAGATTATATCTCCTTGTTGCAAAAGAGTGGTAGCTTAACAGTGAATCCGTGATTGTTATGAAACTGGCGAGAAGTCTCCTGATCGGCGCCGGCTTGCTGTTGGCGGCGGGCGGCGGGCTGGCCCAAAATTATAACATGGCCGTCCAACAGGCCAGGCGTGACAGCGCCCAGAATGATGCCGAGCAACAGCGCATCGCCGGCGCGGCCAACGGCGGCGCATCCACGGCCGGTGGGACCGCCGCGCCAACCGCCCCCATGGATCCCGCGCTCAAGGCCACGCTCAAGAACGTTACCGATCTCCAGACCGATTTGGCCACCTTGGTGGCCGACACCGACAAGCCCGGCACTGAGCAGAAGAACGCCCTCCTGAGCGATCTATCCGCGGCGGCGCAAGGGACCAAAGCCTCCGTTGACTCGGTCAAGAAGTTGGCGGAAGACCTCATCACCGCCACGACCGGCAAGACCAAGCTGGCGGCGGCGCAGCGGACCAAACTGGCCCGCGAAGTGCACGCTCTCTTCAACAGCGCGCATCTCGCCGAAGCCCAGCAGCAGAAGGTGTTGGACGACGTGCAAAAGACGCTGACCGACGCGGGCGCCACGCTGGATGCGGC
>CAYTJG010000226.1:0-3363 GCA_964437865.1 uncultured Bifidobacteriaceae bacterium | reverse complement strand
TATCGCGACGAACAACAAAAAACCGAGGCCGAAAAATCCAAGCAGGAAGCCCAAAAGATTTTTGATCGCCCGATCGTCACGGAGATTGTGCCGCTCAAGAAGTTCTACCAGGCAGAGGGCTATCACCAGCAGTATTTTGATAACAATTCCAAGCAGGGTTATTGTCAGCTCGTGATTGCGCCCAAATTGAAGAAGCTAGAAAAGAACCAAGTCATCTCGGAGATACCGCAGGTGAAGCCCTGAGGGGTCTCAAACTGTGGTTGCGCCACCCGCGCGACCTGGTGGTGCCGGTCGGCTGATTTGGCGGCGCGGTCGTCGCTGGCCCGCGTCCGTGCGGCATTATATCAAACCATTTTCCAATTGGCGGCGACCAGGCCCTTGTAGCCTCCAATCAGGGAATAAACCTTGCGGTAGCCCATCTGCTGGGCGGCTGCGCACGTGAGGGCCGAGCGGAACCCGCCGCCGCAGTACATGACGATTTCGGTGTTGGGGTCGGGATAGAGTTTTTCGAGGTCGCGCTCCAGAATGCCCTTGCCCAGATGCACCGCCTCGGCGGCATGGCCGGCGAGCCATTCGTGGTCTTCGCGCACGTCCAGCAGCACGGTTTTGGGATGGGCGACCAGTTTTGCCCGGGCCTCCGCCACGCTGATTTCGTGGACGGACCGCTTGGCTTCGGCGACCAGTTTGAGAAAGCCAGGTGAATGATCCATGGCCGGGATGGTTACGCAGGGATCCGCCCGGGTCAAACAGATTTCGGTGATCGGGGCGCCCGGCTGGCCGGGCCTGTGTCTTCAAAAAACGGTCCGCGGCCGTCCTCGGCCGCTGAGACGTGATTTTGAACGAAGCATCATTTGGCAACAGCGTCTCGAAACGAAAGGCCGCACTGCCACGCCGCCCGATTCGAAAGCTGTCCCACCGTGCGCTCGTATCAGCTCCCGTTCCGGGCGTGCTCCGCTCCGGTCTTGAACACACGCCTTAGGTTCGGGTGCCGCTGCGCAGGATACGGGCCTGAACATCGCGGAAGCTTTGGAGGAAAAGCTGGTTGTCGGCGACGGCTTTTTCCACAAGCTGCTTGAGCAGGAACATTTCCGAGCTGTTGATCACGGCATGGACGCTTTGCTGAAAGGCTTCCATGGGGGTGAAGGTCTGAAAGGAATTGCCGATCAGCAGGATGGTGGCGTGCCGGCGCTGGCTGACCTGCATTTGCTGGAGGGCCTTGAGGGTGAGGTTTTCCTCCCGCGTGTTGGCGCCGAACAGTTCCTCCAGCAGGACCACCTGGTAGGGGGCCTGGCTGAAGCGCATCAGGAAATCGCTGTGCGTGGCCGCCGTGTGCACTTTGTAGCCCAGTTCCTGCAGGGCGTTCTTGGCCTCTTGCAGCCATTCCGGCGTGGAGAAGGCGATCAGGGCCGGCTTGTCCTGGTTGCTGACAAAATCAAAAGAGGGCGTCATTTGAGTTTCAAAGTGGGGGAACTCTCGGGATGCGACGGGTGCAGTTGGGCACCGGCGCGCATCCGCAACGCGCCCACGTCGGAGGTGACCTCGCCGCGGACCTTCTTCAGATTGTCAATGCCGCGGGAAACCACGCTGCGTTTGGTGCAATAGAGTAGGGCGTTTTCCTCGGTGATTTGGCCCTGTTCATAAGCTTCCAAACAGGCTTGGTCAAAGTGCCGCCAGCCAAACGTATAGCTGGACTCGATGATTTCGTAAAACGTCTTGCCTTCGCTTTCGCCCAGGCGGATGGCCTCCTGGGTGCGCAAATTGGACCCCATGATTTCAATCAGGGCGTAACGGCCGCCGCCGACCTTGGGACACAAACGCTGGCTGACGACCCAGCGGAGGGAATCCGCCAGGCGGATGCGAATCTGTTCCTGCTCTTCCGGCTCGAACATACCGAGGATGCGGTTGACGGTTTCACCGGCGTTGATGGTGTGTAGCGTGCTGAGGACCAGGTGACCGGTCTCGGCCGCGCTCAGGGCGATCTGCACGGTTTCCCGGTCCCGCATTTCGCCGACGAGAATCACCTTGGGCGCCTGGCGCAGCGCGGCGCGCAGACCATTGGAGTAGCTGTCGAAATCGACGCCCATCTCCCGCTGGTTGAACGTGGCCTTGCAATGCGGGTGGAGAAATTCCACCGGGTCCTCCAAAGTCACAACATGGACGGCCTTGGAACGGTTGATTTCGCTCAACACGGCGGCCAGGGTGGTGGATTTGCCGGAGCCGGTGGCGCCGGTGACCAGCACCAGGCCCGTCTTTTCGCGGGGAATGGTCAGCAGCGTCTGAGGCAGCTTCAATTGCTCGAGCGTGGGTATCTTGGTGTTCAACTGGCGGCACACGATGGAATAATTGCCGCGCTGCGAAAAGACGTTCACACGGAACCGGGCCTTGTCACCCAGGGCGTATGAGGTGTCGCAGGAGCCGTGCCGGAGCAGATCCTCGATTTGCCAGAGATTGTCGCCAATGATGTTCATGGCGATGGTTTCGATCTGGAACGGGGTGAGCTTTTCGATGGGCGGATCAAACGTGACCGGTTTGAGTTCGCCATAGGATTCCACTTGCGGCGGCCGGTCGCTGGTGAACAGCAAATCGGACACTTCCGGCTGGGAAGCCAGCATGGCGGACATGATTTGATCGAGTTCAGGCCGGCGCATAAATCAGAGTGTGTCCTCGTCCTCGGGGGGGTGGGCCAGCAGGGTGCGAAATTTCTTTTTGTCGAGCGCCTTGTCGTAGGCGTCCTCCGGGGTGACGCGTTTCATGCGCACGTGCTCCATGATGTGGTCGTCCAGTTGCTGGTTGCCGTACTTCTTGCCCACCTGGATCATGCCTTGAATCTGGTGCGTCTTGCCCTCGCGAACCAGGTTGGCCACGGCCGTGTTGAAGACCAGCACCTCGAAGGCGGCCTTCTTGTCGGAACGCTTGAACAGGGTCTGGGCCACAATGCCTTTCAGGGCCTCGGACAGTGTCTGCCGGATCTTGTTTTGCTGGTCGGCCGGGAAGACGTCAATGATACGGTCGACCGTCTTGGCGGCACTTTGGGTGTGCAGCGTGCCGAAGACCAAGTGACCCGTGGCGGCGGCGGTGATGGCCAGTTCGATGGTCTCCAGGTCGCGCATTTCGCCGACCAGAATGATGTCGGGATCCTCGCGCAGGGCGCCGCGCAGGCCGGAGGCAAACGATTTGGTGTGCACGCCCACTTCCCGGTGGTTGACGAGGCAGTTCTTGCTCTCGTGGACAAATTCGATCGGGTCCTCCAGCGTGATGATGTGGTCCTTGCGGTTGCGGTTGGCGTAATCCACGATGGCGGCCAGCGTGGTGGATTTGCCGGAGCCCGTCGGGCCGGTGACGACGACCAGCCCGCGGTTGAGC
>CAYTJG010000225.1:0-10644 GCA_964437865.1 uncultured Bifidobacteriaceae bacterium | reverse complement strand
CTGGGCTATCCTATTTTGCCCTTTCAGGGCAGAGGAAGAAATTTGTCTCACACCCTCTTGGGCCGGGTGAGGTGCTTTGCGCTTGCCCACGGCACGGGCGAACGGCATTGTTCTTACCCATGACAAGTGGCAAACGTTTATGGATCGGCCTCTGCTCGGCCGCATTATTAATCAGTCCGGTGATTCCAGCCGTTCGTGCTGCTGACGTCGCGCCGGAATTACAGGTGGCCGACCAGTTTTTCCTGGCCATTCCCAAGGGAGCGTTCGGCAAGGATTACCTCTTCAGCGCCTCCCGCATTCCCCAAATTCAATCCCCCACCAGCGCGGGCCTGGCCAGCAAGATCGTGGAGTTCCAGGCCTATCCCGACGGCGTGGATATGTACGAATCGCCCAAAGGCCTGGTGGTGACCGAGGATTTGCCCACGCGCCGACTGCTGGCCACTTTCCCCATCGTGCGCCAGGACGGCAACCAAGTGGTGGTGGATTTCAACAAGGGCATGCGCCGCTTGTTCACGGAATCCTGGACGGAAGGCGGCTTTCTAAATCCCTCCAGCCACGACGACGTGCTGGAGGTGCCCGAGGGCCGCGTCTTTGAGATGCGCAACGACGGCGGACAACTGATCATCCGCCAAAGCATCCAGGCCCGCAGCCGTGAATTCGAGGCGGATCTGGAAGCCAAGTTCGAGGTGCGCTACTTCATCACGCCGTATGTGCCGGGTGATTTCGCAGGCAAGGAACCCGGCCAAGTGGATCCCCGGTATACCAAGTTTTTCGAGACGGAAGGCCATCTGGAAACCGGCACCGGCCGAATGGCGGCCCACATTGACCGCTTCAACTTGAAGGAGCCGATCGTGTTTTATTATTCCGCCAACACCCCCGCGGATTATGTGGAGGCGGTCAAGGACGGCATTCTTTATTGGAACGCGGTGTTCGGTAAGGAAGTGGTGCAGGCCAAGAAGGCCCCGGACGGCGTGACGGCGCCGGACGCCAAATGCAACGTGATCCAATGGGTGCCGTGGGACCGCGCGGGTTTTGCCTACGCCGATCTGCTGGCCGATCCGCTGAGCGGCGAGTCCAAGCACGGGCAGGCCTACATCACCAGCGCCTTCAGTTACCTGGGCAAGGCCCGGGCGCGGGCGCTGCTGCGCGCCATGCAGGAAACTGCCGAGGCCAAGGACACCAAGAAGGAGAAACAAATCGCGCAATTCGGCCTGCCCATGTTCCAGCCGGGCGTCTCCTGCGAGATGGACGCGCAGGAATTCGCCCAGCAAATGGCCCACGGCTTGCAGGAATTGCTGGCCAGCGACCAACTCACGGATGAAGCTGTGCTGCGCACCTCCCAGGATTATGTGCGCGAAGTGGTGGGCCATGAAGTGGGCCACATCCTGGGCCTGCGCCACAATTTTGCCGGCAGCCTGGGCGCCACGCTCTCAGCCAAGGAACTCGACGAATGGTTCTCGGCCTACCTCCTGGGCAAGCCGCTGGATGCCTACACCAACAAGCTGGTCACCACCTCCATCATGGAATACACCATCTTCAAGGGCTCCGTCTTTGAAGGCTGGGCGATGCGCACCATGAAGCAGCCGTTCCCGCATGATCGGGGCGCCATCAAATGGGGCTATTACGACAGCGACGAAGCCCGCACCAACAAGCTGCTCTTCGCCTCGGATGAGGACACCATGCGCTACGGCGACGTGCGCACGTTCGATTACGGTCCGGAGCCGCTGGTGGGGCATTATAACGACCTGGCGCAAACGATCGACCTGCTACCCAACAACCTCATTGAGATGTTCATTGCGGCCCGCGCGCCCCAGAATACGAATGACCGGGTGCCGCTCAAGCAGGTCAATTTGAATTACACCTTTGCCGCGTACCAGATGGCAAGCCAACTGTCCGGCGCCCTCACCTGGTTCCGCGCCGATGCCCGGTCCCTGCGCGTGGAGAACGACTTCGATTTCATCGGGGAGTTGAACCTCAAGGAACGCCATCAGGCCCATTGGAAATATCTCAATCACCAGATCGATGAACTGGGCGGGGTGGACCGCGCGCTGTTCTCGCCGCTGCCCACGGACTTCAAGCTCGACTTCAAGGACGAGCCGGCCGGCATGCTGATTGTGCAACGCCTCAGCGCCACCAACCTCTCCGCCAAGCTGGAACGCCTGCTGGCGTCCACCAACTACTCCACTTTTGTGGGGCTCGACGACAAGAAATACAGCTTCACGTCCGACGAGCGGGCGTTGATCGTGGAACGCGGCAAGGAATACTTCGAGAAGCTCGAGAACGAATACGTCAAGCAACTGTGCAAGGGGCTGGAAGACGCCCCGCGCGACCTCGGCAGCGAGGCCAACGAGACGATCGCCGAAGACGACGTCACCGCCAAGCTGGAGCATCGCATCATTGAAGTGGCCAAACAGGTCATTCTGGCCCAGGTGGAGACGAATCACATCAACGGCAAGATGGACAAGAGCTACGTGGAAGTGCCGGTTTACAAGTACGATCAGGAAACCCGCGTGGCGGCCGCCAAGGCCCTCAACGAAAAGACCGGTTCCTACAAGAGCTGGGCCGACGACGCCAAGAACGACCTTAACACGCAGTTGCGGAAGCAAGTGGAGGAGGCCTTGAACATCTCGCACTTCAAGGATTTCCAGGTGTCCCTGCTGTCCCGTCCGCTGCGGGAATGGTACCAGCAGCAGCAGGAGATCCTCGGCCTGCTGCCCACCACTCCGCCGGCCCCCGGTGCCTCGGCTCCGCCGACGCTGCCAGCCCGGTGACCGTTTTGCCCATCACGGGTGGAGACTTGCCAGTCTCCACCCGGTTCTTTTTTGTTCTTCGAGGTTTATTCTACATAAAATCTTCAAGGCGCCTTTCGGCGGTCGCGGAGCGACGCTGGAAATAAGCCTGGCACAACGTGCCGGGTGCTGGCGTCGAAAATGGAAACGTCCTGAAGGGACAGGGGAAATCCCAGCGTCCCTTCAGGACGCAGGAATTCGTCGGGCGCGAGACCAGACACTGGCGTGTCTGGCTAAACTCCAAGGTCGCTCCGCGACACCTCCCTTTGCCCATTACAAACGTCGACCCTTCGCTCTTGCGGTCAGAGGTCTCACCAAATTTGCCGGGTTGCAGTACATTTTGGTCAGACTGCCATCCATTTTAGTGCGTGATTTTCACTCTTAACGCGTAAAATCCACGCTACGGATGCACCGTAAAATGCTCAAAACCGAGGAAATCCGCATGGCACCACCCCTGCTAAGGTGTTTTCCATGACACCGGGCGACTTCGATCGGGCCAGTCGGGTGAATGCGGGTGGAACTGTTTTTTGTTTGGGCCGGCCAGACCGCCAGTCGCTCGTCAGCTCATGAGAGCCACACGTTCAATCAACCGGGAAAGCGCTTTGACGCTGCTGGAAGTCGTGCTGGTCTTTTTCTCCCTGGCCATCATGGCCTTGGTCCTGTTGCCGGCGCTCAGTGCGCCGCGCGTGCGGAGCGCCATCGGTTGCGTGAACCAGTTGAAGCACCTGGGACTGGCCTTCCGCGTTTGGGAAGGTGACCATGGCGATAAATATCCCACCGCCGTTTCCACCACGAACGGCTTGGGGGTGGCCGAAAATATCTTCCAGACCGTGTCCAACGAATTGGGCAACACCCGGGTGCTGGTCTGTCCGGCCGACCGGCATCGCCTGCCGGCCGCCAGCTTTCGCACGCTCGCCACCAAGAACCTCAGCTATTTTTACAAGCTGGATGCCAGCGAATCCAATCCGCAAGACATCCTGCTGGGGGACGATAATTTGACCATTCGCGGCGTGCGGGTGAAATCCGGCGTGTTGGTCCTTTCCAATTGGGACACCATCAGTTGGTCGGCGGACCGGCACCGATCGCATGGCAATCTAGCCCTGGCGGATGGCAGTGTGCAGAGCGCAACCAGTTCCGGTCTCAACCTCTACCTGCCCAACGCCACCAATACGCCCCCGGCCACCAACGCGGCCCTCGTGCGGCTGGCCATCCCCTGACGCGCCGGTCGGTAGGGCGCGTGCGAAGCCGACGTTCGGCCTCCGAACGCGCCGCGCCTGCCAACCCACGTGCGCAAGCCCACCCAAACCACGGCCCTGAAATCACCCTCGGCCCGCTCCGCTCCGCATCAGCAACGCCGTCTTTCGCTCGTGGTCGCCGAGGTCTGCGAAACGTCACGCTACGTTCGCGGCGCGCTCGGAGAGACGCGCCCTACCCGCGCTGGTATAGATGCCAACCTTTAGCACAGACAGACGTGCCACTGAGCCGCCGCCCTCATTTTATGGGCACTTTTGGGAGACGAGCAGAATTGCGTTCCACACCCTGCGGACCGGCAGCGGGCGGAATTCTCTTGTTTCGCTGCCATCCGATGATATTTTTTACCCGCGGTTTATCCCCAAAATCCCAGCGAAAACACAGTAAAATGCGACGCATCTTCAAAATTGCCAGACGTCTTGACACAGTCTTACGCGCTTTCCCCAAGTTGCGACAGAAGGTTGACAATATCTGCGTGGAATATCACCAGATTCAAGAGAACTATGGCAATTACGACCTGAATACGGACGGTGAGCGATGGCTGTTAAAAACCTTGGCGCGTCACGATCGGTTGCGGAATGTGTTTGATGTGGGGGCAAACCATGGAGATTGGGCCGAGGCGGCTTTGCAGGCCAACCCCAATGCCACGGTGCATTGTTTTGAAATCTGCCCGCCAACTTTCCAGGTACTCGCCAAACGTTTTTCGAACGGCCAAGCCAAAGGAGTCCGTTTGAACCCGGTCGGTTTGTCCGATGTGCCCGGCGAAATCAAAGTCAAGTACTGCCCCGACCAGGACGGGTTGACCACTTTATTCGAGGTGATCCACACGCCGAATGTGCAAATCGTCACCGGCAACGTGGTTCGCGGCAAGGATTACTGCACGGATAAGCGGGTCAGTTCCATTGACCTGTTAAAAATCGATGTGGAAGGGGCTGAACACCTGGTGTTGCGCGGGTTTGATGACCTGCTGGTCCCCGACAAGGTGTCCGTCGTACAATTTGAATACGGCCTGGGGAACATCATGACCAAGTTTCTGCTCCGGGACTTTTATTCCTACCTCGAACAGCGTGGCTATCGGATCGGCAAGCTCTTTCCGGAATCCATTCGCTTCCGTGAATATCGGTTTCAAGACGAAGATTTCATCGGCCCCAATTACGTGGCCGCCAGCGGCGAGATGGCGGCACTTTTGAGCCGGGGTTGAAGCGGAATTTAGAAACCCAAAGCCACGGTCGTAAGCGCCCTCCTCAGGTGGCGGCCTGACGCGAAGTTCACCCCCGCGAATTCACCAATTCGCTTTTGTTTTTTGCGGTTGGCTGGCAAGATTCACTGCTCTGATGCAAGAACTGACCATTGAAGCCGGCAAGACTGAACGCCACTATTGGGCCGACCTTTGGCGCTATCGGGAGCTGTTCTTTTTCCTGTCGTGGCGGGATGTTCTGGTCCGCTACAAGCAGACGGTCATCGGTATTTTGTGGGCGGTGCTCAAGCCGGTCCTCACCTCCGTGGCTTTTGTCGTGGTTTTCACCAAGCTGGCCAACATGTCCACGGAAGGCCTGCCGCCGCTGGTGTTTATTTACGTGGCCATGCTGCCGTGGCAGTTCTTCTCCTCGTCCCTCTCCGAGGCCAGCAACAGCCTCATCACCAACTCGAACATGATCTCCAAGATCTATTTCCCGCGGCTGGTGATTCCGGCCAGTGCGGTGATCGTTTGTTTCATGGATTTCCTGATCTCGGCCGCCATCCTGTGTGTGTTTCTGGTGTGGTACCACGCCTGGCCCACCTGGCACTGGCCTATCTGGCGGGTAGCGCTCCTGCCGGCCTTCACGCTGCTGGCGTTCCTGGCCTCATTTGGCATCAGCCTTTGGCTGGCCGCGCTGAACGTAAAATTCCGGGATTTCCGCTATATTATCCCCTTCATCGTGCAATTCGGCATCTACGGCTCGCCGGTGGGGTTTGGCAGCGACCAGGTGGCGACCAAGGTTTATGAGAAATGCGGCGAATGGGCTCCAGGCGTCCTGTTCGCGTACAACCTCAACCCCATGGTGGGCGTGATCAATTGCTACCGGTGGGCGTTCGGCAGCGCGGTGGCGTTTGACAGCCGAAGTCTGCTCATCTCCCTGGCGGTCACCCTGCTGCTGGTCCTTTCGGGCATCCGCTATTTTCGCGCCACGGAAAAGGCGTTTGCCGATATCATCTGACGCATGAGTGACTACGCCATCCAGGTTGAGGGACTCGGCAAGAAGTATCAGCTCCGGCATCAGACCCAGGGCCGGCGGTACGTGGCCCTGCGCGACGTGCTCACGGAAAAAGCCAAAGCGTTGTTCCAGCGGCGCCACGGGGCGGCGGACCGGCGGCTGGAGGATTTCTGGGCGCTCCAGGACGTCTCTTTTGAAATCAAGGCCGGTGAAGCCGTGGGCATCATCGGCCGCAATGGCGCGGGCAAATCCACACTGCTGAAGCTGCTGAGCCGCATCACCGAGCCTTCCACCGGCCGCATGCACTTGCGGGGCCGGCTGGCCAGCCTGCTCGAAGTGGGCACCGGCTTCCACCCCGAATTGACCGGGCGCGAAAACATCTTTCTCAACGGCGCCATCCTGGGCATGCACCGCTCCGAAATCAAAGCGAAGTTCGATGAGATCGTGGCCTTCGCCGAAGTGGAGCGGTTCCTGGACACACCGGTCAAGCGCTATTCCAGCGGCATGTACATGCGGCTGGCCTTTGCGGTGGCCGCCCACCTGGAGCCGGAAATTTTGGTGATCGATGAAGTGCTGGCCGTGGGCGATGCGGCGTTTCAGAAGAAGTGCCTGGGCAAGATGGAGGACGTGAGCAAAGGCGGCCGGACCGTGCTCTTTGTCAGCCATAATCTGGAGGCCGTCCTGCGCCTGTGTTCGCGCTGCATTTATCTGGTCAAAGGCAAACTGGAGCTGCAAGGGGAAACGCGTGAGGTGATCAAGGCCTACACCGAGCACGTGAAACAGCTTTCGGCCGAGATCGATCTTACGCCGCTGCCGCGGCGGTTTGAGGGCACCGGCGCGGCGCGGCTGCTCCGGCTGTGCTGCACGCCCGGCGCAGCCACGGCAGCCTGGTGCTATGAATATGGCCGGCCTTTGGAATTCTCCTTGGAATTCTCCGTGGCCGAGCCGCTGGAAAAACCGGAACTCGGTTTCGCCATCTTCTCCGCCATGGGCACCGAACTGGTCGGCGTCACCACCACTCAGGAAGCGCCGCTCGCCAGGATGGAACCCGGCCGCTACCTGCTCAAAGTGGCCGTGGCCGGCCTGTGTCTCAACCCCGGCACCTACAGTTTGGGACTGGGTATTTCCGCCCACGAACGGGTGGTGGACCATGTCGCCGAGGCGGCCCAGCTCGAGATCGTTCCGTCCGAGGCCTCCGTGCGCAAGGAACTGCACCGGGTCTGGGCAGCACTCACGCCGCAAACTGATTTCCAATTACGCCAACTTTAATTCCCCGCTATCATGCAGCTCCTCCATCGCCTTCGCCAAGCCACCAATAAATTGTTATCACCACTCGGTTTCGAGGTCGCACGGGTTGACAAGCAGCCTTGGTTCCAGCCGAATATGGTCACCACCCGGGTGGGCAAATTCGACATTCAGATTCCAGCCCATAATCCCCTTTCGACACTGTACCGGAAGCTTCCCGGCTATACCTCCCATTTGGGGAGGCTGGCCACGGTGTTGCTGGATAAATACCCGGATCTCGTGGCCATCGACGTGGGCGCCAACGTGGGCGATACGGCATGCATCATCGAATCCGCCGGCGCCATTCCGCTGCTCTGCATCGAGGGCGACGATCTCAGTTTTTCCGTGCTGGAGAAGAACCTGCGCCAGTTCCGCGACGCGCGGGCCTTCAAAATCTTCCTGGGCGAAAAGTCAGAAGCCGTGGGCATGACCATGGCCAAAGACGGCTGGAACACCACGCTGATTCCGGACCAGGCGGGCGGCACCAAAAAAATCAGCCTGGTCAGTTTGGATGACTTCCTGGCGCCCCGGCCGGAAATGCCCCGCATCAAACTGCTGAAGATTGACACGGAGGGCTTCGACTGCTCGATCATGCGCGGCGCCAAGAATTTCCTCCGCCAGGTGCACCCGGCCATCACGTTTGAATACAACCGCGAAAACATGGCGGCGCTGGGGGAAAATGGGCTGGAAACGCTCTCCATGCTGGCTGGCCTCGGCTATGGCCCCGTGATGTTTCACGACTGCGGCGGACGATTCTTCGACGCGACCGTGCTGACGAATAACCAGTTCCTCACCAATATCCACGAATATGCCGACGGCAAGCAAGCCGCGGTGTATTATTTCGACCTGACCGTCTTCCACGAAACGGACCGGGATCTGGCCCAGGTGTATGTAAAGGGAGAACGGGCCCGGCGAGCCGGTTAACGGTGCGTCCATTATGTCGCTTCAACCTAAGTGGAACGGTTTTCGACAGCTTGGGTTCTCACCACCGGCCCCGCTGCTGGCCGGGCTTAAGGCCGTCCGGAACTGGTTTCGGGCGCACGTGGCCGATTATTTTCTTTTCCCGGCCTGGCTGCTCGGCCAATGCCTGCGCCATCGCCGGCGGCCGGTTATCCTCTTCCGCATCGGCGTCCTCGGTGACCTCATTTGCACGCTGCCGCAATGCGCGGAGATCCAGCGACGCCATCCCGGGCGGCCACTGCTCTTGGTCACCATGCGGGATTACCAGGGGCTGGTGCAATTGGCGCAGGGCCCGACGGCCGTGTACGGCGCCCGCTCCTGGAAATTCCTGCCCCACCACCTGTGCTTCGGCCTGGTGGAAAAGCTTTACGCGCCCACCACCACCGACGAGCGGTCTCAGAAGACTGGCACCAACGAACACCTGATCGACGACCTGGCCCGGTCGTGTGGCCTCACCCTGACCGAGCGCCAGCCGCACCTTTATCCGCCGCCGGAGCTGACCGCCCGCACCCTGGTACTCACCGGTCTGGCGAGGCATTGCGGCGGCGGGAAGAAGCTGCTGGCCATCAACTGCGGCCGCACGTGGGCGGTGCGTGAATGGGGCTTCGACCGCTGGCAGCAACTGGTGAATTTGATTCACGCCGAATACGACGCCACGATCATCCTCTTGGGCATCGGCGGCAGCGAGAACGAATACACCAAACTGCGCGGCGTGGAATCGTTTGCCAATCACCGGGTGGGAGCCCGGGAAGTCGCGGCGCTGTTGGCCGGGTGCGATCTCGTGATCTCCATTGATTCCGGGCCGGTTCATTTGGCGGGCGCCGTGGGCACACCGGTCGTCGGCCTCTTCGGGGCGGTGAATCCCCAGTATCGCTTGCCCCCCACCTCGCCCTCCACGGCGCTGGTGGCGGAGGTGCCCTGCCTGTACTGCAACCATCGCACGCCGCGCGGCCATTGGCAGTCCGGCTGCCCCCATGACATCCGCTGCATGAAAGAACTCGCGGTGGTGCCTGTGTTTCAGGCCGTCCAGAAATTCCTGGGCCCGGTGGCACCCGCCCGGCAATAGTTCGGGGCTCTTCGCGCTAGCCCGCGGGGAATTCGATTCAGTCCACGCTGGCGAGCAGGGCGCTAGCAACGTTGTGAGTCGTGGTTTTCGCCGCTGTCGCCGGTTGCCAGATATTTGATTCGTGGTACTATGTCCGTGGAGAGTTTTATTTTATGGGCGTCACCCTTGATTTGGATGAGCAAGCCCTGGCCACCCTGCCGTTCGGGCCGGGCGAACGCGAACGGCATATGCAAATCGAACTAGCCTGCCGGTTTTACGCCTCCGGCTGGCTGACGCTGGGCATGGGAGCCCGCATGGCTCATTTGGATCACTACGCTTTTGGCGTGGCGCTCGCCGAACGCGGCATTGCCCGGCAATACGGTCTCACGGAAGCGCAGGAAGACCTGGCCCATGCTCGTCGTCAGTAACACCTCGCCAATTTCCAACCTCGCGGTGGTCGACCGCCTTGAATTTCTCCAGCGTCGCTATGGCCAGGTGCATATTCCGGTTGCCGTGGCAAACGAACTGGCGGCTTTGACCCACCCGGATGGGCGGCATCGTATTCAAAAAGTGGGTGAGTGATCTCGTCGGACGCCGGGATGGCTGGCGGTGACGGGTGGGCGGTGTACGACAACTCTGGGAAATTCCCCGGCTGATGGAGCAAGCCCCATGAAAACTACTAACAGAATCAAATCAAAGAAGACCTTCGCCGCCACCATGGACCGCGCGTTGCGGCGCGCGGGCCGGACGGCGCGCAAAACCGCCCGCGCCCACGGTACGCCCATTTATTCTTGGCGAAATGGCAAAGTTGTCGCCCAAAAACCCTGAACTGAGATGAACCGATTATTACGGTGGCAATATTGATATAGGCGGCGTTTGATGGCGATGGGGTGGTCTGGGGTTACAGCGTTTACCGCACGGACCGCAGGACACCCAACGGACTGGTGGTTTTTCACAAATTCCACGCATTGCAAATTGAAAGTCAAACTTTGGAATTGCAAAGTGTCATCCGCGCCGGAGCTGACGCCGGATTTTCACCGCGCCATGGAAGATTTGAAACCGGAAACCACCTGGGTGGCGGCCCCAGTCAAAGAATCGTATCCGGTTGGCATAGGAATTC
>CAYTJG010000224.1:0-10747 GCA_964437865.1 uncultured Bifidobacteriaceae bacterium | reverse complement strand
TGCCCAAGCCAAGCAATTGCCCCGCCCTAAAATCACGCTCGGTCCGATCCGCTCCGCGTCTTCAACGCTGCGATTTCGCTCGCGATCGCCAAGGTCTGCAAGCCGCCACGCCACGTTCGCGGCGCGCACGGAGTGACGCGCCCCACCGGCGTCTGGCACGGCCGATGGTAGGGCGCGTTCTCCGAACGCGCCGCGCCTGCCAACCAGCGTGCCCAAGCCAACCCAACGCGCCGCCCTAAAATCACACTCGGCCCGATTCGCTCCGCGTTTTCAACGCCGGCGTTCGTTCGCAATCGCCAAGGTCTGCGAGCCGCCACGCCACGCTCGCGGCGCGCACGGAGTGACGCGCCCCACCGGCGTCTGGCACGGCCGCACTCCGCACTCCGCACTTGGGCGGGGGCGTCGCGGCGTGGAACTGCGTCTTGCGACGGGGGCGTCCAGACGGTATTTTGCAGGCAGCGTGCTCCCGTAGCTCAAATGGATAGAGCAGCGGATTTCTAATCCGCGGATTTGGGTTCGATTCCCAACGGGGGTACCACTCAGTAAAATAGGGGGATTATTCACGTTCAACCCCCCTTGAACTGATATATCATTTTGTTGACAAGGCCGCCAGGAAACGGGAAGTTTGGTTTGGTTATGAGACAGCCAAAACACGCCGCGCCAAAGAAATTCGACTATCCGGAAGACACGCCCGGCAGCCGTCTGGCCGCCAAAGCGCGCAAACTGGCGAACAAGCTCACCCCGGAACAGCGCCGGGAACATTTCAACGGGGCAATGACGATGATCTATGGCGGCGCAAAAGAAGCAACTCTCGCTCGACACTAATTTTGTTTTCGATCTCGCCGCCGACAAAGAGTTTGCCCACGATTTCCGGGAGATTTTCCAGCGCAAAGGCTACGCATTCGTTTTGCCGCCCACGGCGGCTTACGAATTGCATCTTATTTTCACCCACGGCAACAGCGTAGAGGATCGGGAATTGGCGCGGACGGCATTGACCTGCTTGCTGCAATGGGAAATCCGTCCCTTTGACTTGGACTCGACAGCGGAAGCAATTTGCGAGCAATTCGTGCGCGGCCTTCTCTGCCAACGTCTGCTGCCCGAAGACGAATTTAACGACGGCCTGATTCTGGCCGAATCGTCGCTGGCGAAAATCCCCCTTCTGGTAACTTCCGACAAGCATCTGCTGGACATTGACGAGAACAGCTTACTGCTGGCTTTCAATGAAGCCGATCTCCCGCCGGTGCGTCCAGTGCATCCGAAGAATTTGCTGCGGGCGTTACGTTAGCCAGTTCAAGCGCCTTTCGGCGGTCGCAGAGCGACGCTGGAAATGAGCCCGGCACAACGTGCCGGGTGCTGGTGGCAATAACAAAACCGTCCTGAAGGGACGGGGGGAAATCCGGCGTCCCTCCAGGACACATGAATTCGTTTGGCGCGAGACCAGACGCTCGCGTGTCTGGCTTATATCCAATGTCGCACCGCGACACCTCCCTTTACCCATTACAAACGTGGAACAACACAGGACTTCTTGAGGGTCGGTCAAAACAAATTGCTCACTTCGCCGACGCGCCTCGGGGCCAGGCGAGCGAGACCCAGCCAACGATGAAGGCCGTACCGCCGAACGGAGTGATGGCGCCCAACCAGCGGATATTCAATATGGCCAAGACATAGAGGGAGCCGCTGAACAGGATGATGCCCACAAAAAAACACCACCAAGCCACCGGTCGAAACAGCCGGGCCTCCGCCAGCACGAAGAGCATGACGGTGTGAATAAAGTGGTAGAAAACCGCCTTTTCCCAGATCTGGCTGGTGCCATTGGCTTCCAGCAAGTGTTTCAGCCCGTGCGCGCCGAAAGCGCCCAGCCCCACGGCGAGCACGCCGAGCACTGCGGCAATCCTTGAGGCGGCGGTGGCTTTCATTTCGGGCCGGCCGGGGGCAGCGCTCGTTGTTGCAGCTCCCGTTCCAGATACGTGTCTGCCGGCGCCGTCGCCCACGCCGTCAACCACAGGTCGCCCAGCAACTGGCCGCTCTTGACCAGTTGCGCTTCCAGAAAAACCCGGCCGGCGGAATTGCCGCCGGCTTGGCCGGTCAGTTTGCCATCCTTTTCCAACCGGTACAGCGGTTCCACCAATTGATTGTTGGCCACCACGAAATTGACGGCGGTCTCAAAAATGCCGTTGGGTGTGGCCGCGCCGGCCAGCTTGGCGGCGGGATGAACCTGGGCGGACAATTTGCGGACCTGAATGCCGCCGGTCTGGCGGAAAAACCCGCCATCGATCAATTGGTGAAACGCGTGATCGGTCGTATAGCCGTTTGGGTTGGGGCCGACCCAGCCGTTGAAATGCTTGGAGGTGTGCAGCGGCTGGCTGGCATCGCCCACGTAATGGCCGAGCACGCCCATCACATAGAGGATGTTTTCCCGGGCGTTGGCGATTTCATCCGGCGCGCCGCCGAATCTTTCCAACGCCGCCAGCGTGCTGAAACCGGACTGGAGCTTTTGATAATTCTCCGTGATGGACCAGGGCAGAAAACCGCTGAGCTCCCGGGTATGGTCGCTATCGCGGCCCGGATCGATGGGCGGGAATTTCTCCGGATGTGCGGCGCGGGCCAGGGCGAGGTCGGCCACAAAGTCGTAACGCAAGGGCGGCAGCTTTTCGGGGGTGAGGCCGTAAAGGGCCAGGTCCTCGAGGTCCAGGTAGTGGTCCGGCCCGTTGGCCTGGCCCAGGGTGAGGCCGGTGCCGGTGCGATAATTCATTTCGTTGCGCCAGCGGTCGGGTTCGCCGGCCAGATAGGCAATCCGCGCGCGCGCCGGCGGGGTCAAGGCGAAGGCGGGAAAATTGGCGGGCAGGGTGGACAGCGCCAGTTCATTGATGGCGCGATGGCCTTCATAATCCCACGCGGCCGCCTGGCAAACCACGGCGCCGACGGCGAGGATCGAAGCAAACAGCTTGCTGATCATATCAAATCCCGGTCCGTCGAAAGCTTAGTGCAGCCGGACCGGATTGCCAGACCGAAATCCCGGCGCACAAATTCCGGGTGCGCGGTGAAAAAAAATATGCTTGCCCGGGGTTCGCGGGTAAGCTCTCGGCATGACGATCATAACGACTGACTCGTGCACCGGCTACCATCATGCCGGGCATGCCGACCGGCCGCAACGGATCACCGGCACCGTGGCCCTGCTCAAAGGCCAGACGGACCTGCCCCTCGAGTGGCAGGAGCCAACGACCGTCACGGACGAGCAACTGCTGCGGGCGCACACGCCGGCGGTACTTGAGCGCCTGAATAAGCCGGGGGATTTTGACGAGGATACGCCGTTCTTCGAGGGCATTGCCCAGCTGGCGCGAAACTCGGTGGCAGCGGCGCTGGATTCATTGCGCCTGGCCCGGGAGGGCAAAATGAGTTTCAGTCTCATGCGCCCGCCCGGCCATCATGCCCTGCGTGAGAAGTCGATGGGGTTTTGTTACTTGAACAACGTGGCCATCGCCGTGCTCGAGGCCCAGGCCGCCGGCGTGCCCCGCGTGGCGGTGTTCGATTTCGACGTGCATCACGGCAACGGCACGGAGAATATCCTGCTTAACCGCCACGGGATCGAGTTCTTCTCCGTGCATGAACATCCGGGGTATCCGGATACCGGCGGCGAAAATCACGGCTGCAATTGTTTCAATTATCCGGTCACGCCCCATGCCCCGCGGCTGACGTACCGGGCCAAGCTGGCCAACGCCTTGGATGACCTGCGCAGTTTCCATCCCGACTTGGTGGCGGTCTCCGCCGGGTTCGACGCCTATTTGCGGGACGCATTGGCGGACGCCACGCTGTTGGAGGAGGATTTTTATTGGTTGGGGAGCGCGCTACGCGGGCTGAACGTGCCGGTGTTCAGCGTGCTCGAGGGTGGGTACAGCCGGGCTTTGCCCGAGCTGATCCTCGCTTATTTGAAGGGGCTGGCGGGGAAGTGATACCCGATTCGACTTCCCATTCCAGCCGGTTTACCAAATACTTTGGGTGATGGATGCCGTTTACCAGCTATTGCGTGGTATCAAGGTCCTGCCGCCATCGCCGCAGGTCCTGCCGAAAGTATTGGATGCGCTCCGGCACGAAAGCACCACGCTTGAGGAAGTCGGCGAATTAATCTCCCTGGATGCCGTGCTCACGGCCAAGCTGCTGCACTACTGCAACAGCGTCTATTTCAGCGGCCGCGAACCGGTTTCCAATGTGCCGGAAGCCATCGGCCGGGTTGGGTTCCAAACCATCTTCGCCCTGGTTTCCGCCGTCAGCGGCAGCCGGGCGTTTGAGGCGCCGACGGGCTCCGGCCTGGATAGCGTGCAGCTTTGGCGACACAGTCTGACGGCGGCCTTTGCCTGCAAGTTCGTGGCGGACGATGTGGAGGCGGACGGCAATTTGTTGTTCACCGCGGGCTTGCTCCATGACATTGGCCGGGTGGTGCTGAGCCAGGCCAAAGGCGCCGAATATGGAAAACTCTACACCGAAGCCGTCGCCGCCAAGGCCGATGTGAATGCCCTGGAAAAAGCGGCCTATGGCTTCACCCATGCCGACGTCGGGGCCGGGTTGATTGAGATCTGGAAGCTGCCGCCGGTGCTCGTGGAAGCCGTGCGATTTCATCATCAGCCGGCCGCTGCCGGCGCGGGCAAGAACATGGCCGCTGCGGTCTGCGTGGGCAACGGGCTGGCCCATCAATTTGAACATCCCGACAGCGGTCCGGCCAGTGCCAGTCCGGAGGTGCAGGGCGCGCTGAACCTGCTGGGGTTGGGCGCGCGTCACCTGGAGTTTTACGACGAGCAGATGCAGGAAAACTGGGACTTCGTAAACCGGCTGATTGAAATGCACTGAGGCGCTTTCGGCCGCTGAATTCCCAATTGCTCCAGCGGCGAAACCGAAACACCCCACCGCGTCGTCGCGCTGGGGTTCATCGTCCGCCAGCCCGCAGCCGAAACTGCGGGCTATGCTCACCGGCCGCTCCGGCGGCGCTCATTTAGCTGGCTGCTTCAGCCGGCACAATCTTCACACTGATCAGGGTTTGTTTCGTGACCGGACGGTCGCCGGGCTGCGTGGGCGTGGTGGCAATTTTCTCCAACACGTCGTCGCCCTTGATCAACCGGCCAAACGCCGTGTACTGATGGTCCAGAAACCGTGGCTCGCCGTGGCAGATGAAAAATTGTGAGCCGGCCGAATTCGGATCGTTCGAACGCGCCATGGAAAGCACGCCGCGCTCGTGCGCCCGGTCGTTAAACTCCGCCTTGATTTGGTAACCCGGACCGCCCGTGCCCCAGAGCCGCTGCTTGGAATCGTCCTTGGTGTTGGGGTCGCCGCCCTGGATCATGAAATTTTTGATCACGCGATGGAAACACGTGCCGTCATAGAAACCTTGCTTCGCCAGTTTCTTGAAATTCTCCACATGCCCCGGCGCTACGTCCGGCCAGAATTCCAGCACCATTTCACCCGCGCTGGTCGTAAGAATGGCAATTTCGCTCATAATATGATGTTTTTTGGGGTTCAGTATTTCTCAGGGCAAAAGGCTGGCGGACTTGATGTAATCCAAATTCGGAAAACTCTTCGCCAAATAGGCGTTCCCTTCGGCCTGCATGCGGCCCTGCGACGGGCCCCGGCCCCGGGGCGCGCCTTCACCATATTCACTGTTGATTTTATCCACCACGTCCATGCCCTCGACTACCTTGCCAAAGGGGGAAAAGCCCATGCCATCCAGATTGGCGTTGTCGGCGAAATTGATGAACAACTGCGTGGTCCGCGTATTGGGGCCGGCCGTGGCGAATGTGATGGTGCCGCGCGTATTGCTGCCCTTGACCGGGTCGTCAGTGAGGTTGGCATCCATCCACTTGGCGGCCACCGCGGGATCACCGTGGATACCGAACTGGCACATGAAGCCGGGAATCACCCGGAAGAAGGCGATATCCTTGAAATAACCCGAACGCACGAGATTGTAGAACCGGTCCGCGCCGTTGGGCGAGAGCGACCGGGTGACCTCGACGGTAAACTTGCCCTTGGTGGTGGTGAACTGCGCCTTGAAAGTCTCGGGCGCTTTTTCGGTCAACTTGCTGGGATCCGAAAAGCCCGGCGTGGCGGCCGGCGCTGTGGCCGCGGCCTGATTGGTATCTTCAGCCCGGGCAGCAACCATCGCCGCCAAAAGACTGAATGCGCAAAATAAATGAAGTGCTTTCATGGCCGCGAAATCTTCCATAATGGCGCGCAAAAGTCACGCGCGGAATGGCGTCATTTTCGGGGCGGCAGGCGCGGATCGTTCTGCAGGGAACTGGTGATCAGGCTGCCCGTGGGCCGCCGGGAGCGCAGCATCAGCCAAGTCACCAAGGCCGCGGCGCCCACCAAGGCCACCCCGCCCACCGCCAGCGGTATGAGGAAACCCCGGCCGCTGGAACCGGTCTCCACCACCGCCTCAACCGGCTTGGCTTCCAGGGCCGGCGGCGGCGTCACCGGTGCCGCAACCACCTGCTTGGAAATGGTTTCCGGGGCCGGGCTGGGCGTCTTTGCCACCACCGCCGCGGGTGCCACGGGTGTTGAAACGGGTGTCGGCGCCACAGATGGAGTGCTGGGCGGCGGCGAAACAACTTTGGGTGCTGCTTCCGGAGCCGGTGCTGGAGCCGGCACCGGGATCGTCGCGGGCGTCGTCGTGGGCGTGGGTGTCGGGGCGGCCGGCAGAGTGACCGGCGGCGGGGGATTGGGGGCCGAAGCCACGACGGCGGGCGGCACGTTGCTCACGATGATCGAGGCCGGAACCGCTGCCGACGTGGGGCCGGGTGAGGGTGGCGTGAGCTTGGCGGCCGCCTCGATATTGGTGCTGGCTTTGGTGCCCACGATGATGAGGGCCGGCACGGGCGTTACCATCGGGCCGGTCACCGGCGGGGCCACGGGTGCCGGTTTGGCCACGAGGGGCGCGGGCGCCGGCGGTGGCGTCGGCTTGGGCGGTGCCGGGTAATTCGGGAAGCTCAGCCGGCTCGCGCGATTCACCGAACAGCCGATGTATTCGCCCTGGGAGGACCGGAGGACGAGTATGAACGGAACCACGTCGCCTTTGATCTTGGCCGCCGCGTTGGTGATGATCTCATTGACGCCGCTGTCGTAGGGCGTGCCTACCAGGCGGCTCTGACTATCGCAGAAGATGATCACGGTCAGGCGTTCGGAATGCTTGACCAGGCGGTTCAACTGCGGTTGCACGGCGGCCAGGCTGGCATGCCGCGTGAACTTCTGCTCAGCCAGGAAACCATCCACGTGCCGGGCGCATTCCTCCGCTCCTTCCGGCATCCAATTGGCCAGGGGAAAGCTCCCGGTATGCAGGCTCTCATCCACCGTCCAAACGGCCAGATCGTCACCTGGCTCGATTTCGTTCTGCAGATTGCTCGAGAACAACTGGGCGATTTCCTGGCGGATGGCCGGCAGGTTTTTCTTCAACCCGCGCGAGGTTTCGAAGATCAGCAGAAACCGCTCGCCTTGGACCAGAGCCGGGGCTGGCGCCGGGGTTGGAACCACTGCCGGCTCCGCCGCCCGGATGCCGACCAGGGGGCCCAGCAGGCTCACGAAGAGAGCCAGCCGCCAAAAATTTCGAACCAGGTGTCGGGTTTGCATCGAGTTCATGCGTTCAGTGCGGACGGCGAAACTGGTTTCGGGCCGCCCGGTTGTTTCGCTCCAGGCTATCCTGCAACTGCGTCAGCACCTGGTCAATCATGCTTATGAAATTTGCGCAACTGGCCACCAGGGCGCCCGAGGCGCTCACGGTGTCGCGCTCCGCAAAGTCGTCCGTCACCACCAGCACCTCGCCGTAGGGCTGAAACCGGTGGGCCGCCCGCTCAATTAAATCGTCGGCCGTGCGGCCGCCGCCGGAAAAGAGCACTTCCAACGCATCGCCCTCGGGACGCTTGGGCCGCGGTCCCCGCCGGCCCTGGCCGTCAAAAACCACCGTCACCGGCGTGCCGCTGACGTCCTGGTATTGTTGCAACTGCTCGGCGAGCGCATCGCGCGCCCGTTCGGAATACCGGGCCGCGCCGGGCGCCAACTCGGGCCAACTGTGCAACAGGGAGTATCCGTCCACCAATATGCGAACCAGCGCCATGAGGACAGCATATTCATACCAAAGATTTTCGTCTATCAAACAGAAGCAAGGCGCTTCGACCAAACCGCAAACCACCGCCGCGGAAAACTTCCACAAGCAAATTGTAACCTTTTCCCGTCGGCGGCCATATATTGGCAAGATGACGACCGACCAGCTGACGACCAAGGACATGGACTTGGTGCGGGCCTATGCCACTCGCTCTTCCGAGGAGGCGTTTGCCACGCTGGTCTCACGGCACATTAATCTGGTTTATTCGGTCGCCCTACGCCAGCTTCGTGATGCCCATTTGGCGGAAGAAGTCACCCAAGCCGCCTTCATCATCCTGGCACGCAAGGCGGGATCGCTCGGCCCAAAGACGATTCTTTCCGCCTGGCTTTGTCGCACGGCTCAATACGCCGCCGCCGATCTCTTAAGAACCCAACGCCGCCGCCAACGCCGCGAACAGGAGGTCTATGTGCAATCCTTGGTGAACCAACCCGAACCTGACTCCTTACCTTGGACCGATATCGCTCCACTGCTGGACATCGCGCTGGCGCGGTTGGGCGCGAAAGACCACAACGCCATTGTGCTCCGATACTTTGAAGGCAAGGATTTGAAGCAAGTCGGGGCCGCGTTGGGGGTCAGCGAAAACACCGCCAAGACACGGGTCAGTCGCGCGGTGGAGAAATTGCGCAAGTTTTTCGTCAGCCGGGGAATCACCTTGTCGGCGGACGCGATCGCGGGGGCAATCGCGGCTAATTCCGTTCAAGTTGCCCCGGTTGCCTTGGCAAAATCGGTGACCGCCGTGGCGATTGCCAAAGGCGCGGCGGCCAGTGGTTCAACTTTAACCCTGGTGAAAGGAGCATTGAGAATTATGGCATGGACAAAAGCAAAAATCCTGATCGGCGTTGGCGTCGCGGCCTTTTTGACCGTGGGGACAACGAGCATTGTATTCCTGAAGAATCCGGCACCCTTTATCGACTTGGCTCTTTTTTCCCGGACGAAAGAGCTGACCAGCGACGTGGAGGCGCAATATGCAAGCTATGCGGGCAGCACCCCGGAACAAGCCGCCCGGACATTTTTTGAAGCCTGTGGCCGGGAGGATTGGGTGGAAGTCGGCAAATTCTGGGAACCTGGAACCCGTTTCCCGCTTGACG
Organism: uncultured Bifidobacteriaceae bacterium; assembly: GCA_964437865.1. Classification (GTDB taxonomy): domain Bacteria; phylum Verrucomicrobiota; class Verrucomicrobiia; order Limisphaerales; family UBA11358; genus UBA11358. The sequence goes on along the minus strand of CAYTJG010000224.1, from coordinate 1,519 downwards.
ACAAAGTGAAGAACTACCTGGGCGGCTTGCAAATCATCAGTTTGGGCACGCCGTTTTCGGCCTGGGTCCGGGGCGGCGGGAAAGTGGGCGGCGCTTTTGTGCCTTATAAAATCCGGTTCAAAAATGGCGGAGTCAAGCGATTCCACCTGCAAGTCCGCTGCGACAATCCTGAAAAACGCTGGTATGTGGATGGGGGTTTGTAACCCCGGTTTGTGGCCAGGCATCGAATATGAAACCAACGATCAAACTTGACCGGGCTTTCACTTTAATCGAACTGCTCGTGGTCATGGCCATCATCGGGATTCTGGCGGCCTTGTGCTTGCCGGTGTTGAGCAGTGCCAAAAACAAGGCCAAGCGGACGACTTGTCTGAACAACGTGCGACAAATCAACCTGGGCATCCATATGTATTGCGATGATTCAGGCGATGTTTCTCCCCTCACGGAAAAACCGGCGGAGAGAATGCCTTCGCTGGCCTATAAGGAACTCATGAAGAGTTATGTCGGTTTGAAGGGTCGCTCCTCCGCGCAGGACCGGATTTTTGCCTGTCCGGCTGACACATTTTACTATGATCAGATGAAAGATTCACGCGGCTTTTATAACCTCTGGACCAATGTTCATCACGGCCAGCATGAACAACCTCGTTACGATTATTCGAGTTATTGGTTCAATGGCTTCAACTTTCATACCCATGACAATCCTGAACTCGCTTCCTGGCTTGGGATTGCCGGCCGCAAGATCGCTTCGATAAAAGAGCCGGCCAAAACGGTGCTGGTCGCGGAAGCCCCGGCTTTTTATCCCTATTCCTGGCATGATCCGCGGCCGGGCGAAGGGCCCATGTTCAACGACGCGAACGACGTGGTTGGTTTTGTTGACGGGCATGTTGGTTATATCCGGATTTACTGGCCCGAAGTGCCCGGCAATTTGTTTGCGTGTTTCTCCGACCCGCCGGCCCGATACGATTACAAATGGAGCGGGGATTAGCTGTCTGCGGCCGTGGAACCGCGCCGCGAAATACTGATCCTGCGGCCCCTCAGGCACGCTTCCAACCCCTTTGGCCAGGGGGGGCACTTTATTTTTGTGTTCACGAACCACCGACCGCGTTCGGGCCAGGCAGGCACGCCTGTTCCGGGGCCACCGGCCCAGGTTCACGCCTCATTGAAATCATCAGAGCCAAAGGCCCGTACCATGGTCCGTTTTAGTTCCGGAGCGCCATTGCTCGGCCCGCGGAAATCGAGGCTCGGTTCGCCGCCAGGGGTTAATGCGCCCGGCTCTTTCCGGCCATCCTGAAAGCGATGGCAATCATCTAGCCCAGCGTTGGCCAATGCCATTGGCCTACGTTGGGTAAACGTCCGGATTGATTCAACAACTCTGCCAGAGTTGGATCACCGGCGTCTTTTGCCCGGCCCGCCAAAGTGGAAACTGGAAATCGCGTTTTACCTCAGCGGACGTCAAACGCCCGTTGGGTCGGCGGTCCTGCCTTCGCGGATTGGCAACGCTTTCACCCCCAGAGCAAAACTC
>CAYTJG010000223.1:0-10824 GCA_964437865.1 uncultured Bifidobacteriaceae bacterium | reverse complement strand
CCGCGGGAAACCCGCCGGTGAGATTCCCCTCGAGCTGCGCTCCAACGGCGTGCCCATCGTGGATGCGCGGGCACTGCGCCGGTGGCACCTCAAAGCCAGCCGCTTGCCCGCGGATTGTGCCGTGCGCTTCCAGCCCCAATCGCTGTGGCGGGATCATTGGCGGCCGATACTTTTTTTCGGCGCCGGTTTTTTTGCCCAGGCCGTCACCATTGCCGCCTTGCTCATCCAGCGCCGACGCCAGGAGCGGGCCGAGGCGGAAATCCTCCGGCAGCGGGCGGAACTGGCGCACGTTTCGCGGGTATCGATGATGGGGCAACTCGCCTCGGCACTGACCCACGAATTGAACCAACCCCTGGGCGCCATTCTGCGCAATGCCGAGGCGGCCGAAGTTTACCTCCAGGCCGAACACCCAAATTTGACCGAGCTCCGGGCCATCCTCACCGACATCCGGCGCGACGACAAACGGGCGGGCGACGTGATCGACCGGATGCGCAGCCTGTTCAAGCGGCAGCGGTTGACCTCCAGCGCCATCGACCTCCGCGATCTGGCCGAAGACACCGTGGCCATGGCCCGGCCCGACGCTGAAAAGCGCCGCGTGAAACTGAAACTCGAAATTGCGCCCCACCTGCCACCCGCCCAGGGGGACCGGGTACATATCCAACAGGTGCTCCTGAATCTCATCTTGAACGGCATGGATGCCATGAACGACATTCCCAAGTCCCGCCGGTCGCTGGTGGTGGGCGTCCAGAAAACCAGGAACGACAATCTCCAGGTTTCCGTGAGCGATTGCGGCGCGGGCATCGATCCCGATCATGCCGTTCATCTGTTTGAACCGTTTTTCACCACCAAAGCCAACGGCATGGGCATGGGACTGGCCATTTCCAAAACCATCATCGAAGCGCATGGCGGGGATATCTGGGTGGCCAGCCGCGGCGCGGAGGGAACCACCTTTACGTTTTTGCTGCCGCCGGCCGGGGTGGACCGAATCCGGTTCGGCGACTTGCCTGCGGCCTTATGAAGGTTACACTGGCATCATGATGGCAACGCTGGACACGGCAACCTGCACGGTCTTTGTGGTGGATGACGATGTCTCCTTCTTACGGTCGTTGTCGCGCCTGCTCACGGCGACCGGCTATTTGGTGGAATCCTATTCCTCGGCGGCAGATTTTCTGGGGCGGCCCCACCCGGAACGGCCCGGCTGCGTGGTGGCGGATCTGCAGATGCCCGGGATCAACGGTTTGCAACTCCAGGAAACCTTGGGCAAGAGCAATCATCCGCTGCCGGTGATCTTCCTCACCGGCCAGGGCGATATCCCCACCACCGTGAGTGCCATGCGGGGCGGCGCGGAGGATTTTCTCACCAAACGGGCGCCGAAAGACGAGTTGCTGGCCGCCGTGGAACGAGCCCTGGCACGCGACGCCCGGGAACGGTCGCAACGCCAGCGCCAGCGCGAATTGAGGCAGCGCTTTGAAAGCCTGAGCCTGCGTGAAAAAGAAGTCCTGAGCCACGTCGTGCAGGGCAAGATGAACAAGGAAATCGCCGATGCGCTCGCCATCAACCTGCGCACCGTCAAACTCCACCGCACCAATATCACCCGCAAACTCAAGGTGCAATCGGTCGCCGAACTCACCCGGCTGGCCGATGAGACAGGCATGTTCAGCGCTGCCACCTTCCCCAAAGGGCACTAGCGGGCTGGCCGGGTTTTTCGTAGCTTCGCTCCGAATTCAGAATGTAGTGGCCTGTGGCCGGTCTGCACCCGGCGTGGGTCCTTTATCCGGGCGGCTGGTGAGCGCTTCTTTCTGGGGGTTGTAACTCAACCTTGCGCCACTGGTCGCCCGGATTTTTTCCAGCCAGACCACCCCAAAAAACGTGACTCGCCCCCGGCCGTCTGCCCCAAAGGGCACTTGTGAGAAAACTTACGGCGATGCTATAAATGGATTTTGGATCCGCCTACGGTGGAGGAGCTACCGCTGACAGGCATGTTTTCAGAAGTGCAGACCTAAACGGCCGCCTGCCGCGACCATCGCCAAAGCCATGGTCGCGGCACCAGGCGGGGGGGGGATCAAGCTCACCCTATAACCCGGCCGTACCCCCCATTCGTTCAATGTTTCAACGCGAGACTCGCACTTGCAGCAAGAGCGACGGAATCGCCAATCCCGTGCCGATGGCGCCGATGGTGAACATCACGCGCAGCGTATATTGCACGGCGGTAATCAATGTGTCGGCGGCATGCACGGAATCGATGGAGGTCAGCGCAAACATGCCGAGAATGGCCTTGGCGGCAAAACTGCCCGGCACCATCGGAATACAGCCCACCACGTCCAGGGCGTTTTGCGAAATGTCCGCCCGCGTCCGCAGGATTTGCACCGCCGTTCCCACCGTGAGCGCCGCCGCAAAGGAAGACGCTTCCAGGTTCCAGGCAAATTGCTCCAGGCAACACGTCCGCATGGCCAGCGCCACCGCACCGCTGAGGGCGCACCACGGCAGGGATCGGAAACCAATGTTGAAAAGCACGCCGAAGCCCACGGCGGCCATGGCGCCACAAACCGTTTGATGCAGCAAAAACAGGCCAAAAGGCATCGTGTGCGGGTTCCCCATCGGATCCACCGCCCCGGTCAGCACCTGTCCCAGCCAGAGCCCAACGGCCAGAAAAATCAAAATCACCGCCACGGTCACCGCCCGCGCGCTGCCCAACGTCGGATGCCCGTCCAGGATGTCGCTCTGCGCGTTGACGCAGGGAATACCTGGCACCAGCAGCAGGATCGACGCAATCATCGCCGTGGTCACCGTATCGCTCCCCAGCCAGTGCGCCCCCACCCCACCCACCACAGAACTGAGAAACGCCACCAGCGTGGAACAGATGAAGACGTTTACGTGCCGCGCCAAGAGGTCGCGCCGCACATACTGGCCCAGCATCGCGGCCAGGAACACCGGACCGGTCCCCAGCCAGTCCACTTTCAGCAACCGGCCGAACGCCGCGCACGCCAGTCCCACCGCCAAGGCCATCACCCACGCGGAATGCCGCGGGGTCACCTTGGCCAGCCGCGTCAATTCCGCCCGCGTCTCGTCCACGGTCAGGTCCCCGCGCGAAACCCGCTCCGCCAAATGCCACAACTCCTGATCCAGTCGCTGGTTCACTCCCAAGTGCCCCACCTCGCGCATGCGCGTGATGCCGTTGGGCCCAATGCCAATCGTGATGGCCAGCGAGGCATAACCCACGCGCAAATCCACCCGGTCGGCCCCCAAGCCGCGGGCAAACTTGGCGACAATCGCATCTATGTTGGCCGCGCTGGCGCCCGCTTCCATCAGCATCCGCCCGGCATCCAACGCCACCATCGCTAGTGGTTCCAGGGCCGGGGTTGAGGCTGCCTCTTCAGGTAACAAACTATCAATCGCATCCATTCTAGTCTAAAAAAATTGCGGCCGGGATTATATCACCCAAAAGCCGTCCCTCAATTGAATTCGAAACAGAAACTTTTTTCAGACAACATACCTTGAATTAAGAACGCTGATGACAGCCGGTTTTATGCTTTGGTTTGTTTTTTGGGCAGGCGCCGGCTTCGCCAGTTTGGGCAAAAAATGAAGTCCGTCGCGCGCCGGGTGGCTTCACCCGGTGGCACGCCCACGCCCCCCCACGCCTCCACGGCTTACCACTTCAACTCCGGCAGCCGGCGGGCGACCTCCTCCACATTCGCCCGGCTGTTGAAGGCGCTGATACGAAAATAACCTTCGCCCTTGGAACCGAAGCCGCTGCCCGGCGTAATCACCACCTTGGCCTCGTTCAAGATCGTGTCGAACGCCTGCCAACTCGTCACGCCTTGGGGCGTACGGGCCCAGATGTATGGGGCGTTCACGCCGCCAAAAACCTTCAGCTTGGCCTGGCGCGCGCCCCGGCGCAGAATCTCGGCGTTGCCGAGGTAATGGCGGATCAGCGCGTCCACTTGCGCCTTGCCTTCGGCCGAATACAGCGCCTCCGCGCCGCGCTGCACCACGTAGCTCACGCCGTTGAACTTGGTGGTCATGCGCCGCAACCAGAGCGGATGCAACGGCTGCACACTGCCGTCCCGGGTCGCGAGTTGAAGCGTCTTGGGAATCACGGTGAAAGCGCAGCGCACGCCCGTAAACCCGCCGTTCTTGGAAAAACTGCGGAACTCAATCGCGCATTCGCGCGCGCCCGGCAACTCATAAATGGAATGCGGCAAGCCCGCCTCCGTGATGTACGCTTCGTATGCCGCGTCAAACAGGATGACCGACTTGTGCTCCAAGGCATACTTCACCCAGGCTTCCAACTGCGCCCGCGTGGCGGCGGCCCCGGTCGGATTGTTGGGCGAACACAAATAGATCACGTCCACGTGCTTCTTCGGCGGCTCCGGAATAAAACCGTTCGCCGGCCGGCACGGCAGATAGACCAGCTTGGCATAAGCGCCCGCCTCGTTGGCCGCGCCGGTATGGCCGGCCATCACGTTCGTGTCCACGTACACCGGATACACCGGATCACTGATGGCAATTTTGTTCTTGTCGCCCAGGATGTCGAGGATGTTGCCGCAATCGCACTTCGAGCCGTCGCTGACAAACACCTCGTCGTCGGCCACGTCACAGCCGCGGTCCCGAAAATCATTCTGCGCAATGGCGTGCCGCAGCCACTCGTACCCCTGCTCGGGACCGTAGCCCTTGAAAGTCTCGCGCACCGCCAGTTCATCCACCGCCTTATGCATCGCTGCAATCGTGGCCGCCGGCAACGGCTCCGTGACATCGCCAATGCCGCACCGAATCAACCGCTTGGCCGCCTCCGGATTCGCTTCGCAAAACACCCGCACCCGCCGGCCGATCTCCGGAAACAGGTATCCCGCTTTGAGTTTCAAATAATGGTCGTTAAGAAATGCCATAGTTTAGCCCATAGGTGACCATAGAATCAGCCTGATGTAAAACGGGAAAGGCAACCCGCACGGCACGACGCGCTGGTGGGGGGCGTTCTCCGAACGCGCCGCGCCTGCCAACCGACGCGCTCAAGCCCACCCAACGCGCCGCTCTGAAATCACGCTCGGCACGATCCCCTGCGCGTCATGGGTGCCGCCGTTCATTCGTGATCACCATGGTCCGTGAAACGCCCCGCTGCGCTCGCGGCGCGCGCGGAACGCCGCGCCCCACCCAAAACATCCGCTGGGCGTCTGAACCAGGAAGGATTATGTCTTACACCCACGGCATGGAACGCGGAACTCTGATTCCGCAAAATTGGGGTTTGCGGTTTACGGCTGCAACATCGGATGGGCCTCTGACGCCGGCACATTCAGCACCGGTTGGCTTTCAATCACCACGGACTGCCCCCCGGAGGCAATTCGTGCATCGAGATTCAGAGCCAGGATCTTTCCCGTTGCAAAATCGTCTTTCACGGTCCACATCTCGCCGAGAATGTCTCCCTCTGAAACCGGGCCACCGCCCGCATCGTTCACCTCGGCTCCAGGCGTCGCCTTCAAGGCAGCCAGCAGGCTTGCCGTCTCATCCGCGGTAAGAATGGTCGCCACGGTGCTGCGATGAAGGCTGCTTTTGAGGTTCCCCCAACCGATCTGGTCCCAAAAGCCATCCGGAGCGCTGACGCCTTGCGTATGGACGATCATCGGGGAACCAGCCGCTGAAGCGCCATCAGCCGCCGCAATCACCGGCATTACCAGCAGGTATTTGCGCTCGCCCTTGACTTTCCACCCTCCCAAAACCAACGTGTCGCCGCTCGCCACCTGATTGGTCCCGGAGGAACTCAGCAAGACCGTGTCCTGATTGGTGTCGAAGGCGTCTGTATTCGTGACGGCCTGTAGCCCTCCGGCAGCTTCTTGCTGACTCAGTTGATTCGCCAACTGGTTGACCCGCCCGCGCAAGCTTAGCAACTCCAGATGCTCCAACCGTCGCCGCTGCTCCTGGTCACCCGCACGCCCAAGGGCTGCCTGGCCAGCGGCCCCATCCCGCGCCGTCTCCAGCAGCTTTACCTGTTGTTCCAGCCGCGCCTGCTGCCGGCGGAACCGGTCCACCTCCGCGCCCGCCCGGGCGGCGCGAACGCCTTCAAAAATTCCAACGCCGGCCAATACCACCACCGTCGCCGCAACCAGAGCCTTTTGTAATGTAGTCATGGTGAAAGTCTTTAGCGCCATCGTTGCCACCGGCGTCGCCGCCAGCATTTCCGCCGCCGCTACGCCGGCCATCCCCACCGCCAATCCCGCCGGGGCCGATGACACCGCGTTGGCCAGCAGCGCCGCTGACAGTGCCGCGGCCGTGGTGCGAATGCCCCGACGCGCCAACGAATCCCTCAGCTTTTCCAAGGCACGCGTCACACGCTTTTGCGCTGCGTCATCGCTCATCCCCATCGCCGCCCCCACGGCCCGAAAATCCTGGTCCTGATAAAAGCGCAACACCACCGCGTCATAATCCGTCTCAGAAAGCTCGCCCATGGCCTCGTCCAGCACGCCGCGTAAGCGTTCCCAATCCGGCGGTGTTTTAGAATCAGACATGTTCTCCTCCAGGTGCCGCCGCTCGCGGATTCGCCGGCGGTATTCGTCGCGACGGAAGTTCAATGAGAGATTGCGAGCGCTACGGCAGAGCCAGCCCGCCAGAGAAGCTTCGGACGACATCCGGTTCGAGATGGGTTCCGCGCGCCGAGCCAGATCGAGGAAGATGTTTTGCGAAATCTCCGCCGCCACCGCCGGGGATTCCACCTGTCGCAGGACCGCCGAATAGACGAGATTCGTGTGCCGCTGCACCAACTCGCCAAACGCCGTTTCTGCGCCAGAGTCGGCGTATTCGCGGAGCAATTGGGCATCGGATTTTAACTGCATTTTCCCTATTTAATAACCACCACCCAAAAAATCCGACAATGATTTTCACTCCCGCTTTACTTCCCAATCGCTCGAAAAGTGCTTATCCGCCACGTCAATCTCCACTTTTCCTTTGATGACATTCCCCGTCACCTTGCCGCTGTAGGTCGCCGTCGTCCAGCCGGCGTGCCCCAGGCTGATCACCTGGAACTTGACCTGGTCCCCCGTGAGCACCCCGTTCGTGATACTGTGGGTGCTATTTATCTTTACCACTGTGCCCGTCACCACTCCGCCCTCGGCTACCAAATGAAAGGTCACTTTGGGAACCTGCCCATCTGCATTGGCAGCCGCAGACCAATGCCAAGTGCCGGTGAGATTCGGAGTCGTATCCGTCGCCAGGCTGGCCGTGCAGAGAATGAAGAGAAAGCCGGCCGCCAATAGGATGTGTTTCATAAATATTTAGATTGCAGGAGAACTTTCAGTTTGCTCAGGGTTGGGGGGAAATGGATTGCAGCCACTGCATGGCGTATATCTCGCCATACATCTTCTCACGCTCCCAATAGCCCGTCAGATCCGCCTCGCCGAGCGTGGGACGCACTTGGTCGCGGTTTTGCATGACCGTCTTGATGGAGTTCTTTTGCTGATCCAGGTCCGAGAGCAAACTGGCCACCGATTGGCCCAGAAAATCATAATTCGCCGCCGGATCGAGCTGGCTCAGCAACTTTTTCTCAATGCCAATGCCCACCAACTCAGCAATCGGAGAACTGGCCTGGCGCAATTCCTGCCCCAAGGTCATGCTGACGGCGGCCATGGTGTTCGCTCCGTCGGTATTGCCCTGGGTAAGATCCTGTTGTTGGCATTGCAACGTGTCGTTGGCCAGTTGCTTGAGCATATTCACGTAGGGCGAGGCCCCTTCCGTGGTCCCTGGCGCCACCGCCATGGCGGCCAAGTCCGGCCAACCGGCGGAGTCATACATCTCCTCCACCGCCTGGACGGTCTGCGATCCATAGTCGCTGAACAATTGCCGCCGGGTCGCTTGCGCCAACTCCTGCGCCGCTTGATCCGGTTGGTTCCCGCTGAAATAATTCAAGGCTGAGAAATACCACGCCAGCCCATTGTCCGGCGAGGAACTCTTGAAGGCATCGATCCATTTGCGCTGATCGTCCGGAAAGACATGGTTGGCAATCACCGCAAACTGCACCGCCGGGTAGCCGGGGAAGTTGGTGGCCGCCTCCCGCAAGTAAGCGGCATCCAAACTCACCTGGAACGCCGCCAGCAAACTTTCCGCGTTCCGATGATTCCGCTGCAAATAGGCTTCGATTTGGGCGGCCGATAGCCGGCGATCATGCGTATCAATGAAGTTCACCACATCTTGAAACGATTTCAGCGGCGCGCCGTTGGTTCCGGCCGGGGGCGTCGACGCTTTGGCCACCGGCCGGACCGGAGCGGTCTTCAATTGCGCCACCTGTCCCGCCAGATCGTCATTATCGTTTTTGAGCTGGGCGAGTTGCGCCTGCAAGGCCTCATTTTCCTGGCGCAACTTGGACTGCGCCTGCCAAACCAAGGGCGTGGCCACCAACCCCGCCAACACGATGCCAATCAAAGCAGTTTGTAGTTTTGTCATGGTAATTATTTGAAAGAGCCCGGAAGCAACCACCGTCCCGCCGCCGCCGGCAGCCAGCGCGGCCGTTCCCGCGGCCAGCGCCAGTCCCGCCGGCGCGGCTTGCACCGCATTGGCCGTGAGCAACACCACCAACCCACCCGCCCCTACCGCCACCTGGCGTTTGGCGAAAAACTCACGCAACCGTTCCACCGCCCGGCTCACCCGCTTTTGCGCGGCGTCGTCGCTGACGCCCAGCACCGCCCCCACGGCTCGAAAATCCTGATTCTTGAAGAACCGCAAGAGCAGCGCCTCCCGATCCTGATCGTCCAGACTGTCCAGCGCCTCATCCAGCAGGGGACGAATCCGCTCCCAGTCCGCGGCGGGGTCAGCATTGGCGAGAAGTTGGTCCATGGCCTGCCTTTCATTGAAAGCGCGCCGCCGGTCCGCGCGCAAATGGTTCAGCGCCGCGTACCGGGTGGCGCGGTGCAGCCAGCCGGCCAGGCTCCCCGCCCCCGCCAACACGCCGCCTGATTTCGCCAGGCTGCCGGCCTTGCGGGCCAGATCCGTAAAGACGCTTTGGGCAATATCCGCGGCGGTCGCCGAAGATGCCACCTGCCGCACGGCCGCCGAATACACCAAATCGGCATAGCGCCCCACGAGTTCCCGGAACGCCGCCTCCTCCCCCTTGCCGGCGAAGGCGCGCAACAGCTCCAGATCCGATTTGGTTTGCATCTCATCTATTTAACAACCGCTCCCCGCAAAATCCGACAATCTTTTTTGCGATCCGACCGGAAACGTGGAAACGAAACGCAGGACCGACCGCCCCCATCCCTCACGAACAGGCCCTGGCCGCCAGGATTGGCTCTGCCAACGGTGGACCGAGTTTTTTGGGTCCGAGACACACTTTTACCCTTGAACCCCGATCCCTCCTGTAGTCTGCTAAGGCATATTTATGGCAACCAAGTTCCATTTGCCGGGGTTCACCCTGGTTTCTCTGGTCACCCTCCTGGCCACCGCCGTCAGCCAGGCCGATGACGTCCTGCGCACCACGTTGACCAATGGCTTGCAAGTGATCATCGTGCGCAACACGCTGGCGCCCGTCGTCACCACCATGGTGAACTACCGCGTGGGCTCGGACGAGTGTCCGCCGGGTTTTCCGGGCACCGCCCACGCCACGGAACACATGATGTTTCGCGGCAGCCCCGGGCTCTCCGCCGACCAACTCGCCGCCGCCTCGGCCGCCATGGGCGGCAACGACAACGCGGATACCCAACAGGCGGTCACGCAATACTTTTTCACCACCCCCGCCGAAAACCTGGACGTGGCCCTGCGCATGGAAGCCGCCCGCATGCGCGACCTCACCGCCGACGACCAGCTTTGGGAAAAGGAACGCGGCGCCATCGAGCAGGAAGTGGCGCAGGACCTCTCGAATCCCGAATACGTCTTTTACATGCAACTGCTCCAGGCCATGTTCAAGGACTCGCCCTACGAACACGACGCCCTCGGCACCCGTCCGTCGTTCGATAAAACCACGGACACCGACCTGCGCAAGTTCCATAATGCCTGGTACACCCCCAACAACGCCATCCTTGTCATCGTGGGCGATGTGGAGCCGCCCGCGGCGCTCGAACGGGTGAAGGAAATCTTCAATCCCGTGCCCGCAGCGTCCCTGCCCGCCCGCCCGGACTTCCATTTCGCCCCGGTGAAACCCGATACGCTGAAGTTGGACACCGACCTGTCCTACGGCATGACCGCCATCGTCTTTCGTTTTCCGGGCACCGAGAGCCCCGATTACGCCGCCGCCCAGGTTCTGGCCGACGTGTTGAGCAGCCAGCGAGGCGATCTTTATCAGTTGGTGCCGCAGGGCAAGGCCCTGTTTGCGCAATTCGCCTACGATGGTATGACCCACGCCGGTCTGGGCTATGGCATCGCCGGTTTTCCCGCCGGCGGCGACGCCACCAACCTGCTGGCCCAGGTGAAACAAATCCTGGCTGACGGCCTCAAGAACGGCGTCAGCGCCGAGCTGGTGGAAGCCGCCAAGCGCCGCGAAATCATCAACGCCGAACTCCAAAAAAACTCCGTCGAAGGTCTGGCCTCCGCCTGGTCCCAGGCCGTGGCCGTGGAAGACCGCAACTCGCCGGATGACGACATCGCCGCCATTCGCCTGGTCACCGCGGCCGACGTCAACCGCGTGGCCCGCCAATATATCGATTTCGACCACGCCATCAGCGCCATTCTCACCCCGCAACCATCGGACAAGCCGATTTCCTCCAAGAGCTTTGGCGGCCACGAAGATTTTGCCTCCTCCAAGAATGCCAACGTGAAGCTGCCGGCCTGGGCTCGGCGGCTCACCGAGACGCTCCCCGCCCCCGCTTCGACGCTCACCCCGTTCAGCACCAACCTGCCCAACGGCCTCCGCCT
>CAYTJG010000222.1:0-10828 GCA_964437865.1 uncultured Bifidobacteriaceae bacterium | reverse complement strand
GCATTTGGCGAAGATGCGGGCGATGGTGGTCTTGCCGGTGCCGCGCGGGCCGCAAAAGAGGTAGGCGTGTGCGATGCGCTTTTGGGCGATGGCATTGGCTAGGGTTTGGGTGACGTGTTCCTGGCCGACGACATCGGCGAACCGTTGCGGGCGGTATTTCCGGGCTATGACCTGATAGGACATGGTTGTGTACGTTTGACGGTTGACGCGCCGACTACGACGGCGGGGGATATTTTAGAGCGGCCGGCGCGCGGCGTAAACCGCAAATGAAAGGAGATGCCAGGGTGACTGCGGCAATTGCAAAGCATACTGCCGTTGCTGCCTTCCGGCCCTGGCGGGGTTCGTAAGTCCACACTCCACAGGCCCTGGCACCGCCATTGTGGTGCAGGGCTGGGACTCACACAAGCAGAAAGGATTCAGGGTTTCCATTCGTAGCGCAGTTTCTCGCGCGAGCCACGCAAATAATGGGGATCGTGTGGCGGCACTGGTACTTGGTCGACAAAACGCGCCCCCAGTCGCTCAATGGTCCGCCGTGAGGCGTGATTATCCGGATCGCAGGTGATGGTGACCGCCGGATAGACCAGGCGCACCAGGGGGGCGATGGCCTGGCAGGCCTGCAGCGCATAATGATGGCCGCGGAATAACTCCTGGATTTCAAAGCCGATATGCCCCGCGTAGAGCAGGACGTGAGGCGTATGCCCGACGCGGAAGTTGATGTGGCCGGCATCCAGTCCGTCCGGCGTCAATATGCGAAAGTGATAAGCCGGCACAGAACCTTGTACCGGGTCGCCCGGCAACATGCGCGTGAAGCGCAGGGTGACCTCCCCGGCAGCCAATCGGTCTGGTGGAATCGGCAGCATGTTCATGGTGGATGACGCAAACAGCGGCGGGCCGCGCCGACACCTATACTCTAGTTTTAGGTGGTCGGCGCGGCAAAGGAAATGTTGGCAAGTTTCGCCCGCCTAATTATTGGTTGACCTGCCATTCCGCGTGCTTCCTGGGGGGCAGGTATTCTGCTTTCTTTGCCGAGCCTGCCGGAAGCTGCCGGAGACGATTCGTCACCGAAGAAATAGCGGCATTCATGGGGACGGGATTCTGAACCAGCCGTCACCCAGCAACACGCCAAGCAACGAAAGGCCGCCCTACGCCGCGCCGCCGGCTGAGTGGGCGGCGCATCCAGTGCCCCTGCAGTGCCTGAGACGGGCGCGCCCTGGTCTAAATGTGAAGATTCCAGCCCCAATTCGGCATAAGGTCCTTGTGGGTAATCAACCGGATGTATTTTTTCCTGTTGGAATTGGACAAATTAACCGATTCATAGCAAAATAGACATAGTTATGAGCGATGAAGCGATGAGCAATTTTACGCCGCGCGCGCAGCAGGTGCTCGCGCTGGCCCGCAAGGAAGCCGACCGGCTCAATCACAACTTCTTAGGCACGGAACACTTACTGCTCGGGCTGATCAAGCTGGGGCAGGGGGTGGCCGTCAATGTCCTGCAGAAGATGGGCCTGGATCTCGAGACCGTGCGCATGGAAGTCGAGAAGCAGGTCGGCACCGGTCCGGATCAGAAGATGATCGGCAACATTCCCTATACGCCGCGCGTGAAGAAGGTGATCGCGCTGGCGCAAAAGGAGGCGCGCAACCTGAACCACACGTATGTGGGCACGGAGCATTTGCTGCTCGGCCTGCTGCGCGAAGGAGACGGCGTGGCCGCCAAGGTCCTGCGCGCGCTTGATGTGGATATCGAGCAATGCCGGCAGGAAATCCTCAAGGAACTGGACCCCAATTTTGCCGCCCAAACCGGCGAGGAACAGCCGCAGCCGGAAAACCCGGTGGAGAAGCAGCCCAGTGCCACTGCGGCCACCCCCGGCGAGAAGAAGGGCGATGTGAAGACGCCCGCACTCAAGGCCTTTGGCCGCGACCTCACGGAAATCGCCCGCAAAGGTGACATGGACCCCGTCATCGGCCGCAAGAACGAAATTGAGCGGGTCATCCAAATTCTGTGCCGCCGCACCAAGAACAACCCGGTGCTGCTCGGCGAGGCGGGCGTGGGCAAGACCGCCATTGTGGAAGGACTGGCGCAGGAGATTTCCGCCGGCAACGTTCCGGAACTGCTGCTGAACAAGCGCGTGATCACCCTCGACTTGGCGTTGATGGTGGCTGGCACCAAGTACCGCGGCCAGTTCGAGGAACGCATCAAGGCGGTCATGGATGAAATCCGCCGGGCGAAGAACATCATTCTGTTCATCGACGAGTTGCACACGATCGTGGGCGCCGGCTCAGCCGAGGGCACCATGGACGCGAGCAACATCATCAAGCCCGCCCTCTCACGCGGCGAGATGCAGTGCGTGGGGGCCACCACCCTGAACGAATACCGCAAGTACATCGAAAAGGACGCCGCGCTTGAGCGCCGCTTCCAGTCCGTCAAGGTGGAGGCGCCGTCGGTCGAGGATGCCATTGAGATTCTCAAGGGGCTGCGCCACAAGTACGAGGAGCATCACAAGGCCGAATTCACCGATGCCGCCGTGGATGCCGCCGTCAAGCTCTCCGATCGGTACATCACTGACCGGTTCCTGCCGGACAAGGCGATTGACGTGTTGGACGAGGCTGGTTCGCGGGCGCGGATCACGACCATGACCCGGCCGCCCGAGGTCAAGGTTATGGAAGCCGAGATCGAGGAGATCAAAGGCAAGAAAGAGAAAGCCATCAAGAATCAGGATTTCGAGGGGGCGGCCCAGATGCGCGACCAGGAGAAGAAGGCCAAGGAACGGCTGGAAAACCTGCTCAAGGAATGGCGCGCGCGCGGCGACGAGAAACGCGTGGTCGTGGGCGACGACGAGATTTTGCAGGTGGTTTCCAAATGGACCGGCATTCCGCTGCAACGGATGGGACAGGGCGAGATGCAACGGTTGCTGACCGTGGAAACTGAAATGGAAAAGGTCGTTGTGGGCCAGCGCGAGGCGGTTTCCTCCCTGTGCAAGGCGCTCCGGCGTTCCCGCGCGGACCTCAAGGACCCGCGGCGCCCCATTGGCACCTTCCTGTTGCTCGGGCCCACTGGCGTCGGCAAGACATTGCTGGCCAAGACCCTCGCCGAACAGATGTTTGGCGATTCCAAGTCGCTCATCCAACTGGATATGAGCGAGTACATGGAGAAGTTTAACGTGTCGCGCCTGGTCGGTTCGCCGCCCGGCTACGTCGGCTACGAGGAAGGCGGCCAGCTCACCGAAAAGGTGCGCCGCAACCAGTATTCCGTGGTCCTGTTCGACGAAATCGAAAAGGCGCATCCCGACGTCTGGAACATGCTGTTGCAGATCCTGGAGGAAGGCAAACTGACCGACAGCCTCGGCCGGGTGGTCAACTTCCGTAACACCATCATCCTGATGACCTCCAACGTGGGGTCGGACACCATCAAGAAGCAGTCCACGCTGGGCTTCTCGCCCATCACGGATGAAAGCTCCTATGAGAAGATGCGCGACAAGATTCTCGATGAATCCAAGCGGGTCTTCCGTCCGGAATTCCTGAACCGCCTCGACGACGTGATCGTCTTCCGGGCGTTCACCAAACCTGATTTGATCCAGATCTTGAGCCTGGAAGTGGCAAAGGTGATCGACCGGCTGCGGAAGAAGAATCTCAAGCTGGAGCTGGACGACAAGGCCAAGGATCTGCTGGTGGAAAAGGGCTATGATCCTCAGTACGGTGCGCGTCCCATGCGCCGCGCGGTGGAGCGCTTCTTCGAGGATCCGCTGGCCGAAGAGATCCTCAAGGGCGCCATCCACGAAGGCGAGATGATCCACGTCACCGCCGACAAGGACAAGCTGGTATTCAACCAGACCGCCCCGGCGGCCGGGGCCGGGGCCGGGGCCGTGGCCGGTTAGGCGGCCTCGATCGAGCCTGGTTATTTTTCAAGCCCGCCTTCACGGCGGGCTTTTTTGTTGGGGGCGTTTTTTGTTTGTGCGCCGGCGATTCCTGTTGGATGCTGGACGCATGAACCCTGGCCGCACCGTGCTTCTGGTCGCCTTGTGCCTGCTGGCGCTGTTCACGCCCGCCGCCGCCGTGCGCGGCGAGTTGGTGCTTACCAATTACACCGCGGACCGCCCGCTTCGGGTGATGGCCGTGGGCGACTCTATCACTGATGATTGTGTCTTCAACGGCGCCTGGCGGCTTCACCTGCAGCCGCTGCTGGACACCAACGGCTACGCCTTCACCTTTGTTGGACGGCAAAATTCCACGGTCGTTGGCAGCTTCACCCAAACCGCGCACGAAGGCTATTGCGGCGCGGTGATTGCGGCGCCCGGGGTCATGTCCAGTGCCGTCCATGGGTATCCGGGCACCAATGTTTGCTTGGCTGACATCGTTCCGGATGCCCTCACCAACATCACCCCGGATTTGATGCTGATCTTGATCGGCGTAAACGACCTGGGCCACGGCCGCGATCCCCGGTTCACCGCCACCAACGATCTGGCCAATCTGCTGGGGTTCATCTTTTCCAACGCGCCCGCCGCCCATGTGATCATTGCCAAAGTCACCTCCATTTCCGACGCCACTGACGTTTCCGGATTAAACTACAGTCTCGATGCGGCCGACGTGCCCATCTACAACGCCGCCCTGCAGTTGATGGTCAATCAGCGGCATGCGGCCGGTCAGAATGTGTTCCTGGCCGACATGTTCTCCGCAGTGAACACTTCCACCATGTTGAATTCGGACGGTCTGCATCCCAATGCCGCGGGCTTGGCGGCCATCGCCCAGGAATGGCTCACCCGCATCCAAAGCATAACGGTCAATGGCAATTTGGTGGTCTCCGTGCTCGTGAAAGGGGGCGACAACTGGAAGTATTCCGACGCCGGGCTGGATTTGGGCACCAACTGGATGCGTGCCGATTACGATGATAGTGCCTGGAGCAACGGCCTCGCGCGGCTTGGCTATGGTGAACCAGCCGATGCCACGGTCGTCAGTTGCGGGCAGAGTTCCACCAATAAGAATCCCACCACTTATTTTCGTCACACCCTGGTGGTGCCCGCAAATCTCACATGCACCAATTTGGTTCTGCGCCTGGCGCAGGCGCCCGGCGCGGTGGTCTGGCTGAATGGCCAGGAAATCTGGCGAACCAATCTGTCCACCGGCCCGATCGCCTTTACCAACCTCGCCCTGGTCCCGCCGCATACCCTCGACGGACCGTATATTTTCAACCCGATTGAGGTTGATGCTTCCCAGTTGTTGCCGGGCACCAATGTGCTGGCGGTGGAACTTCACCAGTATTCGGCGGCCTATTCGAGGATTGGCTTCGATTTGGAATTGATCGGTACCGGCTATCCCACCGCCGCTCCCAAGCTGGCCTTGACGCTGGCGGGCTCCGATCTGGTATTTGCCTGGCCGGCGGCCGGCGACAGTGGCTTTGCACTTCATGCCAGCACCAACCTTGCGTTGAACCGGTGGTTCTCGGTCGGCGCCACGGCCTGGACCAACGGTTCGCAACTGGTCGTCACCCAGGCCTGCGGCCCCGGCGTGAAGTTTTTCCAATTGCAGAAGCCCTGAACTGCCTGGCTGCGGTCCGCGGCCGTCCTCGGCCGCTGAGACGGGCGGGTGTTGCGGCCGTTTGACCATGGCACGAGGCTTGGTAAAACCGCTGTTCGTTGCGGGGCGTGCGGTTGGGCGGCGACTGCTCCAGAATCGCGTCGCAGCGTTCGAGGACGGGCGCGGTCCGGTTCTTGTGTCCCTGCTTAAACCTTTGGGGCCACCGCTTCCGACACCCGCTGGATGCTCAGGGCTTTGCCTGTGGCGGTGTCGATATCGATGATCGCGCCGTGCAGCTTCACGTCGTCGCGCGCCACGTCAAAGCGCTGGGGCATGGCGGTGCGGAACCGCAGCAGCACGGGCTGGATTTCCCGGCCCAGCACGCTCAGGTGCGGACCGGTGAAGCCGGCATCGGTCAGGTACGCCGTGCCGCCGGGAAAGATCTGTTCATCCGCCGTCTGCACGTGGGTGTGGGTGCCCACCACCGCGCTCACCTGGCCGTCGAGCATGCGTGCAAACGCGATCTTTTCGGAGGTGGCTTCCGCGTGAAAATCCACAAAGATGAGGTTGGTGTGCTGCCGCAGCCATTTGGCCTCCTCCATCGCCATCGAAAACGGGTTTTCCATCGGCGGCATGAACGTGCGCCCCTGCGCGTTCATCACGGCCATGGGCGGCAGGTCGCGAATCTTCAGCACCGTGCTGCCGTGCCCCGGCGTGCCCGGCGGATAATTCAACGGCCGCACAAAACGCGGCTCGTTTTGCAGCAATTCCAGCACTTCCTTCTGGTCCCACAGATGGTCCCCCATCGTGATGGCATCGATGCCGTAATTGAACAGGTCGGCGGCGATATCCGGTGTGATGCCGTTGCCACCGGCGGAATTCTCGGCGTTGGCGATGACCACATCCAGGTTGTGGGCCTGTCGGAGCTTGGGAACGAGTTCACTGACTGCGCGCCGGCCGGGACTGCCGACAATGTCCCCAATAAACAAGATTTTCACTGCGACAATGTAAACCGCGGGCTGCCGATTGACACGCACGAAAACCGGTGCCTGCGCGGAGCTTCGGGGCGACCAGAGAACGCGGATTTGACATTTTTTGAATCTTTTTCCGGCGGCAAGCGTCTTACACTCCGTTCGGTAGTTAAATCAAACGAATACATTGAACAAATGACTATAATATCGACCAGAATCGCGCTGGCGGCCGTCGCCACGGCAGCCGGCCTCAGCCTGAACGCTTGGGCGGATGATGCCAAACTGCCGGCGGCCGCCTCCAGGACCGGTGTCACCTATCAATCGGACATCAAGGCCATTTTCGACGCCTCCTGTGTAAAGTGCCATAGCGGTGACCGGCCCAAGGCCCGGCTGCATATGGATACGCTGGACGGGGTGCTCAAGGGCACCAAGGAAGGCCCCATTATCAAGGCGGGCGACAGCGCCAACAGTTTCATCATCAAGGCCATCGCCCACGTCACCAGCGACCATGAT
Organism: uncultured Bifidobacteriaceae bacterium; assembly: GCA_964437865.1. Classification (GTDB taxonomy): domain Bacteria; phylum Verrucomicrobiota; class Verrucomicrobiia; order Limisphaerales; family UBA11358; genus UBA11358. Next base: position 3,836 of record CAYTJG010000222.1, on the reverse strand, counting down.
TCCTGGATGCCCCCGCTGAATAATCGGGCCGGCATAAAGGCGCTCACGCCGGAGCAGATCGGGTTGGTCCGTGCCTGGATCGATCAAGGAGCCAAGTAAGCCTGCCGCCGGGAGCGCCTTCCTAACTGGAAGGCGCTTTCCTTTGTTTCGTCTCGATAACCGCCCGTAATGTCTGCCCACGACTTTTTCCCGAATGCGCGAAGCTTCGACCGGGGTTTCCGCCTGTGCCGGCCAGCCCCGTTGAGGCTCGGCCGGTGCCCGGAACCAATGCCTAAAAAGTTGGGCTAAAAAAAGTTGTTGCCTTTTTTGGCTATTAAGCTTATTTAAATGTTGTCGAAGGCATAGTGGCTGCTGGTGGTCAGGCGGCAATTTTCCAAAGTTCACTTTTCCAGCAATTTTTCGGAAGGGTTTCGGCATTCGACAGCAACAATATGAGCGATACGCAAAACAACGGTGACAAGGCCAATTACGGCTCGGGCTATCTCGAGATTTCTGAGAAAGGCTTCGGCTTTCTCCGCACGGCGCAAAACCATTTCCACCCGAAACCCACGGACATCTTCGTGACGCCGGATACGATCCGGCGCAGCTTCCTGCGCGAGGGCACGTTCATCGAGGGGCCCACCCAGCCGCCGCACCGCGGCACCAGTCCCCAGCTCAAGGCGGTGGACCGGGTCAATACGATGTCCTTTCAGGATTATACCAAGGCCGTGCGCTTTGAGAACCTGACCAGCATCGACCCCATCGAGAAATTCCAGCTCGAAACCACGCCCGACCTGATCGAAACCCGCGTCATTGACCTCGTCACCCCGCTTGGCAAGGGCACGCGCGGCCTGATCGTGGCCCCGCCCCGCACCGGCAAGACCACCATCCTGAAGCAGATTTGCAACGCCATCACCACCAACCACCCGGAAGTGCACGCCATGGTGCTGCTCATCGATGAGCGCCCAGAGGAAGTCACCGACTTCCAGCGCTCCGTCAAGGCCGAGGTGGTCGCGTCCTCCAACGACATGGATTTGGAAACGCACGTGCGCCTGTCCCGCTTCATGATCGAACGTTGCCGCCGGCTGGTTGAATCCGGCAAGGACGTGTTTGTGCTCATGGATTCCCTGACGCGTATCGCTCGCGCTTACAACAGCGTGCATGGCGGCAGCGGCCGCACCATGACGGGCGGCGTGGATGCCCGCGCCCTCGAAATTCCCCGCAAGATGTTCGCCTCTGCCCGCAAGATCGAAAACGGTGGCTCGCTCACCATTCTGGCCACCGCCCTCGTGGATACGGGCTCCCGCATGGATGAATTGATTTTCCAGGAGTTCAAGGGCACCGGCAACATGGAGCTCATTCTCGACCGCAAGCTCTCGGACCGCCGCCTGTTCCCGGCCATCGACATTCCGAAGTCCGGCACGCGCAAGGAAGAAAAGCTCTTCCCAGCCAAGCATCTGGAAGCCATTCGCAAGCTGCGCCGCACCATGGTGGATTTGAATCCCATCGAAGCCATGGAAACGCTGACTGCCGCGCTCAAGAAGCACAAGACCAACGACGAATTGCTGGCCAAGCTGTCCGCCGGTCTCTGACCGGCCGGATCAGGCGCGCGGGACCGGTGGCAGGCCTCGGCAAGCGGCGCCCGGCGGGTGCGCGGGAAATTTGATTTGTGACCACCGGGCGTAAAGCTGCCAGTTTTGCCATGCCGCAAGCGCGTCCGCCCCTCGAGCGGATGCTGCGGATTCACCAGGCCGTCCTGAGCGGCAGTTACCCCAACGCCGCTAAGCTCGCCCGGCAAATCGAGGTTTCCACCAAGACCATCCACCGCGATCTCGAGTTCATGGGCGATCGGCTGAATCTGCCCCTGAAGTTCGACGGCAGCCGCAACGGTTATTTTTACGAGGGCGAAGTCAGCAACTTCCCCACCATGCAGATCACCGAGGGCGAGCTGTTTGCGCTGGTGGTTGCCGAAAAGGCGTTGCAACAATACCGGGGGACCAACTTCGAAAAACCGTTGCTCTCCGCCATTCGCAAAATGGAGCAGGCGCTGCCCGACACCATTTCCGTGAACCTGGCCGACATCGGCCAGACCATTTCTTTCCGTACGCGCGCTGAACCCATTTTGAACCTGGAGATATTCCAGGTGTTGGCCAAGGGCGCGGCCGAGCGCCGGCAGTTGGAGCTGCTCTACCGCAAGCCCGGCCAGAAACCCGAAACGCGCACGGTGGATCCTTACCATTTGGCCAACATCAACGGCGAATGGTTTCTCTTTGCCTTTGACCAGGCGCGCAAGGACATCCGCACCTTTTCCCCGGCCCGCATCCAGACCGTCCGGTTCACCGGCAACTCCTTCGCCCGCCCGCAAAAATTTTCGCTCGAAAAACGGCTGCGCGATAGCTTCGGCGTCCATTCCGGCGACGGCAAGTTCGAGATCGTCATCCGGTTTGCCCCGCGGGCGGCCGATTATATCCGCGAAAAAAAGTGGCACGAATCCCAGTCGCTGCGCGAGCTGAAGGACGGCGCGGTGGAACTGACCTTGAAGCTCTCCAGTCTTTCCGAAGTGCAGCGCTGGGTGCTGAGCTGGGGCGGCGACGCCCGGGTGTTGCAGCCGCCGGAACTGGTGGATTCGGTCCGCCAGTCTGCTTCCGCCATCCTCAACCCAACCATTTGATTCCCTGCTGATATCACGGCCGTATGGCTTTGGACCAGATCAGGTTGTGCGCCCAAGCCGTCCCAACCGGCCATCGGAATGGACGTGTTGTTTTGCCGATTTTCTGCTATCCTGTTTTCGTGTTTGCCGATGCAAACATCTGATTGCTCACTTCGGTGAACCGCTGAACGAAGTCCGGAGTGAACCTGTCAAATCGAATGTAGGTTGTGTATATGAAAATATTTAGATCATTGTTGGTTTTGACCGTATGCAGTTTGGCAGTTTTGAATTCAGGCTGTGCCACTTCCAAGCCGGCCGCGGTCCAGGTGGCCCAAGTCCATCCGGTGAGTGTGGCGGATGTGGAAGCGCTGGCCAAGGCTGGCATGACGGATGACTTGATCATCAGCCAGATAACAAGTTCCGGCACGGCGTATCACCTCAGTGCGGCGGACATCATCAATCTTCACAATTCTGGTGTCAGCAACCGGGTGATCCAATGCATGATTACCACCGCTCCCGCGTATGCGCCGACGGCGGTCGTGGCGGCTCCCGCCCCGGCACCGGTGTATTATTATCCGGCCTATGAGCCGGTTTATCCGTGGTGGGGCTGGTGCCCGCCGGTCGCGTTTGCTTTCCGTTTTCATTGAAATCAAGCCTGGCCCCTCGTCGCCCAGCGGGTGGCGAGGGTGCCCATCTGTTGCCGGTCCGAACCCGATCCGCGCACCTTCCCGGGCGCTGAGGTGTGAATTGGCGCCGAGCCGTCACTCCGCAATATTCCCCCCGCACGCACGGCCCACATCTAAAGCAAGGGCTGAACGCTGAAGGGGAAGGCCCCGCTCCATCGTCCAACGGCCGCAACGCCCGCACGTCGCAGCGACCGAGCATGACTATGGACCAATTTGCGGCGACCCTCCGCCGCTTTGGAATACGTCCCCGTCTGCCAAGCCAAGCAATCATGGATTGTTCGCTTGTGCCGCCTTTCTACGCCAGCCGCCAGCCGTCCGCCAATAGCCACGCTTGGGAGAATTGGATTCACTTGGTGGCTGGCAACCGCAGATCGGCGTCACAATGCCAGAAGGCTGCTGCACCTAAAAACCTCTGGGAAAATAAGAGAAAGAGAAAAAATGGTCGGGGCGGGGAGATTCGAACTCCCGACCTCTTGTACCCGAAACAAGCGCGCTAGCCAGGCTACGCTACGCCCCGAACC
>CAYTJG010000221.1:0-10945 GCA_964437865.1 uncultured Bifidobacteriaceae bacterium | reverse complement strand
CAGATGCTCGCCCATGTAGTGGAAATAGCGGTCCAGCACCACGGGCACCCGCGCATCGCCGGTGGCTTCGTAGTAGTCCTTCAAGGCGTAGGTGGCCAACATGCGCGGCCACCAATCCTCGTTGGCCGCCGGTCCCAGAAAACCGTCCGCCCGCTGGTGATCCAGGAGCCAGTCGATCCACTTTTGCGCCTTCAGCTTCAAGCCCGCATCATCGAGCGTGTAAGCCAGCGCCACCAAGCCTTTGAGATAATACGGTCCGCGCTCCCAAGCTTCGCCCGAGCCGCCCAACCACGCGCTGTTGGTGCCCAGATCGTCGGCGTACAGCTCCTCGGCGTGGCCGGTCAGACCCTCCCGCTGCAGTTCACATTGTTTCCGAAGCCAGCCGCCGGCCCGCACGCTGCCCAAAGGCAGGGCCACAAACGGAGTGGGCAAGAGCGGGGCCTGATTGGTAACAATCGCCGTGGGCGGCAGAGGAAAATCCTCCGCGCCCACCAGACACGCAGGGCCCAGCAACAGCGCCAACAAAACGCCACGGAACAAGACTGAATTCATAGATAGCTGGGCTGATTTGATCCGGCCCCAAAAATGAGGGAGCCGGCGGCGATGATCAAGGACGGAACGGCTTCAGGGCCAGCCCTGCGGCTGGATGGCCAAGGGCTGCACCCGGGCACCAAGCCCACGACGACACGCTCACCGGCTGGCGTGATCGCCCTGCACCGCCTCGGCGGACTGAACATCCACCAGCCCAAAATCCACGTACTGCCCGCCCGTGGTTTGGTGGCAGTGTATTGCAATCAGGTTTTTGCCCGGCTTGAGGGCCGCCTTGGCCTGGGATTCCAACGGGAAGAGATCGTAATTGGAAATAAACCCGGCCGCCCTGATCGCCGGAACGCCGTTGAGATAAACTTCCACGTCCTCGTCGTGATGGAGCCAGCCTTGCAGGTCCTGAAAATTCAGCGCGGGCAACTCCGCTTCGCGCCGCAGCCAGATGTCATCCGACTTCCAAACGGTGCCGATCACGGCTCCGGGGGTGCCCTCGGTGCCAAAACCGCTGGCTCCCTGTGACCAGGTGGAGGCATCAAAACCGGCATTCATCCAGTCGGCGGCGGGTTGGGCGGTGGTGTAATTCCAGGTGGACGGTTGCCGGTCAGCAGCCGGCATCACCACCACCACCTTGGGCGCCAGCGGCATGGTGGCCCAGTTGGCGGCCTTGGTCTTGTCGCGCAGGGCGTATTTGTGCCAGACGTCGGATTGATAGAGCATTTGGATGAAGACGCCACCAACCACGGGCCGGCCGGTAAAGCCCACCTTGCGGGCCGTTTTGGTCTGGTACCAATCGGTCATCGGCGAGCGGTCCGGGGTGGCATTCAGGAACGCCAGCACCGGGGCCACCAACACTTCAAAGTCCGCGCGATTCTGTGTGAGCGAGGCCGTCCAAATGGTCCAGTCCAGCTTGGTATAGGTTTCACGATTATCCAAAGGCAGGCCGTATTGGTTTAGCACGGTCTTATAGTAGGCCATTTCCTTTTGCGTGACTGCGGCGGGGAACAGATTCAAACCCAGAATCTTGTCCCAAACCAGATTGTACTTCTGGCTCCACGTGCCGGGACGGTCAAACGCCAGCCGGAAATGGTCGCCGTCATCCGCTTCCTTGACCCAGCGCTGGGCGCACTCATGGGCAAATTGCGCATATTCCTCGGCCCGGGCGTGATCGCCGCGCATTTCACACAGCTTGCCGAAGGAAGCCAGCCCGCAAATCGCCTTGGCGGACAAATTCACGTTGTGCGCCAGGTGTCCGGCGAAATCGTCCGTGCAGAGCTGGTTCTCGGGATCGAAACCCTTTTCCCGAAGATAGTTGGCCCATTGTTCCAGCTGTTTCCAATAAAGGCCGGCAAAATCGGCGTTGCCTTCCATCTGCGCCACGGCCGCAAAGAGGCAAAGCAAATTGCCGCTCTCTTCGACGGGCATCTGATTCGCCAAGCCCCGCTCGCCGTCGCCATAAACCTGGCCGTTGGCCTGGGGATAGGTGCCCAAGTCATGCGGCGCAAACGGAAACCGCCAGCGCTCGCTCGCCGCATAGTTCATAAAGGGCACGATGAACGATTTGGCCAGCGTGGGGCCAAACAACAGAAACTGCGGCGACATCGGATAAAACACATCCGAGGTGCTGATACAGCCGTTGGAGTGGTTCTCCTTGCAGAATTGCAGCGGCTGGCCATGACCATCAGCCACAAATTTGCCGGCGGCGAAACACTGCCGATAGGCCAGCGCCCCCAAGGCGGCGTAGTCATCCCCGCCCGCCGCGCGCAAGTCAGACATCAATTCCTCGTCAAACGCCGCACAACGTTTTTGGAGCGACGGATATTCCCTGGCCGCCGCCGCCAGCAAATCGGACGCCTCCCAGCCATTGCGCCGCCAGTACGGGCGCAGGTTTTTCTTCATGTATTGGATGGAGTACAGGTCGTCATACGCCAGCATCATCCAGCAGGAGACGGCGTGCTCCCGAACGGTGCCCAAATCGGCGGCAAAGGCGATCACTGAATCATTGCGGGCATTGTCCCGCAAGGCGGCCGGATCGGCGGCGGTCGCCAGACTGCCATTGGCCACAAAGCCAGCCCGGGCGGCCTGCGCCGTATTGGCGACAATGCTCGTGTGCTTCTCCTTGGTGCTCGCCGCCACATAGAGATAACCCCAGTCGATCCGCAGATCGTCGCCCCGTTTTTGCAGGATGGGCTGCTCCACCGTGCCCACGCGCCAAGCCTTGAGGCCGGCCGCCTCGGCCGGTTGGAAAGTAACCGCCTGCGACGGCACGTTCACCGCGGCTTCCGAGCGGGCGTCAAAATACACGGCGACCGTGTGCTTTTGGCCATCCGTCGACTCGGCCGACCAATTGACGTACGTGACCGGGCGCGACAACAAATCGATGTCCTCCGGCAGAGCCGCGGTCATAAAGGTCAGCGTGAGCCGGATCCCCACGCCTTGAAACGTATAGAGGGTGCGCGTCGGCAACACCTCGAGTTTGGACTGCGGCAAGGCCGGCACGTCCGCCGGCTCCGTGCCCATCAACCGATATGCTTTGCCGTCCACCCGCACCAAACTGGCCAGCCGCTGGGCTTTGCCGGTCCAATGCGTGGTGTTGACCTCCGTCAACTGGTCGCCCGGTGACCAGATGCTGAAATACGGATCGCACGCCACCAAAGGAACGGACGGGGGACGCAGGGCCACCGCCTGAACACGGTTTGAAATGCCCATTGAGGCGGCGAGAAAAAGTAAAAAAAACTTCAGGGCGTGGTGAAAATGATATTTCATGAAGATGCTATAAATCAGGGCAGGTTATGTAAGCCTCTTATTGCTCAATCGCACTATAACCGGCCGGCACCGTCCAGGTGACATCCAAATGCGGATCGTTGTCGTTATTCCAGCGCGCCCGCCAATAGTTGTTGTTCGGGTTAATAACGTCACTCCGCTTGGCACTTTCCACGTGAGAATCCGCGAACAGCAGATCCGTGCGGTAGTTGTGGCGATTGCAGGGAACCTGGGGATGCCACGTCGGGTCCTGCCCGGTCGTCCACGAAGTCGGGGGAGTCGTATTGGCGCTGAATTGTATCTGACCTGCCGGCGTATCTGACCGCACATCGGCCACGGCAATCATGTTGGCCGGACTGCGCAAATTCGAATCTTTTATCGGGGTGGTGCCGACATCGGCGCCCATGCCTAGCACCGCACCGCTTCGGTCGATGCCCCAATCATTATACCCCAACGAAAACCGGGTTCCCTGATCGTTTGCACCGCCGGTCAAGATACCATAGGGGTCAATCTTGCCATTTTCACCGTTTAGTGGTTTAACGGTCGAATTCACGTTGGTATCCCAGGCACTTTGGGGCAAGGCTGCCGGACAGAAGAAAACGTTTCGATTATTGGCCATGAGAGTCACAAGCCGGGGTTGCCAGACATAATAGCTCGCGCCCGACTGTGTCAGGCAACTGGGATACTGGGCATAATCATTGACATACATGGTCAGGGCAATGCCAATCTGCCGCATGTTGTTAATGCAGGCGGACTGCTTGGCCTTTTGCTTGGCTTTGGACAAGGCGGGAAGCAACATTGCCGCCAAGATGGCAATGATGGCGATCACCACCAAAAGCTCGATCAGGGTAAACGCGCCACGGCGGGTCTTGGGCAGGCGGGCGCAGCCACGGGTCTCATTACAAGAGAGGTTCATTCTCATATTCCAAACTTTCATTATCAAACATGCTGGCCGGAAAGGAACGTGCCATGGCGACGACGCCATGCGTGTGTGTTTTCCGGTTCCTCGACAAGCTACGCCCAGAAGACCGAATCGTCATGTGGCATGAACTGGCCACAGGATTCCTTGACATTGATTGGCGCGCCGTTGGAATTGATTGTGCTTATGGGCCCGGCGGCGGATCCACGAATCGGAGTGCGCCCGTCCTCGGGCGCTGCGATGTGATTCCGGACCGGTCATCACCCGCCAGAATGGCCCCGCAACGAAAGGCCGCTCCCAGCTCGCCCCACCCCCTGCCCTGCGGCCGCAACACGCGCACGGCTCAGCGCGGCGCGACCGAAGGGGTGCCCGGGAAACGCGCCCGCGTCCTGGAGTGCTCCAGTCCTCTGGAGCTTTGGCCCAACGCGAATCCTGCCAACCAGCCGGCAAATGAATTTTGCCCGGGCGCGGCTATGGGTGGACGTCGCATGGCTCGCGCAGAGACGCGGCCCGAGTAAGCAAACCATGATTACTTGGGTTGGAAATGGGGACGTGTGCCAAAGCGGTGGAGGGCCACCGCACTCCGACGACGCTGGCGCGTTCGCCCTGCGCCTCGCAATCGCGAAGCGCCGCGGACCGCGGCCGTCCTCGGCCGCTGCGATGTGATTCCGGACCGGTCATCACCCGCCGAACACGCTCCGCAACGAAAGGCCGCCCCACCGCGCGCCCCTCAATACGCCCGCAGCCGGTCCACGCGAACGCCTCAGCGCCCCGGACGCGCGCGGACCGGGTTTTGGAGACCCGCCCCGAAAATAACTTGAAGCCGGGCACCCTTCAGGTATCAATCTGAGATGAAGCAAACCCGCGGAAAAAGGAAAGCCGGGCGGAGCGCGGACAGTGTCCGGGGCGAATCGTCGGTCCCGAGCCGGCGGAAAGTCTGGGCCTTCCGGTTGGCCCTGGCCGTGGGCGTGCCCGTGGCCGTCTTGGGCGCCACCGAAGTGGCGTTACGGCTGGCTGGCTTTGGCTATCCCACGAAGTTCCTTCTGCCGGCGGAACGCCACGGTCAAGCCGTACTGGTGCAGAACAACCAGTTCGGCTGGCGTTTTTTTGGCGCGGCCATGGCGCGCGAGCCCGAAGCGATTTGCCTGCCCCGGAAAAAGGACGCCCACACGGTCCGCATCGTGGTTCTGGGCGAATCGGCGGCGCTGGGCGATCCGCAACCCCGGTTTGGCCTGGCGCGCCTGTTGCAGGCCATGTTGGAATTGCGCTATCCCGGCACCCGCTTCGAGGTGGTCAACGCCGGCATCGTGGCCATCAATTCCAATGTCATCCTGCCCATCGCCCGGGACTGCGCGGACCTCGATGCCGACCTGTGGGTGATTTACATGGGCAACAATGAAGTGGTGGGACCCTTTGGCGCCGGCACCGTTTTCGGCCAGCAGGCCCTCCCGCTGCCCTTGATCCGGGCGAATCTCGCCCTGAAGACCACCCGCCTCGGCCAGCTGCTGGACAGCCTGCGTGGCCTCGTCCACCAATCGCCGGTGAACCAAGGCGAATGGGGCGGCATGGAAATGTTTCTCAATCAACAAGTCCCGGCGGACGATCCCCGCATGCGGGCGGTCTATGCCCATTTTGCGCGCAATCTCTCGGACATCGTGGCGGCCGGGCGGGCCAGCGGCGCCGGCGTGGTCGTGAGCACCGTGGCCGTCAATTTGCGGGACTGTGCGCCGTTTGCCTCCGCTCACCGGAAAGACCTGGCCGCGGCCGACCTGAAACAATGGGAAGCGCTTTATCAAAACGGGACGGCCGCCCAAGCGGCCGGCCGGCCGGCGGAAGCCGCCAACTGGTTTCACCAAGCCGCCGCCATTGACAATGAGTTTGCCGAGCTTCGCTTTCGCCTGGGCGACTGTGCGCTGGCCCTCGGCCAGGCCGACGCCGCCCGGGAACAGTTCGCAGCGGCGCGGGACCTGGATACGCTGCGTTTCCGGTGCGACCGCCGGCTGAACGAGATCATCCGCCAAACGGCCGTCCGGGAGGGGAATCCGGGCGTGGTGCTGGCCGATACGGAGCAGGCGTTTGCCGCCCACAGTCCGGAGGGCTTGCCCGGAGACGATGTGTTCTATGAGCACGTTCATCTGACCTTCGACGGCAATTATCTGCTGGCCGGCACCGTGGCCCGGCAGTTGGAAAAACTCCTGCCCGCTCCCGTGGCCGGGCAGACCGCCGCCAGCCAGCCTTGGCCAACGGAGGCCGCCTGCGCCAAGCGCCTGGCTTGGACTGATTGGGACCGGCAGGAGGCCCTGTCGGGAATTCATTCCCGTCTGTTCGATCCGCCGTTCAACCGCCAACTGAATCACGCGGCGGAACTTCAGCGTCTGGGGCAGTCGCTGGTTCAATTGAACGGCGCCAGCCAGCCGCCGGGAATCAAGGCGGCACAGGAAGCCTGCCGGAGCGCCCTTGCCACCGCGCCCGAGGATGCCCTGCTGCACGAACAGCTCGCGATCCTGGACGATCAGGCCGGCGAACTCGCGGACGCGGCCACCAACGCGGCGCAGGCCCTCGATTTGCTGCCGGCCAGTTCACCGGACGCCTCGGAATTAGGCGTCATTCTGGCCAAGCAACACCAATATGAGCCGGCCGTGACCGCCTTTCGCCGCGCGTTTCAATTAGACTCCCGGGATGTGTGGGCGTTAGAGGGGCTGGCACAGTCATTGAACGATCTCGGCCGGCGCGATGAAGCCATCCGCGAATTCCATCACGCACTGGCGGTCAATCCGCGTTTCGGGTTGGCCTGGCTGGGCCTGGGTCAGATCCTCGAACAAACGGGCCATCCAGCGGAGGCGGAGGATTGTTATCGCCAGGCAGTACACAATCGCATCAAGCGTCTCCCGGAATTGACCGCGCTGACCCATTTTTGTGAGCGCCACGGTTGGCGCGAGGCCGCCGCCACCAATTACGATGAGCTGATCCGACTGAATCCTTCGGCGGCTCCGGTCTATGTGGCGGCGGGGCAGAACCTCGTGGCGCTGGGACGCCACACCGAGGCCGAGGCGCGTTACGCCGAGGCGGTCCAATTGGCCCCCGATTTGATGGATGCCCATTATCTTTACGGTCTCGAACTGGGACGTGATGGCAAGGCAGCGGAGGCGGCCGACCAATTTCGCGAAGCTGTCCGCCTCATGCCGGGGCTGGCCGAGGCGCGCCTGAACCTGGGCCTGGCCCTCGAACACGCGGAACATGACGCCGAGGCCCTGATTCAATTTGAGAAAGTGCTGGAGCAGAATCCCGGCAATGCCCTGGCCCAGGCCCACGCGCAGGCGCTGCGCCGGCGGCTGAAGCCGGCACCTTGAATCCCCAAAAAAGAACGGCCGGGGCGCAAGCCCCGGCCGTGTTGAAAGGTCTCTGGGTGGTAAACCCAGCGCCGTCTTATTTACGGATTGATCAACAGCTTGAAGAACTGGTTGCTGCCACCCACCGGCACCGTATAAGGCGGAACAGCGGCGTAGTTAGTGGTCCACGGTCCAGCCAGCGTCGGCGCCTGCATGAGCGCCCCCGCCTGCCAGTCGAGCTGCAAACCGGAGGTGGTGCTGCTGATGGTGAGCAGGTCCGGCCCCGCCACATAGTTGCCATTGAACAGGTTCGTCACCTGGTTCGCCGTGAGCGAGTAGGCAAAGACCGACACGTCGGCAATCGTGGCCCCAAGCAGCCGGGCCGTCGGATAATCCGGGGCGCCGCCGATCCACACATCCAGAGCATCTCCCGGCGGAGCCGAGTCGATTTCGTTGTGGGCCACCGGTGCGCCATCCACATAGAGTGAGCCGTTGCCAGCCTCACCGAGGAACCCGCTGAAGGTGTACACCACTTGATGCCAGTTGCCATCGAAGATGGACGTTGAGCTGGTCGCATCGGCCGGCACGTTGCCATCATTGGCTCCGGGATCCCCGCTGCTATTGACGCTGATACGCCAGGATTTATCACCATGTCCAATCACGTCATCGAATCCGGGTGACACGGTCAGGTTAACCCAGGCAACCACGGTGAGGGCGTTGGTGAGGTTGAAGGGCCCCTCAGGGACATCAACGTAAGCCGACGAGCCGTCGAACGTGGCACCCAAGCTGTCGGTGCCAAAGAACGTGTTGGCCGGTCCAGTTTGGCCCAATGAGTAACCGCCGTTGTAGGTTCCGTCATGGCCGCCGGCCAGGTCGTAGGCCACCGTGCCGGTGGTTTCATCCAACGGCCAATATGCCATGGGCTGGTATTGCAGCAAGGCCGTTTGATAAGCGCTGGCGGCCACCACGGTCAGGGTCAGGCTGGAGCTGGTGACTGTGCCGTAGGCGTTGCTGATCACGCACGTATAGGTGTTGCCATTGGCAGCGAGCTGGAGATCGCGCACCGTCAGGGCTCCTGACGAGGAAACGCTGACCGGCACCTTGCTGCTGTTGGTGAACCAGAAGAACGTGAACGGCGGGGTGCCGTTGCAAGTGACGCCGGTTTTCAGGGTGGCCCCGACCAACAGGGTTTCCGCCGACTGCGGTTCAGACGTGATGATGGGCGCGCTGTTGGGCACGCTGACCGAGGCGCTGGTGCCCGTGAACCCGTTGACCGTGGCGCTGATCGTGGCGCTGCCCGAACCGATCGCGGTCACCAAACCACTGCTGGTGACGGTGAGGACGGAGGGATTGCTGCTGATCCAGTTGGTGGCCGAGCTGGTGACGGTGATGCCGGAAGCATTGACAAAATTGCCGGTGACCACCGCTTGCTGGGTTTGACCGTCCGTCATGGGGGTGCTGACGCTGACGGTCAATGCCGTGGGCACCAAGTTGGTCACCACCACACTGGGCCCAGCCGCCGCACTGATGGCGAGGTACAGGGGCGAAACCGCACCGTCCCAGACGCGGAACTCATAGATCGTGCCGCTGAACTGATCGTCGCCGTACACATCGTTGCCCAGCGAGTTTTCGGTGGTGCCGCCCGGCGCATTAAAGCTGCCCGGACGATAGGTGGCGCCGCCCAGCGTGCGATTGGCGACCTGCACACTGTTGGTGTAGAGGTTGGCCTGCAGCGTGGGATTCACATAAGTGAGGGTGACATACTCCTCCGTGCTCGTGGGGAACGGAAATGAGGTCTGCAGGTCCTCTTCCCCACCATTTGGGGTGAAGGCCAATTCCATGTTGCCGCCGTTCGCGCCCGACGGCGGGTTCGGAATGAGACCGAAGTTCTGGCTGGTGCTGCTGCCGAAATCCCAGACCTCCGCCCAGGTGTTCTGTGAGTTCTCGGAAAACCAGCACTCGATGGTCAACGAAGTGGTGTTGGTCAACAGGCCGGCGGGGAGCGCCAGATAACCGGATTGGCCATAACCACCAGACGTATTTCCCGGCAGCGAGAGACCGGCACTAATGGTGGCCGAACTGCCGTCCTTGCCCGTCACCAGCGTTCCGTTGGCACCGCCCACGGAATCCGACGCATCGCTCGCGAAACTATAGCGGTGAAGCAGGATGGCGGATTCAACGGTCAACGTGGCCGAGACATTCGTGGTGCCGAGACTATTGGCGATCTGCACCGAGTAGGTGCCGGCGTCCGCCAACGTAAGGTTCGCCAAGGTGAGGGTATTGTTGGTGGCGCCGGTGATGGCGGCGGAGTCTTTGCTCCACTGATAAGTCAGGCTGCCGCCGTAGGCCAAAGTGGCAAAGGTGGCCGTATCACCCACCGCCAGCGTGAGGTTGCCCGGCTTCAGGACCGGATTCGGGAAGGTCGAGGACACCGTGATGATGGCACTCGTCGCCGTAACGCCATTGACCGTGGCGCTGACCGTGGCGGTGCCACCGTTGAGCGCCGTGATCAAACCGCTGCTGCTAACCGAGAGCACCGTGGGATTGCTGCTGACCCAATTGGTCGCCGCCCCCGTAAGCCCAACATTCGACACCTGCACGAGATTGCCCGTGAGGGTGGCCTGCTCGGTCGCCGCGCCCAACAGGCTGGTGTTGGTCACGGTCAGGCTGAGCGACGTCGGCACCAAGTTGGTGATGACCACATTGGGACCAGCGAGGGCGCTCGCCGCCACATACACGGGCGAGACGGCACCATTCCAAATGCGGAGTTCATAGATGGTGCCTTGGAACTGGGAGTCGCCGTAAATATCATTGCCCAGTTCGTTGGTGTTGCCGCCAATTTCAGACGGGGAATAGCTCGGGTCGGGGAAGGTCGTGGTCCCCACCAGGGCGCCGTTGGTGTACAGATTGCCCACCAAGTTGAAGTTGTTATAGCTGTAAACCACATGCTGCGTCACCCCGTTGGGGAAGGCGATCGCGGAGTCCAGTTCCTGCCCATCGGAATGCGGCGTGAAGGCCACTTCCAGATGCGAGCCGTTGTCCTCTGGATCAGTAATCAACCCGAAGGTCTGGCTCGTATTATTGGCAAAATCGATGGCCTCCGCCCAGCCATTGGCCGTCGCCTGATTCAGCCAGCACTCAATGGACACGGAGGAACAATTGGTGAGGATTTCACTCGGCAGGGTGACGTAACCCGAATAGTTGTTGCCGCCGCCGCCCGGCAGCACCAAGCCGTTGTTAATCGTCACCGCAGTGCCAGCACCGCCTGGTGGAACAATTGTGCCGTTGGCGCCGCCCACGGAATCCGAGGCGTCGCTCACAAAGCTATAGCGATGGGCCAGCACCTGCGCGCCGGTAACCGTGATGGTGCCGCTGGTGGCCTTTTGCCCCG